>ONFJ01000018.1 GCA_900317085.1 uncultured Eubacteriales bacterium | reverse complement strand
GTCGTCTTCCACCAGCCGAAACTGTTCTGGTAGATCTGGTTCGCTTTGAAGTTCACTTTACCGGTCTCGACACGCCACCATCCATAATCGTTCTGGTAGATGCCGGTAGCCTTAAAGTTCACTTTTCCGTTTTCGACGCGCCACCAGCCAAGGTTGTTGGATGCCACACCAGTGTAGTTCACCTGGGCGCCCTTTGCGTTGACTGTGACCCAGTCTTTGCCGGATTTCTGGACGGTGAGTCCTTTACAGCTTTTGACGGTGGGGAGGGAGGCTGCAGACGATTTCATGATGTACGGACTGGAAATCACGATCCCCATCGTGATCATGGCGACGATCAGCCAGACCAGCGTATTCCGTACGGTTTTCCAATTAGATGTCATCAGGCAGCACCCCTTTCTGAGTTTTGTTTGTGTGTCTGTGTGTATGTGCATTGTGTGTTTGCGGCCTGACAGATGTCGACCGTGGCACCATAGTAGCATAGGATATATAGAATTGAAAATGCTAAAAAAGGGACACTTCGAAGAAAATTTTACGGTCCGATAAAACGGATTATCAAAATTTTATAATCTTTGAGTGTCCGATTTATCGTTACAATAATCAGGCTGATTTTGGCGATATATTGAACACAATTTATTACATTTGTTTAAACTACTTGGATAATTAGAATGCCTTGAAAACGACGTAGTTAAGCCGTTTTCATAACATATCGTTTTTGAATATCCTTTTGGCGCAACCCGTAAAAATGGTTTTTTGAAATTTATTTAAAATGCCTATTGCGCATTTTTTCTGTTTCGTTTACTATAGAGGTGCTTAATCGCGGTTGTGCGGACACGATGTGTCAAAGACTACGGGGGTAGTCGCACAGCCAGAAACAGAAATCAGAAGATAAAAATCAACAAAGGAGTGTAATCACAATGACAAAGGTCACACAGAAAATCTGGGCAGTCATCCTTGCAGCCCTCATGATGGTCACCGTCTTCGGTGCGCTCGTCATGACCACCGGTTCCACCACTGCGAAGGCAGCGACTCCGATCGAGGAGACTCTCGTCGTCAAGCAGGCCAAGGACAAGAACTGGTACACCTTCAACAAGTCCAACAACAAGATCAACTACAAGTACACCGGCATCGCCAAGAACAACCTTGGCTGGTGGAGAGTCGTTAAAGGTAAAGTTAACTTCAAAGCCAACGGCGTCTTCAGCAACAGCTACGGTAACTGGTGGGTTGAAAACGGTAAGGTCAACTTCGACAAGAATGACACCGTAACTTACAACAAGAAAACGTACGTCATCCGTGACGGTAAAGCTACCCTCGAAAAAGACTACAAGTACAAACAGTATGATTGCAACGATCTGACCGTCAAGCAGGCTCCCGACGGAAACTGGTATGCCTTCGACGGCAACACGATCGCCTGGGACTACACCGGCATCGCTCCCAACGGCAACGGCTGGTGGAGAATCGTCCGCGGTCGCCTTGACTGGAACGCTACCGGCGTCTTCAGCAACAACAACGGCGAGTTCTATGTAGAAAAAGGTAAAGTCAACTTCGCGAAGTATGGTGTCGTCAATGCCAACGGCAAGACCTACACCATCGTCGCTGGCCAGGTCGCTTCTTCCGCGAACAACGGCTATTCCACCAACTATGACTCCAGCAAGCTGGTCGTCAAAGGTTCCGGCAACAACTGGTATGCTTACAACGGCAACAAGGTCGCATGGGACTACACCGGTATTGCTCCGAACGAGAACGGCTGGTGGAGAGTTGAGAACGGTAAGGTCAACTTCAGCGCCAATGGCATCTATCAGAACGAAAAAGGCCTGTGGAAGGTCACCAACGGTAAGGTCGACTTCGGCTACACCGGTCCGTTCGCTGACAGCATCGGCAACGTCTACACCATCGTTTCCGGTCTCGTCCAGAATTAACGTTCCTGTAAACTCGATTTAAAACACACAATTCATATATAGCTGCATACCCGCCGAAGCTCTTTCGGCGGGTATGTTTTCGTTTCCTGACACCGTTTTGTAATCTTTTGTAACATTCGAATGGTGGGGAACAGACACGTGTATGGTACAAAAACTGCTCATTTTGTTGTTTCTACGTGGTTTATGTACACTATCTAGCGGGTTCACAATTTCGGTTTTTACTGTTATAATTGTTATCAATAATAGGGTCATGGTCTGTTTTCCATGTTGCAGGCCTTTGAAAATCGAAAGGAAAAACAATTGGCGGTTAACACTCAGATTACTGAACGCAAACAGAACACAAAACTGGTCACTGTGTTCGCCGTTCTCCTGATCATCCTGGCACTCGTGCTCGGGATGTTTGCCATGCCCGCGACCAAGTCGGAAGCGGCTTCTCTCAAGAAAGTCACCACCTGCAAAGGGCTGGAAGTAAAACTGTATGACTCCAAAAGCAATATCTGGTGGACTTACAAGGGCAACACCCGTGTGAGCTATACCGGTATTGCCTGGAACGACTATGGCTGGTGGCGTACTGTCAACGGCAAGGTCGACTTCAACTACACGGGCATTGCTCAGAACGATAACGGCTGGTACCGCATCGTCGACGGCAAGGTCCGTTTTGACAACACCGGCGTCTACAAGAACGAATACGGCTGGTGGTACTGCCTCTATGGCATGGTCAACTTCGACTACACCGGCATGAAGAGCAACGAGTACGGCAGCTGGCGCATCGAGAATGGCAAAGTCAACTTCGCCTTCAACGGACTGGCATCGGACGAGAGCGGCAAGTGGTATTACTTCAAAGACGGTAAGGTCGACTACTCCCGGACCGGACTTGTGAAGAACGAGTTCGGCACCTGGTATGTGAGGAAGGGTGTCATCGACTTCAGCTACAACGGCACCTATCAGGGCTACACCATCAAGGAGAACCGAGTGACTGCATCGCCCAAGAACGGCATCGCCATCGAAGACACGACGGCAGGCAAGAGCAGCAGTTCTTCGTCTTCCGGCAAACTGACGGCGCAGCAGAAGGCAAACCTCGCCAACAACGACATCATCACCGACCAGAACGGCAACGTCGTCATCGAAGCGAAGGGCATCGTCGTCGACATCTCCAAGTGGAACGGCGACATCAACTTCGGCACCATGAAGTCCTCCGGCGTCAAAGGCGTCATGATGAGAGCCGCTTATGCGACCTCCAAGGACGTCAAGTTCGACTACAACTCCCAGCAGTGCGAAGTGTACGGCATCGACTACGGTGTCTACCAGTTCGCCACGTTCCATTACAACACCTCGAAGGACGCGGCCATGACCAAGGCCAAGACGCAGGCCGACTACCTCGTCAGCATCCTGAAGGGCAAGAAGATCAACGGCTATGTCTGTCTGGACCTCGAGCTCGAGAGCAACTACAAGCTCAACATGACCGCTCAGGAACTGACCGACGTCACGAACTACTACTGCGACCTCATCCAGAAGGCCGGCTACAAGCCCATGGTCTACTGCTCCGTTTCCTGGCTGCAGAACAACCTCATCGCGAGCAAGATCCACGCCCCGTTCTGGGTCGCCTATTATAACGATACCGGAAGCTATAATTTCCCTAACACCGGTTATGGAAAATATATGAATTCTATTGACGGCAAAATCACGATGTGGCAATATACCGATAAAGGGAACGGCGCGAAGTATGGTGCCGAGTCCGAATACATCGACCTCAATCGCCTCTATCATTCATTCACAGGAGCAACCAAATGACCTACTATTCTGTCAAAAAGAATACTGTCCTCATCGTCGTGCTTGCGGCTTTCCTCGCATGCGCTCTGTTCCTGACGACCCTGACCGCGGGGTCCGGAATGTCTGCAAAGGCGGAGCAAGGCCCGGCGGACGGGAAACACACAGCGGAGATCACCCTGGTTTCGAAGGACAAGGAAGACCTCAAGTTCATCTACCTGTCCGGCATCATCCTGAACACGGACGTCAAGGGCATCACCTACGACAAAACCACCAACACGCTGACCTTCAAAAATGTGGAGCTCAGCAAAGATAACACGCACTATTCGCTGACCATCACCAACATGGGCGAGGACTTCAAGCTCAACGTGGTCGGGACCAACTCCCTTGACTACCTGTCGCTCGAGTCTATCGGCTACAACACCGGCTGCACCATCACGGGCCCCGGTACGCTGGACATCGGTTACCTCGACATCTCCAGCGACGGTTCGGCGATGAACGTCACCATCGACAACACGGTCACCTTCAGCGCGGACTCCGCAAAAATGGGCTATGAGACGCTGCCGGCCGTCAAAGTCAGCTCCAAAGTCCCGCTGACCGAGATGGAATCCATGATCAAAGTGCTTGGCAAGACCAACGACCAGCTGGTCTTCGAAGAAACGCCTTCCACCACGTCCTATGCCTACGAGACGACCATCAGCAAGATCCAGGTCACACCGACCCGCGTTGTCAAGCAGGGCACCGACGGCAAGTGGGGCTACTATGTCAACGATAAACTGGATACGACCTTCAACGGGCTCGCCGGCAACCAGTTCGGCACCTGGAAGATCACGAACGGTCTCGTCGATTTCCTGTATCAGGGTCTCTTCGAGAGCCAGAACGGCACGTTCATGATCAAGGACGGACAGGTCGACCTCACGTTTAACGGTCTCGCGCCGAACGCGAAGGGCAAATGGTTCGTCCAGAACGGGGAAGTCCAGTTCAATTATGTCGGTCCCGTGGTCCTCAACGGACAGAAATACACGGTAGATAAGGGGCAGGTAAAATGAGCGAAACCCAAAACGCTGCCTTTGAGGCCGCTTATAAAGTAGCTTACGAGGCCGCCATGGAAGCCGCGCAGGCTGCCACCGGCGGCTATCCTTCCGGCTATCCGAACTCTCCTCAGACCGGAGATCAGGATACGCTGGAACTTTCGTTTCGGAAAATCAAGAACGCAGTCAGGGACCACTGGATCCTCATCGTGGCAGTCACTCTCATCTTTGCCATCCTCGGGTTCCTGTACTCCCAGTTCCTGGTCACACCGAAGTATCAGGCTTCGGTCAACATGATCGTCCAGACCAATAATGTAGAGACGGTCGACCAGAGCGTCAGCAACGAGTACGTCAACTCGGCGAAAGGCCTTGCCAAGACCTATTCCCGCATTCTCAACAGCAGTAAGGTCCAGAACCAGGTCATCAACGAGCTTGGCCTCGATATGACTTCTCTGGAACTCAAGCAACTCGCTGTTGCGGAACCGGTCACAGATTCACAGATCGTCAAAGTTACCGTCATCACGGAAGATGCCGCGCTGTCGAAGCAGATCGCCGAAGCATACCTGCGGTTTGGCCCGGACGCACTGAACGATCTCGTCGAGGCCGGCAAATGCAACCCGGTCAGCGGGGTAGAGGTGAAGAAAGACGCCATCCGTCCCGGTATGAAACGTACCGTCGCCCTGATGGGCCTGGTCGGTCTGGCACTGTCCTTCGCCTTCGCGCTGTTCCGTGAGATGCAGAACCACTTCGTCGTGACGACCGAGGATGTCAAAGAGATCCTCGACCTTCCGGTCCTGGGCGTCATCCCGATGGCAAGTCTGGCATAAGAGGAGAAACTGCGATATGAGTGAAGCACAAAAAGAAGCGGTCACACGTTCCGCTCAGCAAAACGATGAGATCGAGATCGACCTCGGCAAAGTCCTGGAAGCCATCAAAAAGTTCTGGGCTCTGCTGCTGGCAGTCACCCTCATCTGCGGACTGCTCGGGTTCCTGGTCAGCAGTTTCGCGATGACCAAGAAGTACAACGCTTCCGTCGACATGATCGTCAACACCAGTTCCGACGCGAACCTCGTCAGTAACGACCAGGTCAACTCGGCAAAGAACCTGGTGACCACCTACAGTTTCATCATCACCGGAAGCACGGTCCTCTCGCAGGTCGTCCAGAACCTGGGCCTCGACATGACCTATGAAGAGCTGGCCAAACACATTTCCGTCGACGCTGTCACAGATACACAGGTGTTCACTGTCTCGGTCACGACCGATGATCTGGAACTTTCCAAGAAGATCGTCCGGGAGATCATCAAAATCGCACCCGCGGAGATCGATAAAGCGGTCGAAGCAGGTTCATGCCGAATCGTTTCCGACCTGGACTACAAGAACACTCCGGTCTCGCCGGATGTCGGGAAATACACCGCAGTCGCTGCCTTCGCCGGGTTCCTTCTGGCTATGGCTTACGCGCTGTACCGGGTGCTTTCCAGAACGTTCATCGTGACGGAAAAAGACGTTACCAAACAATTGGAAGTTCCTGTCCTCGGAGTTATTCCCTTATTTTAAATATTATGTTATAATGTCGGGTAAGGTGTACACAACACCTTGCCCGATTTCTTTTTTTGAACCTATATTTGGTGGTTTTTTCGCGATATGAAACAGTACTTTCTGAAAGAGCGCGACGCGCTGGAACACTCCCGGAAGAACGCCGGAAGCAAGGCCCGGAACGATGTAGAAAACATCCTGTCCTCCATCGGTTTTGAGCCTGTTGACGTCGTCATTCCGTATAAAAAAGTGAAGACCGTATTCGGCGCGGTACAGAACACCTTCAGCAACTACCGCTTCTGGAAGAAACAGCTGAGCGGTCTGCAACAGGGCGACAGTGTCCTCCTGCAGTTCCCGCCGCGGTCCCACAGCGCACTGTTCCCGAACCTCATCCGCAATCTTCGGAAACGAGGCGTCACGGTCACATTCCTCATCCACGACCTCGAGACCATGCGCTACAAGGACACGAGCGAACTTCCCCTCATGAAGCGGTTGCGTATCTACCTTGAAGAGACCCGACTCATCCGCACGGCGGACTACATCATCTGTCACAACGAGAAAATGAAGGCGTACCTGGTGGGCCAGGGTCTTCCCGAACAGTCTCTCATCCCGCTTGGTATTTTCGATTACCTCACGGCATTCGATCCGGAAGCTTCCGACGTACATCGCGAACGGGACGGGGAGAGGAACCGGGTCATCATCGCCGGCAACCTGTCTCCTGAGAAGTGTGTGTATTTGAATGAGCTTGGAAATGTAGACGGCGTACGGTTCAACCTCTACGGCGTCGGGTACCAGGACCTGGGACAGGACAACGTCACTTACATGGGTTCGTTCCTGCCCGATGAGCTCGTCGGAGAACTCCGGGGAGACTTCGGTCTCGTCTGGGACGGAACTTCCATCGAGACCTGTTCCGGCAACTTTGGCAACTACCTGCGGCTCAACGACCCCCACAAGCTTTCGCTCTACCTGACTGCCGGCATCCCGGTCGTCGTCTGGAGTGAAGCAGCGGTGGCGGACTTCGTGAAAGCCGAACACGTCGGCGTGACCGTCAGCAGCCTGAAAGACTTAGGCGATGTACTTGCGAACCTCTCCGATGACGAATACTCTACAATGCAGCAAAACGCCCTTCGCATCTCAAGATGGACCCGCAGCGGTCATTACCTGACCACTGCTGTCACGAAAGGACTTCAATGACAACGACAAACGATTATCCGGTCTGGCGTCAGAGGCTCAGTTTCATTCTGGACTTTCTGATCGTCTTCGAACTCATCATCAACACCCACTCGGTGTACTACTTCGCGCTGGACAGAGACTACTACACACTGTACGTCCTCACCGGCCTCATCTGCCTCCAGCTCGTCGTCCTGCCGACGGTGTTCGCCTGGGAGCATTTGAAGAAACTGCTGCCGGTGGCGGTCGCGTGGTCCGCGTACATCATCATCTATGCGGTGGTGTCCGGGGGCGACATCAAGCGGCTCCTCGCGAAGTTCATCATCCTGCTGGTCATCCTGTTCATGTACTTCTACGGACACATGGTGCGAGGGACCATCAAGCAGCTGTTCAAACACTACATCGATGTCGTGTTCGTCATCGCCCTCATCTCCATCTTCATGTGGCTGACCTGCTCGGTCCTGAAGTGGTTCCCGGCCACGAGCCCCTTCCGCATCGAATGGGGCGCTGACCGGCGCATCTGGAGCTTCTACGGCATCTACTTCCACTGGCAGAACGACTTTTTCATCCACGGCATGCGGTTCTACCGGAACATCGGCATCTTCACGGAAGCGCCCATGTTCAGCCTGCACCTGTGCACGGCCCTCATGTTCGACCTGATGATCAACGACCACCACACGAAGTTCCGCTGGTTCCGTATCCTCTGGTTCTGCGGCACCATCCTGACCACATTCAGCATCACCGGCTACCTCTTCATGATGGTCCTCATCGTCATCAACCTCTACGCTACGCTCATCGTCCGCGCCCGCAGCGAGGACGAAGCCACCGCGAAGAAGGCGAAGAAGCAACTGGTCCTGGTCACCGTACTCGGTCTGGCGCTCGCCGCAGTCGGTTTCTCGCTCATCGCCGACAAACTGGCCTCCCGTTCCGGCGGCTCCCGTACCGAGGACTTCCGCAACGGCTACAAGGGCTGGAGAGACCATGTCTGGTTCGGCGCCGGCTTTGGCGATATAGAAGCCCGTCTTCAGTACGCCTCCTGGCGTCGTCAGCACCGCTCCAACACCGGTTTCACGAACTCCCCGATGGCCATCCTCTGCGAGGGCGGCATCTGGTTCTTCATGGGCTATTACCTGTCCTTCGTGTACGGCCTGTTCGCGAGCCTCCACAAGAGAGACTGGAGAGCCTTCATCTGTCTCTGCCTCATGGTGTTCCTGTTCGTCACGACCACCATGGAACATACTGCATACATCATTTCGTTCATCGCGTTCATGATGGCCAGCGGCCTCACCGGCGGCTACCGGAAAGATACACCGATGATCTGTAAAAAGATTCAGTAAATCGCCACAAAACTTACCACAAGAAAGGACCGCAATATGAAACGTGTTATTACCTATGGCACCTTCGACCTGCTCCACTACGGTCACATCAACATGCTGAAACGCTGCAAGGAACAGGGTGACTACCTGATCGTTGCCGTGTCGACCGACGAGTTCAACTGGAACATGAAGCAGAAAAAGTCCTATTTCACCTACGAACAGCGCAAAACGCTGGTCGAGGCCATCCGGTATGTAGACCTCGTCATTCCCGAAGAGACCTGGGAACAGAAGAAGACGGACGTTCACGAGTACCACATCGACACGTTCGTCATCGGCGACGACTGGGAGGGGAAATTCGACTTTCTGAAAGACGAAGGGGTCGAAGTCGTCTACCTGCCCAGAACGCCGGAGATCAGCACCACGCAGATCAAACAAGACTTATATGGAGAAGAGAAGGATTAAGTAATGCTGACGAAACAGAAGCTGATTTATCAGATCAAGCATCATCCCGTCATCCGCGCCGCCTATGAGAAACTGGGCAGCGCCGCGCTCACCGCCTACGGAAAGACGCAGGACATCGACGAGAACCTCGTGCTCATCGTCGCCAACACCGGAAAGAACTTTTCCGGCAGTCCCTACGCCATTTTCCAGTACATGCAGAACCACAAGGAGTATGACCGCTTCCACGTGGTCTGGGCCTTCAACAACCCGGAGAACTACCAGGGCGAGTTCGTGAACATGGTCCAGATGGACTCTCCGGACTACGTGAAGACCGCGCTGCAGGCCAAGTACTGGATCACCGACAACAACATCGAGCGCAGCCTCAACTTCAAGAACCCGAAAACCAAATACCTCAACACCTGGCACGGAGTGGCCCTGAAGACCATCGGCAACGATGACAAGTTTTCGGGGACCTTCGACTATTCAGACATCGACTACCTCTGTGTCTCCTGTGAGCACGACAAGCGAGTGTATACGACGGCACTGAACGCTTCTCCGGACTGTTTCCTGGAGTGCGGGATGCCGCGTAACGACTCGCTTTTCAACGTTTCCGAAGCCGACCGGTTCGACCTTCGCATGAAGCTCGACATCCCCGTCGACAAGAAGGTCATCCTGTTCGCTCCGACCTGGAGAGACAGCGTGAACGGAGGAGATTCCTTCGACCTCGACATCCCGGTCCACTTCGACAAATGGCGTGAGGCCCTCGGCGACGACTACATGATCATGTTCCGCGCCCACGACCGCACGTCCAAGCTGATGAACGTCGAATTCGACGACTTCGTCGTGAACTATTCGACCTACGAACCGCTGAACGACCTCATGATCGCCGCGGACATTCTCGTCACCGACTACTCTTCCATCTGCTTCGACTGGTCTCTTCTGGAGAAACCCTTCATCTGCTTTGGCTATGACTGGGAGCAGTACAAAGAGGAGAGAGGCGTCTACTTCGACGCGGAGGAAGTCTACTACGGCGGCATCCTGCGGACCGAAGCAGAGGTCATCGACCGCATTTTGAACATGGACTACCCGGCGGAAGTCGAAGGCGTCCGCAAACTGCGGGACCAGTTCATGACGTACAGCAAACCAAACGCCGCGGAGATCTGCGTCAAAGCTCTCTTCGGCGATGTAGTGAAAGAAGAATCCAACGTATGAAAGTCTGCTATGTGACCCATAAACCGAATCTGACCGGCGCGAACCGGTCACTTCTCGATTTGCTGGACGGCCTCGACCGTGACCGGTATGAACCGGTCGTGCTCGTGAACCGTCGCGGGCCGCTGCTGGCAGAACTTAAAAAGCGTGATATTCCTTATAAATACGCCCTCATCCCGCCGACGCTGAACTCGGACAACAGGGTCCTGGACTTCCTGAAGAGGGTCCTGAACTCGGTGCCCGTGAATCGCCTCTGTGTGGAGACAGTGAAGCTCCGGCTGAGACAGATCGACCCGGATCTCGTCCACAACAATTCGCTGCTGTGCAGCGTGGGCATGCAGGCGGCGAGAGAGCTGAAACTGCCGTACTTATGCCATTTCCGGGACTTCCTCTGGGAGGACCACCACCGGAAACTCTTGCGGCCGAAGCGTGTCCACAAGCTCATGGACGACGCCGATGTCTGCATCAGCATCAGCGGTACGGTCAAAGAGAAGTTCCAGCCCTTCGTCACGAAGGACGTGGTCGTCATCCAGGACGGCATCCATACGGAACTCTACGACCTGCCGCTGCGCCCGGTCCTGAAGAGCCAGACGGTGGACCTGCTGATGGCCGGACGACTGCACCCCGGCAAGGGACAGCTGGACGCCGTCAAGGCTGTGGAACTGGCCCGGCAGAAGACGGACCGGGACCTGCGGCTGCACATCCTCGGCACGGTGGGAGAACCCGCCTACGCGGAAGAACTGCACGAGTACGTGGAGTCCCGCGGCCTCGACTATGTTTCTATCGAGGACTTCGTCAACGACCTGTCCGCACTGCGGGAAGCATGTGACATCGGCCTGACCTGCTCCTACTCGGAGGGCCTCGGCCGCGTTACCATCGAAAACATGCTGGCGTCGCTGCTGGTCATCGCGTCCGACTCCGGCGGCACGCTGGAGATCGTCGAGGACGGGAAGAACGGCATCTTCTACAAGACCGGCGACCCGGCTGACCTCGCCGACAAGATCCTCTGGGCGCTCGACCACCCGGACGAATGCATGCCCATCATCGAAGAGGGCCATCGCTTTGCGAAAGAAACTTACGACTGCCGTACGTACACCGCGAAAGTGCAGGAACTGTACGAGCAGGTCCTGACTAATCACTGATCACAGAAAACAAATACACGGAGAAACGAATGGATAAGACACGGAGAAACACGGCTCTGAAATACATTCTGGTGTTCCTCGCCGCCGCGCTGGCGGTGCTGGGCCAGAACATCGAACTCTACCACGGCTTCACACTCGAGGGGAAATACCCCTGGTTCATGACCGTGGCGGAGGTGTTCGCCGTGTTTGCGCTGTTTTCGGTCGTGCTCTATTTCCTTTCGAAAGTCTCCTATGAGAAACTGGACGCCCTGATCCCGGACTGGAAACTGTTTGACCGTAAGTGGATGTTTCTGTACATCGCCATCGTGGACACGGTCCTGCTGCTGCTCGTGTACCCCGGCATTGAAGGCGGGCTCGACACCGAGTACCAGATCAAGGACTTCCTCGACGGCACGGCGCCCCTTTACTACTACGAAGGGGACACGACCCTCGTCCACAGCCTCAACGACCACCATCCGGTCCTGACGTCCATCGTCTATGGCGGCGCCACCTGGCTCGCCTCGAAGGTCGGCCACCCGCAGCTCGGCTCCTTTGTGCTGAACTTCCTGCAGGTGCTCTGCTTCTCGGCCAGCTTCGTCTACGCGACGGACTACATGGCGAGCCTCAACGAGAAGTTCCGCAAGCTGACCGCCGCCTTCTACATGTTCTACCCGGTCTTCGCGTACTTCGCGGTCACCATGGTCAAGGACTCGTTCTTCGGGTTCCTGTTCCTCATCTACTATGTCCTGTTCCTGAAGATCTACGACGGAACGGCGGGGAAGAAGGAACTCTGGTGGTTCGTGGCGCTCTGTGTGCTGCTGCCCCTGACCAAGAAGACCGCGGTCTACATCCTCGCCGTAGCCAATCTCGTACTCATCGTACGGGCCCTGCGGCAGAGACGCGATGTACACAACAAACTCAGCACTGTCTGCAGTGTCCTCTTACCGGCGGTCGTCATGTTCGTTCTGTTACCGTCGGTCATTTTCCCGGCCGCGAACGTCTACCCGGGCGGCAAACAGGAAGTATTCGGCGCGCTGTTCCAGCAAACTGCACGACTGAAGATCGACCATCCCGAAGCCTTCACGAAGGAAGATATCGCCGTTATCGACGACCTTCTGAAGTATGACGAACTGGAGGAGGCCTACCGCTATGAGTCCGCGGACAACGTCAAACGGCTCATCCGGACGGACACCATGGGGGAGGACGCCATCGGCAATTACCTGAAGGTCTGGTTCACCCAGGGCCTCAAACACCCGAAGACCTACCTGAAGGCCACCCTCGGCATCTGCAACAGTGCGTTCGCGCCGACCAAGCAGATGGACATTTACATGGCCAACCACTCCTATGACGAGTTCAACCACAGCTGGCAGAACAGTTTCAAGCACTGGCTGTTCGTCTTCCACACCCGGTTCGAGGCGTTGCCCGGCATCAACATCCTGTTCACGCTTTGTGTGTTCAGTTTCTGGATCCCGCTGGCGGCCTTCTACTGGCTCATCACCCGCAAGGGCTGGAAGTACATGTTCATGCTGCTGCCCATCTTCATGACACAGCTCACGTTCATCGTTTCTCCGATGTTCTTCGTCCGGTATGCGCTGCCGCTCCTGTTCTGCGCGCCGCTCATCCTGACACTCCACCATCATCATTCAGACGTTTCGAAAGGACTTTGAAGCTTATGGATCGAATCGCCATCTTAGTACCCTGCTACAACGAAGCACAGACCATCGAGAAGGTCGTCACCGACTGGAAGACGGTCCTGCCCGAAGCAGTCGTTTACGTCTATGACAACAACTCCACCGACGACACCGCTGTCATTGCCCGTGCCGCCGGCGCTGTCGTGCGCTCTGAACCCCAGCAGGGGAAGGGGAACGTGGTCCGCAGCATGTTCCAGGACATCGACGCCGAGTGCTACATCATGGTCGACGGCGACGACACGTACCCGGCCGATGCCGGCCCCGCCATGGCAGCCGAAGTCCTCGACCACAAGATCGACATGGTCATCGGCGACCGCCTGTCTTCCACGTACTTCACCGAAAACAAGCGGCCTTTCCACGGGTTCGGCAACTCGCTGGTCCGCTTTTCCATCAATAATATGTTCCATTCGGACGTCCGGGACGTCATGACGGGCCTTCGGGCGATGAGCTACCGATTCGCGAAATCCTTCCCGGTCGTGTCCCAGGGCTTTGAGATCGAGACCGAGATGACCATCCACGCCATCGACAAGAACATGGCGCTGAAGAACCAGATCATCGACTACCGGGACCGTCCGGAGGGCTCGGAGAGCAAGCTCAACACGGTATCCGACGGCCTCAAGGTCCTGCGGACCATCCTCCGGCTCTATGTCGACTACAAACCGTTCCAGTTCTTCGGCATCATCGCGCTCATCCTGATCGCGCTCGCCGTCGGCTTCTTCATCCCGGTCTTCAGCGACTACCTGCACACCGGTCTCGTCGAACGGTTCCCGACCCTTATCGTATGCGGTTTCAGTGCGATTTCGGGCATTATATCCCTCTTCACAGGACTCATCCTGTCCACCTTGAAGAACCGGGAGAGACGGGAATTCGAATTCCGTCTGCAGTCCATCGCCCAATGGAAAGCCGCAAAATAATAGTTGTTGTAGTTTCATTTGCAAAGTCTTATAATATTTTATACTGCGTTATTGCGCCCATTCCGCGTTTTCGCGTTTTTACATTAGTTTTACATTACTGGAGTTACTGATCACGATGCCTAAGATTGAGAAGAATTCGATCAAGAAGAACTTCTTCATGAATGTTCTTCTGACGCTCTCAACTTTCATATTCCCACTGATCACCTTCCCATACGTGTCGCGTGTGCTCACGCCCATCGGAACGGGGAAGGTGGCTATGGCCACGTCCTTTATTCAGTACTTCGTCATGTTCGCCATGCTCGGTATCCCGACCTACGGTGTCCGGGCCGTTGCCAAAGTCCGGGACAACCGTGAAAAGCTGACCAAGACGGTCCACGAGCTGCTCATCATCTCCGGCATCACGAGTCTCATCGCCTATGTCATCCTGTTCGCCTGCATCCCGACCATCCCGAAGCTGGCGGCAGAAAAACCGCTGTACTTCCTCATGTCGAGCACCATCCTGCTCAACTGTATCGGCATCGAGTGGATGTACCGTGGGCTGGAACAGTACACGTACATCACCGTACGAAGTATCATCTTCAAGTTCATCGCCCTCGTGGCCATGTTCCTGTTCATCCATAATCAGGGAGACTACATCATATACGCTGCCACCACCATCGTGGCATCCAGCCTCTCGTATGTCCTGAACTTCGTCAACGCCCGCAAATACATCGACATGAAGTGGGTGGGAGGCTATGACTTCAAACCACACTTCAAGGCGGTCGCCATCTTCCTGGCTATGGCTGTTGCGACGACTGTTTACACCCATCTTGACACCGTCATGCTGGGCTTCATGACTACTGACACCGATGTCGGATATTACAATGCCGCTGTCAAAATCAAGAATGTCCTGGTCAGTATCGTCACCTCGCTGGGTGTGGTCTTGTTACCGAGAGCCTCTTATTATGTTGAGACGAACCGGATGAAGGACTTCAAGACCATTTCTTCCAAAGCGCTCGACTTCGTCATGGTCGCCGCCATACCTGTTACGGTCTACTTCATCTATTTTGCGCGCCAGGGCATCATGCTGCTCTCCGGTGAAGCTTATATGGGTTCCATCCAGCCCATGCAGATCCTCATGCCGACCATCATTTTCATCGGCATCACCAACATCCTCGGCATCCAGATCCTGGTGCCTTTAGGAAAGGAACGGGCGGTCCTGCACTCTGAAATCGTCGGCGCTGTCGTCGACCTCGTGCTCAACTTCCTATTGATCCCGAAATACGCTGCCAGCGGCGCCGCCATCGGTACCCTGGTCGCAGAGCTCGCCGTCCTGATTTATCAGATGGCAGTTCTCTGGAGCGTCGTACGGCCCATGCTGAAAGACATCAGCTACCTTAAGATCCTCGTGGGCACAGCACTGGCGCTTATCGCCACGTTCTGGATCCCGGCCCTCGGCCTTCGGAACTTCTACACTCTCGCCATTTCCGCACTGCTGTTCTTCGGCATCTACCTCGGCTACCTCATCCTTCGGAAGGAGCCGATCGCCCTGGAAGCACTTCGTTTTGTCAAAGAAAAACTCCATATCAACAAATCCACCAAACGAGGGGAGAATGCTTAAATGAGCACCAAGACCCGTGAGAAGAAAAGCGTCGCGAAGATCGTCGGCTTCGTTCTCCTCGGCATCCTTGTTCTCGTTGCAGCCATTTCCGGGTTCCTGCTGACGCACTATTCCGGACTGTTGGGCGATTTGCGGGAAGAAGAGCGAGGCAATGCCATCGCGGAGACGGCGGAAGCCAACGCCGGGGAACAGATCGTTGCCCCGACGAGCATCGCCGACGATGTCTTCACCATCCTTCTGGTCGGTGTCGACTCCTACCAGGACACCTACACCGGCCGTTCCGACGTCCAGATGCTGATGTCTATCAACCAGAAGAGCAAGAAGATCGTTCTCTGTTCCATCCTGCGTGACTCTTATGTCTCCATCCCGGGACACGGCAACAACCGGATCAACGCGGCATACGGGAAAGGGGGCACCAACCTTCTGACCCAGACCATCAAGAACAACTTCGGTATTCCCGTCAATCGCGTCGCGGTCATCAACTTCAAAGTCGTCGTCGACTTTGTCGATGCCATCGGCGGTGTCGATGTCGACCTGTCTCCCGAAGAAGTCGAGATCATCAACAACGGTGCCAGCGGATACCTGAACGGTGCCGGAGTGAACCACCTGAACGGTGACCAGGCGCTGACCTATGCCCGCATCCGTAAGATCGACAACGACTTCAGCCGTACCAAGCGCCAGCGTGTCGTCATGGAAGACGCTCTCGAGAAGATCGGTAACATGTCGCTTGCTCAGCAGAGTTCGCTCATGACAGAGTTCCTTCCGAGAGTCCATACGGACCTCACCCGGTCGGAAGTCATCAACCTCGGTTCGCTCGTGCTTCGCCTCAAGAGCTTCCAGGTCAACAGCTTCGCCATCCCGGTGGACGGCTCCTGGTCCGATATGACGGTCCGGGGCATGGCGGTCCTCGATATCGACTTCGCCACCAACCGCAAAGCCTGGGAAGACGCTGTATCATAAAACACAAACGGCTACAATTTGTAACCTGTCTGTGTGAAGCACAATGCCTTTACAGTCTGCATTTTTCGGTGTTTTCATTGACAGATGTGGACTTTTTTTGTGGTCAATATGCATGAACAGGGGGCAAATACGACTGGATATGTGCCCAAAAATTACAAAAAGGTATCAAAAATTTGACAAATCGTTAAACTTCCTTTATAATGTGAACCGTTAATTTATGTATGTAAGTTATTCGGAGGTACTTTATGACAGAAACGAAACGCAGCGCAATCGTCCTTCGGATCCTTGCCGCTGTCCTTCTGACGGTCGTCATGGTTTCCGGCATCTTTGTGACCATGCAGCGTTCTCATGCATCTACCAATGAAGAGTATTGCTACAACTATCTGGTCCGCAACATGGGTCTGAACACCGCAGCAGCGGCCGGTCTGCTTGCCAACTTCGAGCAGGAGTCCAACTTCAACCCGACGCTGTCCGGAGACAGTGGCTCCAGCTATGGTCTCTGCCAGTGGAACAAGTCCAGAAAAACTGCACTCATCAACTACTGCACGTCGAACGGTCTCGACTATTCATCTCTCCATGGCCAGCTCAGCTACATGTTCTATGAACTGCAGAACGAATATCCCGAACTGCTCGCAACTCTTCGCTCTACTGCAAACAACTCGAACGGCGCTTACAATGCCGGCTACCGCTTCTGCTACGACTTTGAACGTCCGGCTTCCTGTGAGTCCAAGTCCCAGAGCCGCGGTTCTTCCGCTTCCCGTACCTACTTCCCGAAGTACAACGGCACGATCGGTAACAACGCAGTCGTCACCACGACCACTGCTCCGACTCAGACTCCGGCTCCCACCGCGACCGGCAACTATGTGGTCTCCACCGGCGGCAGCAACCTGAACGTCCGCAGCGGCCCCGGCACCAGCTACTCGGAAGTCGCCAAAGTCACTGACGGCACCCGTGTCACGGTCACCCAGGTCTCCAACGGCTTCGGTCGCGTCAATGTCGGCGGGGTAGACGGATGGGTCTCCATGCAGTACCTCAAGGCTGCGTAAGGTAAATCGCCCAACTGAATATGTATCTTGCGGACTTTGCGTTCATATTTTAGTAATATTTGACGTAAAGTCCGTTTATATTTGTGTAATCTGTATATAAGAATTCTCTTGGCAGTTTTCTTAAAAAAAGATATAATATTCTTCAAGGTACCTAACACACCTGACGAAACAAAAATCAAAAAGGAAGGAGAAAAGACAATGACACGGAACATTTCGATGAATACTCGCAGAGTTCTTGCCATCCTTCTGAGTGCTGTCATGCTCGTCTCGGTCGCAGTTGTCGCTTTTGTCCACAGCAACCGTTCGAACGCAGCAACTCCGTCCTCGCTTCTCTACGTTGGTTACAACGAAGAAGACGGCAACTGGTATGCTTACAATACCGTCACCGGAGAGATCCAGGGCGACTACACCGGCATCGCCGCAAACGAAAACGGCTGGTGGAGAATCGAGAAGGGTAAGGTCAACTTCGATTTCACCGGTCTTGCCGAGAACGACAACGGCTGGTATTACCTCGAGAACGGCTGCGTCAACTTCGAGTATGAAGGCATCGTTTCCAACCAGAACGGCTACTGGTATGTCCGTTACGGTACGGTCGCATTCGACTACACCGGTTTCCTGTATGTCTACTTCCAGGGTGAGTACGGATACTACTATGTCCTGAACGGCCAGGTTCGTCTGAGAGACACCGGCATCGCTCAGTACACAGACGGTAGCTGGTGGTATTACGAAGACGGTAAGATCAACTTCGATTACAACGGCACGTATACCTACAACGGCGTCACCTACAAGATCACCGAGGGCCATGTCGATACCAACTATACCGGCATGGTCCAGAACCCTGACGGAAGCATCACCCGTTTCGACAATGGTGCAGTGAATCGCGGTTACAACGGCATCGCCCGTTACAACGGCAAGTCCTACTACGTCCGCAGAGGCGTGGCCAAGACCAACTACACCGGTAAGATCTTCCTGAACGGCAAGGTCTACAACGTCCAGAAAGGCGTCATCGTCAGCTGATCGACTGACAGCCGTCAGCCTCAACAAAGCAAGACAGAGACACATTCTAAGGAAAAAATCCTTGGTGCGTGTCTCTTTTTTTGTGGAGTTTTCACGTTGTAACGTTATCTATATTAAGTTATAATAAAACGAACTACTAACACACGTAACACACGAGAAAGGTTTCGGTTTTTGTTTTATGGATGAAAAGTTGACTCCGGCAGACGTCCTCCGCAAGGGCATCAACGCTGTCGCAGACGCCGAAAACAAAGGAATCAACGTGGAGAAAGATGCGGAAACCCAGTTTTCGCTTTCCGTCGACGACGACGCGGTCGAATTCGCGAGCTTCTCGATCGACGATACCAGAGACACCACGCCCGGAAGCAAGGCAGGCACCCGTCTGCCTACGGTCTCCATGCCTTCCGCCAAAGTTCCGGAAGTCGATGACCCCCAGGCCACCATGGTCGTGGAGCTGCCGGAGGACATCAAAGTGTCTCCCGCGAAGAAGGTATCCCGCGTCTATGAGCCGCAGGACCTCGAGCCGTCCAATGACGGACCCATCGACATCTACTCGCACTCCCAGCGCCACAGCAAGACCTGGCTGAAGAACCACGAGATGGCAGAAGCCAACGCGGCGATGGCCGCGACAAAGAAGAAGGCCGTCGAGCATCGGGAAAAGACCCAGGAAGAACTCCTCGCGGAGATCCTGGCAGACACCCCGGAAGAGCGCCGTCGCAAGGAAGCCGCCCAGGAAGAGGGCAGACGCCTTGCTCAGGACATCTTCTCCCATTCGACGCCGAAAGCGCCGGAAGTGGAAGTATCGGAAGTCTCCGAACCCACCCGCATCATCGACTCCGATGAGATGGACACCATGGCTGCCCTCGAGCACTTCATGGAGGAGACCAAACGGGAACGCCGCGCGAAGATGGCGGAAGCTCCGGAAGGTGTTTCGGACGTCGGGGAAGCGGGCATCCCGATCTCTGACCCCGCCAAGGCACCCGCCGCGCCGGAAGGCCCGAAGGGCTACTTCGGTGTGGGACGCAATAGCGGGTTCTCCGCGGAAGCCGTTGCCGGTGCTGCCGGCGGCAAGGTCATCGAAAGCCAGTCTCTGGCCGTCGACCCGACCACACTGACCAAGAAAGAACTGCGGGAATACAACCGCATCAATAAAAAGGGCGAGAAGAAGGCTAAGAAAAAAAGCCGCTTCAAAGTCTGGCAGAAAGTCCTCATCGTACTGCTGGCCCTCATCCTGCTCGTCGTCGGTTCCTTCGCCGGTTTCTTCGGCAGGTACTACGGCCTTCTCGGCAACCTCGACCTCGGCGATAACCCCATCGCCAAGATCGTCGCCGAAAACCAGTCCGAAGCGAACGAAAAGTCCATGAACATCCTGCTCGTCGGTCTCGACTCCCGGAAAGACAACTACACCGGCCGTTCCGACTCCATGATCCTCTGCACCATCAACAAGAAGAGCAAGAAGTTCGTCATGACGTCGTTCCTGCGTGACTCTTACGTCACTATCCCGGGACACGGCAAGGACAAGCTGAACGCGGCCTATGCCCTTGGCGGTTCCAACCTTCTCGCGAACACCATCTACGAGAACTACGGCATCGTCGTCGACCGTACCGCGGTCTTCAACTTCCTGTTCGTCATCGACCTTATCGACTACCTCGGCGGTGTCACGGTCGATGTCACAGCGGACGAGCTCCCGTACCTCAACATGTACATCCACGACCAGAACGAAGAGCTCTACAGCCTTCCGAACCCGAACAAGGGTCAGATCAACTCGGGCCCCGGCACCTACAACCTCGACGGTAACCAGGCGCTCGGCTATGCCCGCATCCGTTATGTCGGTACCGACGTCGCCCGTTCGGAACGCCAGCGTCTCGTCCTTTCCCAGTGCATCGACAAGTGCAAGAAACTCAGCACGAGTCAGCTCAACGAGATGATGACCATGTTCCTGCCGCGCATCAAGACCGACCTCAGCTCCGGCGACTGCCTGTCGCTCATCACGACGCTGCTCCGCGCAGGGTCCTATGAGTCCGGCAGCATGGCCATCCCGATCGAAGGCACCTGGAAAGATGCCATGGTCGGCAACCAGGAAGTCATCAAAATCACGGACTTCGACGCCAACACCGAAGCCTGGGAGAAACTGGTCTCCTGACGAAACCCTGAAAGGGCTGTCCGTTTCCGGGCGGCCCTTTTTCAATAAATTGTGGAAAAGGAGTCTTCCTTTATGGCATTCAACCGGCCCCGCGTATTCATGCTGGACGTCATTCGCGCTCTGAGCATCTTTCTGGTGTGTATGGGCCACTCGGTGGAACAGACCTTCCATTTCGCTCAAAACGACGTATTCAGCGTCCAGGGCGATTATAAGGGCATGGTCGTCCTCATGCTCTTCTCGCTGGCCCGCATCTCGGTCCCGTTCTTTCTGTTCCTGACCGGGTACTTCTTCCTGCCGCGTACCTATGACGAAGAGGCGACGAAGGGCTTCTGGGTGCACAACTTCCTGCGCCTGCTGCTCTGCACCGAACTGTGGATCATCCTCTACAACGTCTTCGACTACTTCTTCTGGCCGAAGCTCGACATTACCGTTCTCGGTGTCCTGCGCCAGATGATCTTCCTCGAGAACGTCCCCACCATGGACCACTACTGGTACCTGCCGATGATCCTCGGCGTCTACCTGTTCATCCCGATCGTCGCGAACGGCCTCAAGCACATCAACGCGAAGCTCCTGCTGTTCCCGGTCGTTTTCATCCTCGTGGCCTTCACGGTCACCCCGGGCCTCGGCAGCACGGACATCACCATTCTGGACGCCGGCTATACCGGAGGCGTCTTCGGCACCTATGTGCTCCTCGGGTACCTGGTCCACGAGAAGGTCTTCCGGGACATTCCCGGCTGGGTCCTCGGCGTCGTCGCCGTCCTTTCTTTCCTGGCGATCCACGTCACGGAGTACTTCATGCACCTGCTGGGCTCCCAGGACATCGTCTGGTACAGCTGGCTGCCTCTCATCGTGACCGCACTCTGCTGCTTCGAGCTGCTCTGCCGCCACAACGGGGAAGCGGTCATCCCGACCGGCATACACAAGCCCGTGAACTTCGTCGCCCGTTACAGTTTCGCGATGTATCTCACGCACTTCCCGATGACTCTCGTCTGTGTCCGGGTCATGTACTGGTACACGACCTCCGCGTTCCTGACGTACCTCGTCGCGATGATCGTCCCGTTCTGCCTGAGCCTGCTGCTGTGCTGGCTCCTGGACCGCATCCCGAAGGTGGGACGGTATCTGCTATACATGCGGTAAATCGCCCCATAAAACGCAATACAGACAAAAAGAGACCGCCTCGCGTCCTGCGAAGCGGTCTTTCGTATTTGCTGTGGCGATTTACACACCTTCCTCGGGAACGACCAGCAGGCCGTCGAAGAGGATGATGCCGAGGGTGGACAAGGTCTCCTCGATGAGGGTCTCGTCCAGCTCCTCCATTTCGACGGAACTGACGATGAGGTACTTGTACCAGCCAAAGAGCATGGTGGCGGCGATGTCCACGTTGATGGTGGCGCGGAACACACCCTTCTCGATGCCTTCCTCGAGGATCTCCTTGACGTACTGGACGGACCAGTCGTTGTACTCCTCGATGGGGTCCACGTTCGGGAACATGGGGAAGATGGTCGGGTCGTTCTTCAGGAGCGCCATCATCTCTTCGTTGCCGATGATGTAGCCGACGGCGCTGCGCCAGGTCGTGACGAGTTTCTCTTTCGGGTCCTCGATGTCCCGGGTCTGCTGGCGCACGAACTCCTGCCACTGGTCGATGGCGTAGTCCACGCAGCACTGGTACAGGTCCCGCTTGCTCCGGGCATAGGAGTACAGGTTCGTGTTGCTCATGTCGAGCGCGCTCGCGATGTCCTCCAGGGTCGTCTTCTTGTAGCCGTACTTGGCGAAGAAGGGGAGAGCTGCCTTGTAGATGAGCTCGTCGTCTAATCTGGGTCTCATATTGGTCTCCTTATGGGAATGGTTATTTCGCCGGTTCCTCCGGCAGGCCGACTGCGTCGTACATGCAGATGGCTTCGACCATGATGTCGATGCCGACGGCGATGCATTCCGGTCTCATGTTTTCCACGGTGTCCCCGCGGGTGTGGTAGTAAACGGGCGGGTCGGGGTTCATGGCGGCCAGAGTGGAGGCTTTGTAGCCCTGGCGCGTAAAGGCCGCAGCGTCGGAACCGCCGACGTAAACGGATTCGAACTTGAGGTCTCTGCCGCAGTTGAGGGCAGCATTCTTCAGAAGGTTCTTGACCTGCCAGTCATGGCGCAGGGTACCGGAGAGGTCTCTGTCGTAGATGGCCATGTCTTCGAGGTCGCGGAACGTGTCGAGAGCGACGATGATGGTGGGGACGTCCTCATATTCTTCTTTGTGCGCCTTTGCAAAGGCTTTTGCGCCGCGGAGGCCAACTTCCTCGGAACCGGAGAAAACGGCCACCACTTCGGTCTGAGCGAGTTCTACGCCCGCCTCCTGCATGGCTTTGACCGTTTCCAGGTTGACCGCACAGCCGGAGAGGTTGTCCGAGGCACCGGGCACGCTCTTCGTATGGCTCTGGAAGAAGATGAAGCTGAGCTCCAGCGGGATGAACACGATGCTCACGATGAAGAAGGTCACGAAGAACCAGCGGGGCGTGTTCAGGACGCCTGCCGGGACGCCTTTGCCGACGATGGTGCAGACCAGCGCGAAGATTGTCTGAATGACGAGGCCGACGACAGCCGGAATTTCGATTGCCAGTTTGGCAACGAGGCCGCCTTTATCGCCAATGCCCTTGATCTGGCCGAAGAGCCAGTTGAGGGTCCATTCATACTGGGAGTCCGAATGGGACACCATGACGATGCGCTGTTTCGTCTCGCCGGCCGGCGGGATGACCGCGTAGGTGTTGTGGGACGTCTGTTTCGGGAAAAGGAAGTCGTTGAACTCGTCGTAACGGAGGAATTCGAAGAACAGGGGGATGAAGGCCAGGATGCAGAGGATGAGCGCTGCGATGGGGCTCCAGTACCAGTTCACGAAGACGGAGGCAACGCCGCAGGCCACGGTGAAGGGAATGAACCCCATAAATGCCTGGCGATGTACCTCGAAGGGCTCGGTATCGACTTTCGATGCGTAGGGGCGCACCTTGTCGGCGAGCATTTTCTGCGCCTTCAGCTCCTGTTCGGAGCCGGATGGGCGCGGGCCGCAGGTGCCGACGATGTCAGTGACGACCGCTACGCCTTCCGCGGTCGCTTTCTGCAGGTCGAGTTCTGATGTGTACTGTTCGGTATACTTCATACTCGTCACTCCTTTTCATTTCAATGCTAGTATTATAGCATCAGCATCTTAAAAAATCTGTAACTTTACCAAACTGTCATCTTTTGATAAACTGATGTCACATTTGAACGACTTCAGGAGGGGAGACCCCATGAAAGACAACATCATCCTCATCGGCATGCCCGGCTGCGGCAAGAGCACCATCGGTGTCCTGCTCGCGAAGAACCTCGCTTACGGGTTCCTCGACTCGGACCTCGTCATCCAGGAACAGTCCGGCCGCAAACTGCAGGACATGATCAACGACATGGGTCCTGAGGCCTTTGCCGCTTTCGAGGACGCGGTCAACTCGACGCTCATTCCGCACAACACGGTCATCGCGACCGGCGGCTCCGCGGTCTATGGCGCCCGCGCCATGAAGCACTTCAAAGAGATCGGCACGGTCGTCTACCTGAAAGCGTCCTACGAGGAAATCGAGAAGCGCATCAAAAACTTCGCGACCCGCGGCATCGTCATCCCCGAAGGACAGACCTTCCACGACGTCTACGACGAGCGCACGGCCCTCTACGAGCAGTACGCCGACATCACAGTCGACGTCGACAAACCCGACATCTGGGACATCGTCGAGGACATCACATCAAAACTATAACCTCTGAGCCCCGGCTCATCCATGCTCTGAAAGCCTGTCTTTCGGAGCTTTTATACTTTTACAGCTCAGAATTTGTTGAGCTGATTTCCCGGGGAAGGGGAAGCCAAAGAGTGTGAGAGAAAGCCACCTTCCCCTGTCCCCGGACCCCTACCCCTTCCGGCTTT
>ONFJ01000087.1 GCA_900317085.1 uncultured Eubacteriales bacterium | reverse complement strand
CGAGGACGGACTTGATGGTGCGGATCTTGGTCGGGGACTCGACAATGATGAGATTCGACATGCAGTTACTCCTGTATTACGTGATTTCCTTTAATATATATAGATAACATACTATTTTAGGCGAATTCCGCCTTTGAGTTCTTATTATTGTATGCATGGGGCGATTTGTCAAGGGCAAAGAAAACGGGTCCGTACATCGCCACAGGAAAGGGAAGAAAAATTTCGGCAAAAGTTGTTAAATGATGGACAATATCTGTTGACGCGATGCACGCAAAAATGGCACAATATATCTGTTAATCTATATCCTTAAATAGGAAAAGGAGTTGTATCAACATGAGCGAACAGAAGTACAGAATCGAACATGACTCTCTCGGCGAGATGAAAGTCCCGGCAGACAAATACTGGGCTGCCCAGACGCAGCGTTCTCACGAGAATTTTGAGATCGGCGTCGGCATCGAGACCATGCCCCGCGAGATCACCCATGCGTTCGGCATCCTGAAAAAGGCCGCCGCGCAGGCCAACAACGAGCTGAACCCCGCCAAGATGACCGACGAGAAACTGGCCGCCATCACCAAGGCCTGTGACGAAGTCATCGCCGGCGAACTCAACGACAACTTCCCGCTGGTCGTCTGGCAGACCGGTTCGGGCACCCAGTCCAACATGAACACCAACGAGGTCATCGCGAACCGCGCGAACGCCATCGCCGGTGTCGAGAAACTCTGCCACCCGAACGATGACATCAACATGTCCCAGTCCTCCAACGACACCTTCCCGACCGCGATGCACATCGCCGCTGTCCTGGCGGTCGAAGACAAACTCATTCCCGCTGCGGAAGACCTCATCGCCGAGTTCAAACGCCTCGAGAAAGAGAACGAGGGCATCGTCAAGTCCGGCCGTACCCACCTTCAGGACGCTGTCCCGATCAGCTTCTCCCAGGAGATCTCCGGCTGGCGCTCCTCCCTTGAGAAGGACGTCGAGCTCCTGAAGCTCACCGTCGAACCCCTCAAGGCTCTGGCCCTCGGCGGCACCGCTGTCGGCACCGGCCTCAACGCTCCGGAAGGCTTCGACGTCAAGGTCGCCGAGAAAGTCTCTGCCCTCACCGGCAAGAAGTTCGTCACCGCGGAGAACAAGTTCCACGCTCTGACCTCCAAGGATGAGATCGTCGTCGCCCACGGCGCTGTCAAAGCGATGGCATGCGACATGATGAAGATCGCCAACGACGTCCGCTGGCTGGCTTCCGGCCCCCGCGTCGGCCTCGGCGAGATCGTCATCCCGGCCAACGAGCCCGGCTCCTCCATCATGCCCGGTAAAGTCAACCCGACCCAGTGCGAGCAGGTCACCATGGTTGCGGTCCAGGTCATCGGCAACGACGTCGCTGTCGGCATGGGCGCTTCCCAGGGCAATTTCGAACTGAACGTCTTCATGCCCGTTATGGCATACAACTTCCTGCAGTCCGCGAGACTGCTCGCCGAGTCCATCGTCTCCTTCCGCACCAAGTGCGTCTACGGCATCACCGCCAACAAGGAGAAGATGCACGACAACCTGCACAACTCCCTCATGCTGGTCACCGCGCTCAACCCGTACATCGGCTATGAGAACGCTGCCAAGACTTCCCACCTCGCCTTCGAGGAGAACATCTCCCTCAAAGAGGCCTGTGTCCGTCTCGGCTTCCTGACCGCTGAGAAATTCGACGAAGTTTTCCATCCGGAAGAGATGATCTAAGGGCGATTCGCCAGATTTTGTAAAGGAGGATCTGTTCCTATGCCGGAAAAAGTGGCACCGAAAATGATCACGATCAACCTGTACGGCAAACGGTACCGTGTCCCGGACAACATGACCATGCTGAAAGCACTGGAATACTGCGGCTATGCCCCCACCCGGGGCATCGGCTGCCGGCACGGTTTCTGTGGCGCCTGCGCCATGGTCTACCGCATCAAGGGCGAGCGTCAGCTGCACTACTGCCTCGGTTGCGAGACCCGCGTACAGGATATGATGTATATTTCCACCATCTCCTACTTCCCGCTGGAGAAGCAGGCGTATGACCTCAACGAGATCGAGCCCACCGCGGACATGATCAAACACCTGTACCCGGAGATCTACTCCTGCGTCAGCTGCAACACCTGCACCGCGACCTGTACTCAGGGCCTCGACGTCATGGGGTACATCCACGACGCGCAGAAGGGCGACTTCAAGGCCTGCGCCGAGAAGTCCTTCGACTGCATCATGTGTAACTGCTGTGCGAGCCGTTGCCCCGCCGGCATCTCCCACCCCGAAGTGGCGATGCTCGCCCGCCGCATCAACGGTAAGTACATCGCCCCCGAGGCCAAACACCTCACGGAACGTGTGGAAGAGGTCAAAACGGGCACCCTGCTCGACGATGTCCGCGCTCTGATGGCGAAGTCCGATGCCGAGATCCGCGAGCTGTACAACACCCGCGAGATCGAGAAGTAAGGAGGGCGTGACATGTATCCAGAGTATTTACAGCTTTCTCTCGAGAAAGTAGCAGAACACCGCGAAGCGAACACGGCGCTGCAGCCGGAACGCATGACCGCGGAAGAAAAGGACGTCCTTCTGAAGGGCTTCCACCCGGACTACCGCACGGACCAGTACACAGAACTGCGGGCCGGGGCCAACAAGGGCGACAAAGTCAACACGGAGCTCGCCGAGACCCTCATGGGCAAGAGCCGCATCCATGTTGGCGATGTAGACCTGTCCCACATCGACTATGACGTAGACGTGCTGATCATCGGCGCCGGCGGTGCCGGTTGTGCCGCCGCCATCGAAGCGGACAACGCCGGAGCTTCCGTGCTCATGGCGACCAAGCTCCGCCTCGGCGACGCGAACACGATGATGGCGGAAGGCGGCATCCAGGGCGCGACGAAGCCGAACGACTCCCCCGCCCAGCACTTCCTGGACGCTTACGGCGGCGGCCACTACCTCGGCAAGAAGGAGCTGGTCTACAAGCTCGTCACCGAGGCGCCGGACTGCTTCCAGTGGCTCAGCGACATGGGCGTCGAGTTCGATAAAGAAGAAGACGGCACGCTGATCGCCATCCACGGCGGCGGCACGTCCCGGAAACGGATGCATGCGGCGAAGGACTACACCGGCGCCGAGATCATGCGGACCCTCCGCGACGAGACCCGCTGCAGACGCATCCCGTGCCTCAACTACGCGGCCTGCATCGAGCTGCTCCGTGACGAGAGCGGCAACATCGGCGGCGCCGTGCTCATCAACACCAACACGAAGGAGCTCAAGGTCGTCCGCGCCAAGACCACCATCATCACGACCGGTGGTTCGGGCCGACTGCACATCCAGGGCTTCCCGACTTCCAACCACCACGGCGCCACAGCGGACGGTCTCGTCCTCGCGTACCGCGTCGGCGCGCCTCTTCTGTTTGCCGACACCATGCAGTACCACCCGACCGGCGCCGCGTACCCCGAGCAGATCCTCGGCGCGCTCGTCACGGAGAAAGTCCGCGGCCTCGGCGCCAAGCTGGTCAACGCGGACGGTGAAGTCTTCATGCACCCCCTCGAGACCCGTGACGTGGCGGCGGCCGCCGTCATCCGCGAGTGCTCCGAGCGCGGCAAGGGCATCGACATCCCCGGCGGCGGCCAGGCAGTCTGGCTCGACACCCCGATGATCGAGAAGATCCACGGCGAAGGCACCATCGTCTCCAAGATCCCCGGCATGTTCAAGATGTTCAACAAGTACGGCATCGACATGCGCAAGGAACCCATCCTCATCTATCCGACGCTGCACTATCAGAACGGCGGCATCGAGATCAACGAGAAGTGTGAAGTCGCAAACACGAAGAACCTGTACGCAGCCGGCGAAGTCGTCGGCGGCATCCACGGCCGCAACCGTCTCATGGGCAACTCGCTCCTCGACGTCATCGTCTTCGGGCGGGAGTCCGGCCGCCAGGCCGCTGCCCGCGCGAAGGAAGTCGACCATGTCGGCAAGCTCAACATGGACCACGTGGCTGCCTTCGAACAGGAACTTGCGGATGCGTGGGTGGACACCGGCGTCGTATCGCCCAAGCTCTTCCCGAGCTACAAAGCCAACTTCCGTACGTACCTTGACACCAGCTTCTCGAGCGACAAGGAAGAGGATCAGTGATCCACAGGAGGTAAACTCATGTATGATGTATTGATCATCGGCGCCGGCGTCGTCGGCACCGCGATCGCGCGCAGACTCTCCCGTTACCAATTGAAGATCGCCATTCTGGAGGCGGAAAACGATGTGGCGATGGGCTCCTCCAAAGCCAACTCCGCCATCGTCCACGGTGGTTATGCCGAAGCCAACGCAAAACTGAAAGGCCGGGTCTGCTACCAGGGCCGGCGCCAGTACGCGCAGCTCGATAAGGAACTGAACTTCGGGTTCCGTGAGACCGGCTCCCTCGTCATCACCATGGACGAGGCGGACCTGCCCCGACTGGAAGCCATCAAGGAAAACGGCGAAAAGAACGGGCTGCCGGACCTCGAGATCCTGGAGCACGACGAGATCCTCGCCATCGAGCCGAACGTCAACCCGGACGTCAAGTATGCCCTTTATTGCAAGGGTGCCGGCGTCTGCTCCCCCTATGAGATGACGGTCGCGCTCGCCGAGAACGCCATCCACAACGGAGCGGAACTGTTCCTGAACTCGGCGGTCACCGGCATCGATGTGGCGGAAGACGGCACATTCGTCGTCCACACTGACGGCGCGGACTTCACGTCCCGGTTCGTCGTGAACGCGGCGGGCCTCTATTCCGACAAAGTCGACCAGATGGTCAACGAACCGACGTTCACGATCACGCCCCGTTCCGGCGAGTACATCCTGCTCGGCCGGGGAACGGGCCACGTGCTGAACACCGTCGTGTTCGCCATGCCCACCAAGATGGGTAAGGGCATCCTGGTCACGTCCACCTTCCACGACAACCTGCTCCTCGGGCCCGACGCCATCGACGAAGATGCGGCGACCGCTACGAAGAAGACCAACGTGGATCGTCTTTACAAGATCTACAAGCAGGGCCTCGCGTCTTATGCGCACGTGGACCCCTCGAAATTCATCCGCTCGTTCTGCGGTCTCCGCGCGGTCTCCTCGACGGACGACTTCGTCATCGGACCGTCGGCCACCAAGGGCTTCCTGAACGTCGCGGGCATCCAGTCCCCCGGCCTCACCTCCGCGCCCGGTATTGCCGACCTCATCACGGAGATGCTGGAAGAGGAAGGCCTCAAGCTGGTTCCGGACGAGTCTTACGACCCGTACCGCAAAGCCATCATCCGGCGCAAGACCGAGATGAAACCGGCAGACTATGTCCACCGTCATCTGGACCTTCCCTATGACGACCCGAACAAGTTCATCTGCCGCTGCGAACAGGTCACCGCGGGCGAAGTGAAAGACGCCCTGACCCGGGAGTTCCCGGTCATGACCGTCGACGGCGTGAAGCGCCGGACCCGTGCCGGCATGGGCTTCTGCCAGGGCGCCTTCTGCCGCAACCGCGTGCGGAAGATGATCGACCTCACTTATGGCACCGCGATCGACCCGCTGAGCGATCAGCAGGAGAGCGGATACGACCGCGTCACCCGCCAGCAGTTCCTTGACTACCTCAAGGAACAGGAAGGCGAAGACTTCGACTACGCAGCATTCTGCAAAGAAGCCGCCGTCGCCATGAAGGAAGACGCCGAACGCGCCCAGGCCGCCCTCGCAGCCCGCACGAACAAAGCGTAAGCACAGGCCATTTGCCTAAGCGAAGAGATTGAAAAGAACGAATTCGCTTTTCACGCATGTGCTTGTCACCTATCCAAAACAACAAAAGACCGTTGAAGCGCTCGCTTCGACGGTCTTTTTTCATTTGAGCGATTCCTCTTCTCTATTCTCTTCATGTTCCCTTAAATATGAGTTGATCAGAGCCTGGTATGGGACGCCTTTTTCTTCTGCCAGAGCTTTGACGTGTTCTATTGTATCTTCATCAAGTTCTTTGACCTGTTTCTTCAGACGCTCAGCATATGGGTTTTTTCTCGCATTTAAGCGTTCAATATCATATTCATCTCTCATTTGTTCTTACCTCCTTTATTAGGGTGGAAACGACCAACAGTTTTCCTCATGATTGAAGCACTCCACCCTGTTGCTCTGATTGAAAGCGAGAAAGGCGGAAGGGGTTAGGGTTTGGGGAAGGGGAAGGTGCCTTTCTCC
>ONFJ01000121.1 GCA_900317085.1 uncultured Eubacteriales bacterium | reverse complement strand
CGCGGAAAAGTAGGTGGCGCCCAGTTCCGTGACGGTGAGACAGACACCGTTCGTCATGATGCTGTCCCCCACCTTCGTGCCCTCGAGCACCGTGCGGGCCCCGATGGTGAGCACGGCGCTGTTCGAGCCGCGATGCACGCCCTGCAGGGTCCCGACTTCTTCTACGAGTCCGGTGAACATGGGGTCACTCCTTTCTTCACCCGTCCGGTGATCAGTATGTCGTCTTCGAAGCGTTCCACTTCGATGTTCGTGAGTTCTGCGGCGTCCGCCATGCTGGTGACGCCTTTGCCTTCGACCGGCGATTTACTGTCTGCGCCTCCCACGAGCTTCGGCCCGAGGAACGCGTAGACCCGGTCGACGAGTCCCGCTTCGAGGAAACTCGCGTTGACCGTTCCGCCGCCCTCGATGAGGACACTGTCGATGTCCCGCTCAGCGAGGAGGCCGAGAAGGTGTAAGGGGTCGATCCGCGAACGGTAGTCCGTCGTGCCGGCGTACCCGCACGGGATGACATCGACACCGAGCCGGTTCAGAGCCTCTGCGCGCTCGCGGCCTTTGGCGGACTGCAGCGCCTCTTCCGTCGTGAGGACCCAGGTCGGGATGTCCTTCGCGGTCTGCGCGAGCTGACTGTCCGGCGGCAGCCGCAGCTGGCTGTCCACGACGAGCCGGACCGGGTCGACGCCCGCTTCCGTCCGGCAGTTCAGCATCGGGTCGTCCGCGAGCGCGGTGCCGATCCCGACGAGGATCGACGAGTACTTCTTCCGAAGCCCATGGACACAGGCCCGGGACTGCGGTCCCGTGATCCACTGCGAGTCCCCTGTATGACAGGCGATCTTGCCGTCTAAGGTCATCGCGTATTTCATCGCCACAAAGGGACGGTGTGTTTCAAAGTAGTGGTAAAAGACCTCGTTGAGGTCCATCGCCTCCTGTTTGAGGATGCCGGTGGTCACCTCGATCCCGGCGTCTCTGAGCGTCTGTACGCCCTTTCCGGCCACCAGCGGGTTGACGTCCAGCGCGGCGACGAAAACGCGTCCGATGCCCTTCTCGATGATGATCTCGGTGCAGGGCGGCGTCCGGCCGTAGTGGCAGCAGGGCTCGAGCGTCACGTAGAGGTCCGCGCCGGCGGGGTCCTCCTCGCACCGGAGGAGCGCATTGCGCTCGGCGTGGTACTCCCCGACCTTCTCGTGGTACCCCTCGCTGATGACACGGCCGTCCTTCACGACGACACAGCCGACCATCGGGTTCGGGCTCACATGCCCTTCCCCGCGCCGCGCCAGCTCCAGCGCTCGCCGCATATATTCTTCATGTTCCATAAAAAAGTCGTCGAAAAGCTTTTCCCTCCGTCGAAGGTCGGTGCGTCCGCTCAAGGTATTCACCATAAGAGGTATTCTTGGCAGCCCTCTATTCTCCTTCGGGAAAACTTTTCTCCTCCTTCCTTTTTAGATATGAGCTGAAAACTGTCTTCGAGCCAAAATCCGGCGTTTCCAAGTGAGGCTGCAACGCGCGTCAGCGCAGCGAAGCGAACCCAAGGGCTGTGGGGCTCGCGGGTTTGCGCTGCCTGTGGCAGAAAAAGCGAAGCCGTCGAGCAGGAAGAAACAAGGAGTATTGCGAAGCGCTCCAAGCGAGCAAGACGACTATGTTTCTGACCGGGGGTTTTCAAGGGTTTTGGCGAGGAGACAGGTTTTCAGCATAACAAAAAGCCTGAAACGTAGAACGCTTCAGGCTTTGATTTCGTAAAACTTCGCGACAAAAAGCCCCGTCAAAGGGCTTGTCACGTCATCCTCTCTCATCCAGACTGTACTGTCGGTACCGGAATTCCACCGGTTCGTGCGAAATGCTTGCGGACTTTACCGCCGGTCGGGAAATGCTCCCTGCCTCGAAGACGTGGTATTCAGTTGTCTTGCAACCATTATAGGAGCATTGCGGTTTACCGTCAATGCATCTTTAGGTTCTTCTTTTTGGACATTACATGTGGCCGCCGTCGTCCCAGAGGACGATCTCCCCGGTCTCCCGGGTGGCGGGCAGGTCGATGAGCCGCTGGTTCGACGAGCCGCGGAACCGGAGCGTGATGTCCTTGAGGTCCTCCTCAAAGCGGCCGTCGACGAGGACGTCGAGCATGCCGAGCATCTCTTCCGAGACTTCCGTGTGGCAGTACGTGCCCTCTGTCAGCAGGTCCTCGTACAGGAAGCCCGTGAAGGCCCAGATGTCCTTGCCCGGGTACTTCTCCTTCACTTCCCGCAGGAACGGGACGAGGGCTCTCTGGTTCGCCGGCTCGAAGGGGTCGCCGCCGAGGAGCGTAAGACCCTGGGTGAACACATGGGACAGCTCCGTGAAGATCCGCTCTTTCGCGGACTCATCAAACTCCTGGCCGTAACCGAAGTCCCAGGTCTGGGGCTGGAAACAGCCTTTACAGGCGTTGGTACAGCCGGAGACGAACAGGGTCACCCGGACGCCGGGTCCGTTGGCAATGTCATAGGTCTTGATTTCGCCGTAATTCACTGATAATGCGCCCTTTCTGACTGGTTTCGGAAAAACCATCCACACGTAAAACGTGTGGTTGTTAGTAGACGGGCAAAGCCCTTGCTCCTCGCTACGCGTCGAACGCGTGAACGCGAGTTCTGGCAGTTG
>ONFJ01000017.1 GCA_900317085.1 uncultured Eubacteriales bacterium | reverse complement strand
CTTGACTGGGGGTCAAGAGGCCGTGAGTTCAAGTCTCGCCACTCGGACCATGAAAAGAGCATTGGGCTTTTGCCCGATGCTCTTTTCACTTTCCAGGCGAGACTTGAACTCGGCAGAGCCGCGCCGTTAAACAAACAGTCCTGCGGACTGTTTTTAGCGACGGGAGCTGCGGCAGCAGCTCGGGCATATTATCCTTGACCACTTGTACTTCCATTGTGTACAATATATCCGGGATTTGAATAACGTATTTTTGTACATGAAAGAAAGGAACATCCTATGGCTGCAACTGTATATTTCACCAGAGAGATCACGCCTGAAAAGGTCGTTGAACTCTACCATAAACTCGGTGTGGACCTTCCCGGGAAAGTAGCTGTCAAAGTCCATTCCGGTGAGAAGGGCAACCAGAACTTCATCCGTCCGGCATTCTGGAAACCGATGCTCGATGAAGTGAACGGCACGTTCGTTGAAAATAACACCGCATATGGCGATGCCGCCGGCGGTGTCCGCGACCATACCGAAGGCCATCTCGCGCTCCTCGAGTACCACGGCTGGACCAAGTACCTGCCTGTCGACCTCATGGACGCCGAAAGCCCGGACATCGTCTGGGACATCCCGAACGGCAAGGTCCTGAAGACCAACACCCTCGGCAAGAACATCCTGAACTATGACTCCATGCTGGTCCTCGCACACTTCAAGGGTCATCCTATGGGCGGCTTCGGCGGCGCGCTCAAGCAGCTCTCCATTGGCTGTGCATCCGCTGCCGGTAAAGCACTCATCCACTCCGGCGGCAACACGACCGACAACATCGGCTGCTGGGGCAAAGGTCATGCCGAACAGGATACGTTCTGCGAAGCGATGGCAGACGCCGCATCCACCGTCGTGAAGCACTTCGGGGAGAACATCGCCTACATCAACGTCATGAAGAACCTCTCCGTCGACTGTGACTGCTGCGAAGTCGCGGAAGACCCCTGCATGGCGGACATCGGCATCCTGGCATCCACCGACCCGGTCGCCATCGACCAGGCCTGCCTCGACCTCATCTATGCCGCGAAGGACGACCCCGGACAGGCGCACTTCATCGAGCGTGTCGAGACCCGTCACGGTGTCCACACCATCGAAGCGGCCGCAGAGCTCGGTTTCGGCACCAGAGAGTACGAACTCGTCGAAGTTTGACCCCTTCGCGATTGACTTTTAGTTTTAAAAATTATATAGTTTATCTAGCGGATTTCCGACAGACGGATACGTCTGTCGGAAATTTTCTTTGACTCGGTCTGTAATGTTGTTTCAAGTACAGCAATTTACGGTTAAAAAAGGAAGTGCATAAGTGAAAGAAAACGTCATCATCACTCTCAAAGACATTTGCGTGGCCTTTGACGGAGAAACGATCCTGAACAACCTCAACCTCGACATCAAAGACGGGGAATTCGTTACGATCCTCGGCCCTTCGGGCTGTGGTAAAACGACGACATTGCGCATTATTGCGGGCTTCCAGGAACCGGACTCCGGCGAGGTCATTTTTGATAATCAGGTCATGAATGGTGTCCCGGCCCACAAACGGCGCGTGAACACCATTTTTCAGCGTTATGCGCTGTTCCCGCACCTGAACGTATATGAGAACATCGCCTTTGGTCTGCGTCTCAAAAAGATGAAGGAAGACGCTATCCAGGCGAAGGTCAAGGAGATGCTGGCCCTCGTGGACCTCAAGGGGTTCGAGCGCCGGTCCATCGACTCTCTGTCCGGCGGACAGCAGCAGCGCGTCGCCATCGCCAGAGCGCTTGCAGTCGACCCGGAAGTGCTCCTCCTCGATGAGCCCCTCGGCGCTCTCGACCTCAAACTCCGCAAGGACATGCAGGTCGAACTCAAGAACATCCAGCAGCGCCTCGGCATCACGTTCATCTATGTCACCCATGACCAGGAGGAAGCGCTCTCCATGTCCGACAAGGTCATCGTCATGGACGGCGGCGAGATCCAGCACATCGGCACGCCGGAAGACATCTACAACGAGCCGGCCAACGCCTTCGTCGCCGACTTCATCGGCGAGTCCAACATCCTCGACGGTGTCATGCTGTCCGACTGCCGTGTCCGCTTCTCCGGCCACGACTTCGACTGCGTGGACAAGGGCTTCGCCCAGAACGAGCCCGTCGACGTCGTCATCCGTCCGGAAGACGTGGACATCTGCGCGCCGGGCGACGGCATGCTGACCGGTGTCATCACGTCCGTCACCTTCAAGGGCCTCCATTATGAGATCATCGTTGACATCAACGACTTCAAGTGGATGATCCAGACGACCGACTATTCTGCCGAAGGGGAGACCATCGGTATCCTCATCAAACCCGATGAGATCCACATCATGAAGAAGTCGAAGTACTCCGGCGAGTTCGGCGACTACTCGAGCTTCTCCGACGAGATGGACTACATCTCCAACGCGGAACTCGACATCACCGACCTCGATGACATCACGGAGGTCGACGAAGATGAATAACCGCACTTCCAATGCCATCACGGCGCCCTACGGTCTGTGGATGGCGGTGTTCATCGTCGCCCCGCTGGCCATCGTCGCGTACTACGCGCTGACGGACGCCGCCGGCAATTTCAGCCTCGACAACATCACACAGCTCTCGCTGTATACGGACACCATCTTCCGTTCCGTCTGGTTCGGTCTGGTGGCCACCATCCTGTGTCTTGTGACGGCGTACCCGCTGGCCTACATCTTCTCGAAGACGAAAGCCAGCACCCAGACGGTCCTCGTCATGCTGATCATGATCCCCATGTGGATGAACTTCATTCTCCGCACCTACGCCATCATGGTCCTCTTCGAAGACACGGGCATCATCAACCATTTCCTGCAGAGCATCGGCCTCAGTCCGCTCCATCTCATCAACACGAGCGGCGCCGTCATCTTCGGTATGGTCTACAACTACGTGCCCTTCATGGTCCTGCCACTGTACACGACCATGACGAAGCTCGACTACAAGTACATCGAAGCGGGGAGAGACCTTGGCGCCAATGGATTCCAGATTTTCAAAGACGTCATGATCCCCCTGACCAAACCCGGCATCATCTCCGGGGTCACGATGGTTTTCGTGCCCTCCGTCAGTACCTTCTACATTTCTCAGAAGCTGGGCGGCGGGCGATACACCCTCATCGGTGACGTCATCGAAATGCAGTTCCAGACCGCCTACAACTACCATCTCGGCGCGTCTATCTCGCTGCTCCTGATGATCTTCATCCTGATCTGCCTCGCGGTCATGAACCGCTTTGGCGACGCGGAGGAGGGGATGGTCGTATGAAGAAGAAAACTACGGTCCTCGAACGCGTCTATCTGACTCTGTTCATGATCCTGCTCTACACCCCGATGGTGGTTTTGATGGTCTTCTCCTTCAACTCCTCCAACAGTACGAGCGTCATGGCGGGCTTCTCGCTCAAATGGTATGCTGAGCTCTTCAAGGACGGCGCCACCATCGCGGCCTTCCGCAACACGGTGGTCCTCGCCGTCATCTCCGCGGTCATCTCGACGGTCTTCGGCCTCGTCTCCGCGGTGGGCATCAACTACACACGCAGCCGCTACTACAAGCGGACCCTTCTTACCACGAACAACATCCCCATGATGAACCCGGACATCGTCACGGGTATCTCCATGATGCTCCTGTTCGTCTTCGCGGGCACTCTGATGCACCGACAGGGCGTGCTGGGCTTCGGCACCATGCTCATTGCCCACGTCACGTTCCAGCTGCCCTACGTCATCCTGAACATCCTTCCGCGTTTTCGGGCGATGGACGGATACCTGACGGAAGCCGCCCAGGACCTCGGCTGTACGCCGGTCCAGGCCTTCTTCAAGGTCACGCTGCCGCAGATCCGCCCCGGCGTCATCGCCGGCGCCATCATGGCCTTCACGCTGTCACTCGATGACTTCGTCATCTCGTACTTCGTCAGCGGTCCGGAGTTCCAGACGCTGCCGATCCGCATCTATTCGATGACGAAGAAGCGCGTGACGCCGGACATGTATGCGCTTTCCACCATCATCTTCCTCGTCATGCTCATCCTTCTCATCGCGCTGAACGTCATCCAGAACCGCGCGGAGAACGGGAGCCTGCGTAACAGAGAGAAGGTGGCGAAATGAGGAAATACATCGCCACAGGGCTCATGGCCCTCGTCATGGTGCTCAGCTCCTGCCTGTTTGCCTTCGCGGTCCCGAGCAGCGCGCCGAACACCGCGAATATCGAGAACGAGGACTTCTACCGCAACAACCCGTACCGGGGCTCTACCCTGAATGTCTACAACTGGGGCGAGTACATCTCGGACGGGGGAGAAGGCTCTCTCGACGTCAACAAGAAGTTCGAGGAACTGACCGGCATCAAGGTCAACTACACGAACTTCGACTCGAACGAGGACATGTACGCGAAGCTCAAGAGTGGCGGCGCGAACTATGACCTCGTCATCCCGTCCGACTACATGATCGAACGGCTCATTGACGAAGGGCTCCTCGAGAAGCTGGACTATTCCCATATCCCGAACTTCAAGTACATCGACAGCAAGTACAAGAGCCTGTATTACGACCCGAAGGACGAGTACACGGTCGCGTACAACGTCGGCTATGTGGCGCTCATCTACAACAAAAAGCTGGTCGACGAGACGCCGGACAGCTGGGACATCCTCTGGGACGAGAAGTATGAGGGTCAGATCCTCATGTTCAACAACCCGAGAGACGCCTTTGCCATCGCGCAGTCCCTGCTGGGCCAGGACTACAACGACACCGACCCCGCGCAGTGGGCCGCGGCGTACGACAAGCTCCTCGAGCAGAAACCGGTCGTCCGGGCGTACGTCATGGATGAAGTCTACAACATCATGGAGAGCGGCGCGGCCGCCATGGCTCCATACTATGTGGGCGATTATTTCACCATGGCCGAGAACAACGACGACCTGGCGGTGGCTTTCCCGAAGGAAGGCGCGAACATCTTCGTGGACGCGATGTGCGTACCCACCACGGCAAAGAACAAAGGTGCCGCGGAACTGTACATCAACTTCATGGAGGAACCGGAGGTGGCTCTGGCGAATGCGGAGTACATCGCCTATGCGACCCCGAACACGGAAGTGCTCAAAATGGACGAGTACACCTACAAGGGGGACGAGACGCTGTACCCGGATGAGTCTCTCTTCGAGAACTACCAGTATTTCCACAACCTGCCCTCCGAGACCCAGACGCTCATGAGCAACTACTGGTCCGACCTCAAGGTCGACGGCAGCTCGAACCGCTCGGTCTACATCGGACTCATCGCCTTCGTCGTGGCGGTGGCAGGGTATGGCATCTTCCATTTTGCCCGTCGGAAACACCGGGAAAAATACTACGATTAAAAAGTGAAAAAATCCCCGTTTTTTGGTTGACAAAGACCGGGGTAATCACTATAATAGTCAATGTTGCGTGAGGCGAAACTCACGAAACACGCGAGAGTGGCGGAATCGGCAGACGCGCACGTTTGAGGGGCGTGTGGGGCGACTCGTACGGGTTCAAGTCCCGTCTCTCGCACCATGAAAAGCCAGACCCGTATGGGTCTGGCTTTTCATTTTGTCCGGACGGGACTTGAACCCTTGGGCCGGAGCGTCAAGAAAACAGTCCTGTGGACTGTTTTTAGCGACGGGAGCTGCGGAAGCAGCTCGGTGCGGTTTCGCGAAGCGAAAGCGCGGACGGTCAGAAACATAGTCGTCTCGCTCGCTTGGAGCGCTTCGCGATACTCCTTGTTTCTTCCTGTTCGACAGCCCTGCTTCATCTGCCACAGGCAGCGCAGTGCTGCGAACCAAGTCCCGTCTCTCGCACCAAAGAGAGCGACAGCTCTCTTTTTATGTTATAATCAATCCAGTATTCCACAGAAAGGAGTCGGCCTATGCTCAGTTTTTTGCTGCCCATCATCTATGCGGCGTTCATCAGTCTGGGTCTTCCGGACTCGGTCCTGGGCTCTGCCTGGCCGACGATCTACCCGGAATTCGGTGTCCCGGTGTCCTACGCCGGCATCGTCTCGGCCATCATCTCGGTGGGCACGGTCATCTCTTCGCTCCTCAGCGCACGGCTCATCTCGGTCCTGAAGACCGGGGGAGTGACGGCCATCAGTGTCGCCATGACCGCGGCTGCGCTTTACGGCTTCTCCATCTGTCACAACTTCTGGGCGCTCTGCCTCTGGGCCGTTCCCTACGGACTCGGCGCCGGCAGCGTAGACGCCGCCCTCAACAACTATGTCGCCATCCATTACAAGAGCCACCATATGAGCTGGCTCCATTGCATGTGGGGTGTTGGCGCAACACTCGGCCCGTACATCATGGGTCACGTCCTGGCCCAGGGCCTGCCCTGGAACATGGGCTACCGCATGCTCAGCTTCTTCCAGATGGCACTGGTCCTCGCCCTCGTCATCGCGCTTCCGCTCTGGAAAGCCGCCGACGACGAACGGGAAGAGGGCAAAGAGGAAGAAGAGAGTGCCCCGGACGAGCCCTGGAAACCCCGTCCTCTGAAAGAGGTCATCCGCATTCCCGGCGTCAAAGAAATCATGGTCGCCTTCTTCTGCTATTGCGGCCTGGAGTCCACCACAGGCCTCTGGACGGGCAGCTACCTGACCCTGCACACCGGTCTCAGTGCGGAGGCGGCCGCCACTTTCACGAGCCTCGCGTTCCTCGGCATCACCATCGGTCGTGCCCTGAACGGTTTCCTCGCATTCAAATTTACCGACGATCAGCTCATCCATCTCGGAGAGACCGTCATCGCCATCGGTACCGTCATGCTGCTCCTGCCGATCCATGTCGAGAACTATCAGCTCATCGCCATCATGCTCATCGGCCTCGGCTGCGCGCCGGTCTACCCCTGCATCATCCATTCGACCCCGGCCCACTTCGGGAAACGGGAGTCCCAGGAGATCATCGGGGTCCAGATGGCCAGTGCTTACGTGGGCACGACCGTCATGCCGCCGCTCTTCGGGCTCATCGCCCAGCACATCTCCATCCGCCTCTGGCCGGCCTACCTGCTGGGTCTGCTGGTCCTCATGTTCGTCATGTACGAGCAGGTGAGACGGAAAACGAACCACGTCTGATCTTTCACGAAAGGAGACCGTCCCATGGTACGCATCCTCGTCGTCGATGACGACCGCAACACCCGGAAACTGTTTTCCGAGATCCTCGCGGCAGAGGGCTACGAAGTCCTGTCCGCCGCCAACGGCGTCGAAGCGCTGGAACTCATGGACACCGAACAGGTCCACCTCGCAGTCGTCGACGTCATGATGCCGGAGATGGACGGCCTCGAATTCACGAAAATGCTCCGCCAGATCGGGGGCGATCTGCCGATCCTCATGGTCTCCGCCAAAGCGCTCTCGTCCGACATCAAGGCCGGACTTCGCGCCGGCTCCGACGACTACATGACAAAGCCCATCGACCCCGAAGAAATGGTGCTCCGCGTGAAGGCGCTGCTCCGCCGGTTCCAGATCTCCGTCGAACAGAAGATCACGGTCGGAGACGTCGTCCTAGACGAGCAGGCACTGACCGTATCCCGTGGCAATGAAGTCGTCGAACTGCCCCAGAAGGAGTTCCAGCTCCTGTACCTGCTGCTGTCCTCTCCGGGACGCATCTTCACCCGCATCCAGATCATGGATGCCGTCTGGGGAGAAGACAGCGAGACCGGATGGGAGACCGTGACCGTCCACATTTCCCGGCTGCGCAAGCACTTTGCCGACTGGGACGAATTCAACATCCAGTCGGTCCGCGGACTGGGTTACAAAGCGACTACCAACCAGTAAAAAAGGAGGGGAGAACCGTGAGCGAACGCCGTTATGACATTCTCGACAAACTGCCGCGTCCGGACGCGGAGACCATCGAAAACCGGAAACGGTATGCCAAGCTGACCGCCCTGTTTTCCGCCATCGTCGCCGTCGTTCTGCTGACCACCTCCATCATCATCATCGGAGGCGCGATCCTCCTGCACAAACTGAAGATCCTGAAGAAGATCCCGGACCTCTCGGTGGCCTCGACCCGCTGGGCCGGTGTCATCGTGGCGCTGTTCTCCATCCTCATCGGGACCGGGCTTTCCGCCGGCGTCATGAGTGTGCCGCTGCGCCTCCTGGAGCAGTATATCGACATGATCGACCGCCTGACGCAGGGAAAGTTCGATACCCGTATCAAGATCCCGGCAGTATTGCGCCGGTTCCGTCCCTTCCGGGAACTGGAAGAGAGCTTCAATAAACTCGCAGAGGAGCTGGGCCGTAACGAAGTCCTGCGAAACGACTTCATCCACGACTTTTCCCACGAGTTCAAGACACCCATCGTCTCCATCTCCGGCTTTGCCAAACTGCTTCAGAAGGGAAACCTGACCGAGGAGCAGCAGGCGGAATACCTGTCCATCATCGAGACCGAATCCGAAAAGCTTTCGAATATGGCGATGAACGTCCTCGACATGAGCAAGCTGGACAACGTCGGCGTCCTCACGGACATCACCCGCTTCAACCTCTCGGAACAGCTGCGCCACTGCGTGCTCATGCTGGAGAAGAAGTGGGGAGAGAAGAACCAGGAGATCGAGATCGACCTCCCGGAATACTATGTCTCCGGTAACGAGGACATGCTGTCCGAAGTCTGGATCAACCTCCTCGACAACGCCATCAAGTTCAGCCCGGAGGGCGGCAAGATCATCGTCAAGGTGTTCCAGAGAGACAACTCCCTGTCCGTAGAAGTGCGGAACACCGGGGAAGAGATCCCGGGGAAAGACCTCGACCGCATCTTCGACAAGTTCTACCAGACCGACCCGTCCCACGCGACCGTCGGTAACGGCCTCGGCCTCTCCATCTGCAAACGCATCGTGGAGTTGCACAGGGGCACCATTTCCGTCACGTCCACCTTCGGTCTGACGGTATTCACGGTAAAACTGCCGAAAGTTTGATAGTATCCTCAAAAATCATCGATCCGTTTCGATTCAGTTTAGAAAACTCTGTTAGACTCCCCTCTGTTAAATAATATTTTTTTATTTTTAATGGAAATCAGGGTGATTCTAATGGCAACGAAAAAGGCACATATCGATCCGACCTTCAAAGAATTCTGCGTAGACAAAGTCGCGTGGGGTTCTTTTGCTGTTTCCGGACAGAAATTCGAACAGAAACCGACCGCTACCTTCAAAGCCGTCGCTTATGACGGTGTCACCATCGCGTCCAAACTTTGGAAGGCCTCCGGCGAAGAGCGCATCCTGCTCTGCGTCCACGGCTACGGCTCCGACGGGGTGAGCGATTTCAAGAACCTGATACCCGGACTCCTCGCAAAGGGCACATCCGTCTGCACGATGGACCTTCGGAACCACGGCGAAAGCGACTGTGGGGAAAAGGCGTTCACCATGTGGGGCGTCAAGGAGAAATTCGACGTCGTCGCCACGCTCTGGGAACTGGACCGCTCCTACAACGGCGCCGGCAAACCGATCTACGTCTACGGTAAAGACCTCGGTGCTGCCGCTGCCCTCTATGCCAACATGCGTGCCCTTCCCGGCAACGTCAAGGGCTTTATCCTGGAGGACCCCATCGAGGAAGCGATGATCGCCATGCCGTACATCCTGAAGAAGGCTACCGGCAAAGGCGAGCATGAGTACAATGCCCTCGAAGATTACCTGAACGACACCTTCCGTCAGGATGCTGTCTCCAGCAACAGCGATGCCCTCTGGCGTCTCTGCCAGCGTCCGGCGCTGTTCCTGCAGTCCATGAAGAACGATCAGTTCCCGAAGAACTGGGTCAGCGACCTCTGCACGGCTTATCCGAAGAAGAGCACGCTCGTCTCGTTCCCGGAGGCGAAGCTGGACGGCTGCTATGACTCTGACGCGGAAACGTTCCGCAATGCGGTCGACACCTTCTTTGCCGAGAATGACTCGCTCGTATTCGACGATGAAGTGCACATCGCGTACCCGGACAAGACCATGTACGAGATGCTGAAGATGGCCAGAGACCGTCTGCCGAACAAGGCGGCCTACATGTTCCAGGGTGCCCCGACGACCTTTGACGAGATGCATGAGCACATCCTGATGATCGCCGCGGCATTCGAAGCACACGGCGTGAAGAAAGGCGATACAGTCACCCTTTGCATGCCGAACATCCCGCAGGCCATCGAAACGCTGTATGCCCTCAACCGCATCGGTGTCACGGTCTCTCTGATCCACCCGCTGTCGGCGGAAAAGGAGATCGTCCACTACCTGACCCTGTCCGAAAGTAAAGCAGTCCTCGTTCCGGACCTCTTCTACGATAAAGTCCTTGCCGCGACCGAAGAAATCGACCGTCCGATCGACATCATCGTCGCCCGCATGCAGGACTACCTCAAGTTCCCGCTGAACGTCGGCTTCTGGGCGACCCAGGGCCGCAAGTTCACGAAGTACCCGCTGAAGGGGAAGGGCACGGCCTGGAAAGACTACATGAAGGCCGGCCAGGGCAAGACCCCGTCTCTCGTACCTTATGAGGAGGGCCGCACCGCCATCATCCTGTACTCCGGCGGTTCCACCGGCGCTCCGAAGGGCATCCTGCTCTCCGACAAGAACTTCAACGCGCTCGCACTCCAGTGTGCGGTGGCGATCGACTTCGACTTCTTCCGCGACCTGCGGTTCCTGGCAGCTATGCCGGTCTTCCACGGTTTCGGTCTCGGCGTCGGCATCCACACCATCCTCATCAACGGCGGCTGCGATGTCCTCATCCCGACCGTCAATACGAAGAGCTATTCGGAGGCCATGCAGAAGTTCCATCCGAACCTCATCGCCGGCGTCCCGACCCTCTTCAAGATGCTCATCGAGTCCGAATACATGAAGGACGCCGACGTCTCCTACCTCATGGGTATGTTCTCCGGAGGCGACTCCATCCCGGTCCCGCTGAAGCGTGAAGTCGACAAGTGGCTGAAAGAGCACGGCGCGAGCATCCAGGTCCGCGAGGGCTACGGCCTCACCGAGACCGTCACGGCCTCCTGCCTGACGCCCCGCACCAAGTATAAAGAAGGCTCCATCGGCGTCGGTTACCCCGACACCACTTACAAGATCGTCAAGCCCGGCACCGAAGAATTCCTCTCTGCGGGCGAGGAAGGTGAGATCGCCATCCAGGGTCCCTCCGTCATGCTGGGTTACAAAGACCAGCCGGAAGAGACTGCCAAGACGCTCGTACAGCATTCGAACGGAGAAGTCTGGCTCCACACCGGAGACCTCGGCCACATGGACGAGGAGAACTTCGTCTATTTCCATCAGCGCATGAAGCGCATGATCATCACCTCCGGCTACAACGTCTCTCCGGCGCAGATCGAAGGTGCGATCAACGAACTGGACTATGTCGATTATTGCTGTGTCATCGGTGTCCAGGATGACTATAAGATGCAGCGCATCAAGGCCTTCGTCGTTCTGAAGGACGGCGTGGAAGGCACCGACGAACTGAAGAAGCAGATCGTCAACGAGTGCCGCAAGTCCGTCGCCGGCTATGCGCTCCCGAGAGAAATCGAATTCCGTTCCGAACTTCCGAAGACCCTGGTCGGCAAAGTCGCCTTCCATGCCCTCGAGGAAGAGGAGAACGCCAAAGTCGCCGCTGCAAAGAAAGCCGCGGCAGAGGAGAAGAAATAATGAATCAGCAGCCGAAAAACTTCCGCCGCGTCAAGTGGATCTGGAAGTATGTGGCCCCGGTCCTGGCACCGCCCTTCGACAAACTGTTCGGGTTCCATCCAACTGTCTATAAACCCGTAGAGGAGCCGTTCCTGCTGGTGTCCAACCACACCGACGGGGCGGACCCCGGGTTCGTCCTGAGCGACGTCCGGGCCTACTTTCGGTTCGTCTCCAGCGACCACGTCATGGAGAACCCGTTCATCCGGTTCATCTTCATGTTCATCGGCCGCCCGATCATCAACTATCAGAAAGATTCGAGCGACGTCGTGTACAACAACATGCTCACGTCTCTGAAGCGGGGCATCAACGTCCAGCTGATGGCGGAAGCCCGCGTGACAGACACGGGGGAGACCGGTTACATCTCCCGCCGCAACGCGACCCTCGTCAAGGAGGCGGGCTGCGGGTTCATCACACACCGCATCACCGGTGGTTACCTGACCATCCCGCGGTGGGCGGACGAGCGCCGCAAGGGCCCTGTCTATGGAGAGGTGGTCCATCATTACACGAAGGCCGAAGTGGCTCAGATGACGGAAGACGAGGTCTATGAGGCGATGTGCCGTGACCTCTACGTCAATGCCTATGACGAGAACCGTGTCAAGCAGCAGAAGTACATCGCCGAAAACCCTGCCCAGTGCGCGGAGTACGTGCTGTACGGCTGCCCGAAATGCGGCTCCGTCGGTAAGCTCCACACGAAACACGACAAGATCTTCTGTGACTGCTGCGACTTCGAAGCCATCGTCGACGACTACGGCTTCTGGCACTCGAAGGACATGGACTGGGACAACATCCCGGACTGGGACCGGTACCAGAAGGAACTCATCTACAAACTCATCGATGAGGCCACGGACCCGGACGAGGTCCTGGTGGAGCACGACGAACAGCATGTCTCCGTCATGGATGAGCGGGGCGATGTACACCTTGCCGATGAGCACGGCGTCATCCGTCTGTACAAGGACAGCATCGAAGTCCTGTGGGACGGCAGGAGCACCCGGGTGAAAGCGGATGAGATCCACAAGATCTCCTATTCCTCGAAAGCGACCGTCGGCATCGTCACGGACGATGTGAACCTGAGGGTCAAGACGAACGTTCCCCGCGCTGCAAATATCTACCTCGTCGGCGTTCGTTATATGAAGGGAATCAAGACGATTTGATCGAATTCCTTGCCGAAAATGAAAAAACGAAATGTAAAAATTTCAAAACATAGTGATAAAGTGTTGACAAAGTCTCGCCACGGGGTGTAGACTCTTAGCCAAGATAAAGAGCGAAGGCGTTCCGAATTCCATCGGAGCGCCTTCTTCTTTTTTATCAAATTTTCAGATCGATGTAATGTCGAGAAGGAGGATCTTATGAGTAAGCTCACAAAAGAACAGATTTTGCAGAGCGCAAAAGAGAACCACGTGGAATTCGTCAGACTTCAGTTCACCGACCTGTTTGGCATCATGAAGAACGTCGCCATCACGGTGTCCCAGCTCGAAAAGGCACTGGACAATGAGTGCATGTTCGACGGTTCCTCCATCAACGGTTTCGTCCGCATCGATGAGAGTGACATGTATCTGCATCCCGATTACGACTCCTGGGCGATCGTTCCCTGGAGAAAGCACGAAGAGATCCAGACCGGCCGTCTGATCTGTTCCGTCTATATGTCCGACAACAAGACCCCGTTCGAAGGCGATCCGCGAAACGTCTTCCAGAAAGTCATCGACGAGGCCAAAGAGATGGGCTACGGCTTCAACGTCGGCCCCGAGTGTGAGTTCTTCCTCTTCAAACTGGACGAGGAAGGCAAGCCGACCACCGAAGTCGCCGACAAGGCCGGTTACTTCGACCTGAACCCGATCGACCACGGTGAGAACTGCCGCAGAGACATCTGCCTGGCGCTGGAAGAGATGGGCTACATCATCGAGGCGTCCCACCACGAAGTGGCGGAAGGGCAGCATGAGATCGACTTCCAGTTCGGTGAAGGCCTCATGACCGCCGACCGTGTCATGACCTTCAAGCATGTCGTCAAGACCTATGCCACCAAGCACGGACTGCACGCGACCTTCATGCCGAAACCCATCTACGGCATCAACGGTTCCGGTATGCACACCAATATGAGCCTTTACGAGCTCGCGACCGGCAAGAACGTGTTCGACGACCCCGACGGTGACCTCGGTCTTTCCAAAGAGGCCTATGCGTTCATCGCCGGCATCATGGAACACGTCAAAGGCATCGCGGCCTTCTCGAACCCGACCGTCAACTCCTACAAGCGTCTGGTCCCCGGCTATGAAGCACCGAGCTACCTCGTCTGGAGCACTTCGAACCGTTCCTGCCTCGTCCGTATTCCCGCGAGCCGCGGCAAGGGCACCCGTGTCGAACTCCGCTGCCCGGACCCGACCTGCAACCCGTACCTGGAGATGGCGCTCTGCCTTGCCGCCGGTCTGGACGGCATCAAGAGAGGCCTTGTCCCACAGCCGGCTTACGATGAGAACGTCTTCGTCCTGAGCGATGAAGAACTCAAAGAAAAAGGCATCGACTGTCTGCCGGGCACCCTGGAAGAAGCCATTGCCGAAGCGGAGAAAGATCCGTTCGTCCGAGAGACCCTGGGCGATCATGTGTTTGAAAACTACATCGCCGGCAAAAAGGCCGAATGGGACGACTACAGAACCAAGATCTCTCAGTGGGAGATCGACCAGTATCTGATCAACTATTAACCGACAACAGATCAAGGAGGGAGACCTATGATCTATCCCATCTATCCGGAAGGATATAAAAGCAAGCTCTCGCAGAGAGAGACGCAGTACGCGATCAAGACCGTCAAGGACACGTTCCAGTTCAAACTCAGCAAGGCGCTGAACCTCGACCGAGTGACGGCTCCGCTCATGGTGACCGAAGCCAGCGGCTTGAACGATGACCTGAATGGTGTGGAGCGCAAAGTGCATTTCACCATGAAAAACATGGAGGGAGAGGCACAGGTCGTCCAGAGTCTGGCCAAGTGGAAACGCCACGCGCTCTGGTACTACGGATACGAAGCCGGCACGGGCATCTATACCGATATGAACGCGATCCGCCGGGACGATGATATGGATAACCTGCATTCCCTTTTTGTCGACCAGTGGGACTGGTGCCGCGTCATTCGCCGAGAAGACCGGACGACCGAGTTCCTGCAGGAGATCGTGAAGAAGATCGTCAAAGCCATTGTCGAGACCAACGAGGTCGTCAAGGAAATCTACCCGATGCTGGGTTTTGAAATGAGTGATGATGTGTACTTCGTCACGACCCAGGAACTGGAGGACCGCTGGCCGGACCTCACACCGAGAGAGCGGGAAGACGCGATCGTCAAAGAACGCGGCACCGTGTTCATCGGTCAGATCGGCGGCGCTCTGAAGAGCGGTCAGAAACATGACGGCCGTGCGCCGGACTACGATGACTGGGCGCTCAACGGCGACATCTTCGCCTGGAACGAGCTCCTCGGTTGCGCGTTCGAAATCAGTTCGATGGGCATCCGTGTCGACGCGGAGAGCCTGCATCGCCAGCTCGAGATCGAGGGCTGCCTGGACCGCGAGGAACGTCCCTTCCACAAAGGGATCCTCGATGGAACACTTCCGCTGACCATCGGCGGAGGCATCGGCCAGTCGAGACTCTGCATGCTGCTCCTCGAGAAAGCTCACATCGGCGAAGTCCAGTGCGCGCTCTGGCCCGACGAGATGCGGGAAGAGTGTGCCGAGCACGGGATCATCCTGTTATGACCGTTTTTGACAGCTTACATGAAGAATGCGGCGTCTTCGGCATCTTCGAAACGAAGACTACAGACATCTCTCATACGACTTACCTTGCCCTCTATGCGCTCCAGCACAGGGGGCAGGAGTCTTGTGGCATCGTCGTCAACGATGACGGTGTTTTCGCCCACCTGAAGGGCCACGGCCTCGTTCATGAGGTGTTCTCGGAGGAACATCTGCGGGGACTGGGGAAGGGCAATATGGCGATCGGCCATGTGCGCTATTCCACCACCGGCGGTGGGGACCTTACGAACGTCCAGCCTCTGGTCATCCGGCACATCAAGGGGAACATGGCGCTGGCGCACAACGGGAATCTGGTGAACGCGGATGAGATCCGTCGGTCGTTCGAACTCTCGGGTGGCATTTTCCACGGGTCGTCCGACACCGAGTCCATCGCGTATACCATCGCGGCGAACCGACTGAAAAGCAAAAGCACGGAAGAGGCGGTGCTTCGAACCATGGACTCGCTGCGCGGTGCCTACTCCTGCATCGTGATGACCGCAACCAAGCTGATCGCGTTCCGGGACCCGAATGGGTTCCGGCCTCTGAGTCTCGGCCAGACGCCGGATGGTGCCTATGTCGTGGCCAGTGAATCCTGTGCCTTCGACTCCATCGGCGCGACGCTGGTGCGGGACATCCGGCCCGGTGAGGTCGTCGTCATCAGCCGGAAGGGCGTGCAGTCCATTGCGACGAACTGCAGCAAGCCGGAAGGCAGCAGCATCTGCGTGTTCGAGTACATCTACTTCGCCCGTTCGGATTCGGTCCTGGACGGCGCTTCGGTCCACCATGCGCGCATCCGGGCCGGGGAGTTCCTCGCAAAGGAGCATCCGGTGGAGGCGGACATCGTCATCGGTGTGCCGGACTCCGGATTGGACGCGGCGATGGGCTACGCGAAAGACAGCGGCATCCCGTACGGCATCGGCTTCGTGAAGAACCGGTACATCGGCCGCAGCTTCATCGAACCCTCTCAGGAACAGCGGGAGGATGCGGTGCGCATCAAGCTGAACGCCATCCGGGAGAACATCGCGGGGAAGAGGGTCATCATGATCGATGACTCCATCGTCCGCGGTACGACCTGTGCGCGGATCGTCGAGCTCCTGCGGGAAGCCGGCGCGAAGGAGGTCCATATGCGTGTCTCATCGCCACCCTTCAAGCACGCCTGCTACTTTGGGACGGACGTGGACAGCGGCGACCGGCTCATCGCGAACCAGTACGAGACCGTGGAGGAGATCGGAAAGGCGATCGGTGTCGATTCCCTCGGATACCTGTCCGTAGACGCCACAAAGCATATCGCGGAAGGCGCTTCCGTCGGTTTCTGCACCGGCTGTTTCTCCGGCGACTACCCGATCCCGGTCCCGAAAGAGGTCACGAAAAACAAGTTCGATCAAAAGATCGGAGAGTTTGCCGTTTTAGATTAAAAACTGAAAAAATATCGTTGCATTTGGCGATTTGCTGTGCTATTATATTCAAGCAGTCAACGCGGGGTCTCCTCGCTTGACATACATATGCGGACGTGGCGGAATTGGCAGACGCGCTAGATTCAGGTTCTAGTGAATGCAAGTTCATGTGGGTTCAAGTCCCGTCGTCCGCACCAGGAAACAGCGAATACGCTTTTGCGTATTCGCTGTTTCTTTTTGCGGACAGGGACTTGAACCCGGTAGGGGCGAGCCGTCAAGAAAACATGCCGGTGGCATGTTTTTAGGCGAGTGAGGTGCGGCAGCACCTCGGAGCAATTTTGCAAAGCAAAATTGCGTCAAGTCCCGTCGTCCGCACCAGAGCGCAAAGCGCTTGCGGCGAACCAAGTCCCGTCGTCCGCACCAGAGCGCAAAGCGCTTGCGGCGAACCAAGTCCCGTCGTCCGCACCAGAGCGCAAAGCGCTTGCGGCGAACCAGGTCCCGTCGTCCGCACAATTAACTTGTACGCCACCAGATGTTGCGTTTTTTTATGTATGTTGGTAGAATTTTACACAGTAAGTATGTTGCTTATGTTGTGTATGTTATTTTGTTGAGGAGAGATTTTTATGGCAGAAGAAAAAACCAAAGCTCCTGCGTTTGAAGCAGGGGAGGCCATTTACGATGCCACCAAACTGGGCACGCCCAGAATGGTCATCCTCGGTCTCCAGCACATGTTTGCCATGTTTGGCGCCACGGTCCTCGTACCGCTGATCACCGGACTCGATGTCTCGACGACGCTGCTCTTCGCAGGCCTCGGTACATTGCTGTTCCACTTCATCACGAAGATGAAGGTGCCCGCGTTCCTGGGTTCGTCCTTCGCCTTCCTCGGCGGTTATGCCGCCATCACTGGCCTTGCCGATGAGAACATGACACAGGCCCAGCTCCTGCCGTACGCCTGCTTCGGCGTCGCCTGTGCCGGTCTCGTCTACCTCATCCTGGCCGCTGTCATCCGTGCCTTTGGTACCACCAAGGTCATGAAGTACTTCCCGCCGGTCGTCACCGGTCCGATCATCGTTGCCATCGGCCTCGGCCTCTCCGGCTCCGCCGTCGCGAACTGCCAGGAGAACTGGCTGGTCGCCTTCTCCGCACTCGTCGTCGTCATCATGTTCAACATCTGGGGCGTCGGTATGATGCGGATCATCCCGATCATCATGGGTGTCGTCGTCTCCTACATCGTTGCGGTCCTCTGCCACGATGTGGATTTCACGCCCATCAAGGAAGCCGCCTGGATCGGTTCCCCGATCCACTGGCACAGCACCGTCTTTGGTGGCGTGGACTTCGGCAACAGCTCTCTGGTCATCACCGCCATCGTCGCCATCGTCCCGATCGCTCTCGCGACCATGATGGAGCACATCGGCGACATCTCCGCCATCAGTGCTACCGTCGGAAAGAACTACATCGCCGACCCGGGCCTCCACAGAACGCTGACCGGTGACGGTCTTGCCACCACCATCGCGTCCCTGTTCGGCGCGCCGGCCAACACAACCTACGGTGAGAACACCGGTGTCCTGGCCCTGACGAAAGTCTACGACCCGAAGGTCATCCGCATCGCGGCCTGCTTTGCGGCGGTCCTGTCCTTCAGCCCGAAATTTGCGGCCATCATCCACACCATCCCGACCGCAACTATCGGCGGTATCTCCTTCGTCCTTTACGGTATGATCTCCGCGGCCGGTCTTCGGAACATGGTCGAATCCCATGTCGACTTCTCCAAGAGCCGCAACCTGATCATTGCCGCTGTCATCCTCGTCTGTGCCCTCGGTATGACCGACGGCCTGACCTTCCACCATCACGCTGTCCGCGCTGGCCGTCGGTTCCATCGCCGGCATCCTGCTCAACGCCATCCTTCCGGGCAAAGACTACATCTTCGATGAGTCCGACCCCCATGACACCGGCGCTGACCTTTCCCTCGAAAATGTCGCCCTTGAAAAGCAGAAAGCTTACGGCGAAAAGAAGGCCAAAGAGAAGGCTGCTGTCAAAAAACTGAAGGCAAAAGCGGTCGAAACCGAATAAATGAAAAGTTCACTGTTGCATTTTTCATAATAGCGTATTATAATAGGTGCAACAAAAACGTGGCGAAGAAGTCACAGGACGCAGAATATTCTGCGTTCTGTGGCTTTTTTTGTTTCCGTTTCCAACTCCGTCAAGAGGGAGCATCCATTATGAAAAATGAAACTTTGCAAAACAATCTGCTTTACAGAGAGCAGTTCGAACACGATGCCTGCGGCATCGGGACCGTCGTCTCCATCAAGGGCGTCGCGTCCCGCCGCATCGTCGACAGCGCGCTGCAGATCGTCGAGAAGCTGGAGCACCGCGCGGGCAAAGACGCGGCCGGGGAGACCGGTGACGGCGTCGGCATCATCGTAGCAACGCCCCACGCGTTCTTCAAAGAGAAAGCCACTGAGTGCGGCATCACACTTGGCGATGAACGGGAATACGGCATCGGCATGCTCTTCCTGCCTCAGGACAAACTGCGCCGTGCCCAGGCGAAGAAGATGCTCGAGATCATCACCGCCAAAGAGGGCCTCAAGTTCCTCGGCTGGCGTAAAGTCCCGACCTGTCCCGAGACTCTCGGGCAGAAAGCGATCGACAAGATGCCCTTCATCGAGCAGTGTTTCATCGAAAAACCGGAGGACTGCGAGACCGGCATCGACTTCGACCGCAAACTCTATGTGGTCCGCCGGGTCTTCGAACAGTCCAACGACAACACATACGTCTGCTCGCTGTCCTCCCGGACCATCGTTTATAAAGGCATGTTCCTCGTACATCAGCTGAGAAGCTTTTACAAAGACCTCCAGGAAGAGGACTTCGTTTCGCACATCGCCATGGTCCATTCCCGGTTCTCCACCAACACGAACCCCAGCTGGGAACGGGCACACCCGAACCGGTTCATCGTCCACAACGGTGAGATCAACACCATCCGCGGCAACGCGGACCGCATGCTCGCCCGGGGCGAGACCATGGAGTCTCCGTTCCTCTCCGAGAACTACGAGAAGATCCTGCCGGTGGTCGACACCGCCGGGTCCGATTCCGCCATGCTGGACAACACTCTCGAGTTCCTCGTCATGAACGGCATGGACCTGCCCCTCGCCATGATGATCTGCATCCCGGAACCCTGGAAGTCCGACGACACCATGAGCCGCGAGAAGAAGGACATGTACCACTACTACTCCACGATGATGGAGCCCTGGGACGGTCCCGCCGCGGTCCTGTTCACGGACGGCGACCAGGTCGGCGCCTGCCTCGACCGCAACGGTCTGCGGCCTTCCCGGTACTATGTGACCGATGATGACCTGCTCATCCTGTCCTCGGAAGTCGGGGTCCTGCCGCCGGACGACAGCCATATCGTGAAGAAGTCCCGGCTGCAGCCCGGCAAAATGCTCCTGATCGATACCCGGGAAGGGCGCATCATCTCGGACGATGAGTGCAAAGAACGGTACGCACATCGCCACCCCTATGGGGAATGGCTCGACATGCACCTCAAAACGCTCCACGAACTGCCCATTCCGAACAAGAAGGTGGAGGAGTCCACCCAGGAGCAGCGTGACCGGCTCTACAAGGTCTTTGGTTACACCTATGAGGACATCAATACGTCCATTCTTCCGATGGCTCAGAACGGCTCGGAACCCATCGCCGCCATGGGCATCGACATCCCGCTCGCGGTCCTGTCCGAGAAGCACCAGCTCCTGTTCAGCTACTTCAAGCAGCTGTTCGCGCAGGTCACGAACCCGCCCATCGACGCCATCCGGGAACGGGTCATCACGGACACTCAGGTCTATGTCGGCTCGGACGGTAACCTGCTCGAGGACAAGGAGGACAACTGCCAGGTCCTGGAAATTCGGCATCCCATCCTCACGAGCGTCGACCTGCTGAAAATCAAAAACATGGATCTGCCGGGCCTCAAAGTGGCAACGGTCAGCATCCTGTACTACAAGAACACGTCCCTCGAGAAGGCCGTCGACCACCTCTACGTGGAGTGCGACAAGGCTTACAAGAAGGGTGCGAACATCATCATCCTGTCGGACCGCGGCGTCGACGAGAACCACGTGGCCATCCCGTCTCTGCTGGCTGTCTCGGCGATGGAGCAGTACCTCATCCGCACGAAGAAGCGGACCGCCATCTCCATCATCCTCGAGAGTGCGGAGCCCCGCTGTGTCCACGACTTCGCGACCCTCCTCGGGTACGGCGCCCGGGCGGTCAACCCGTACCTGGCCCATGAGTGCATCGAAGAGTGTATCGAGAAGGGCCTCCTCGACAAGGACCCCCACACGGCGATCGACGACTACAACGAAGCGGTACTGAACGGCATCGTGAAGATCGCCTCCAAGATGGGCATCTCGACCATCCAGTCCTACCAGTCCGCGCAGATCTTCGAGATCGTGGGCATCCGGGAAGACGTCGTCGAGAAATATTTCACCAACACCGTGAGCCGTGTCGGCGGCATCGGCCTTCCGGAGATCGCGGAGGGCGTCGAGTACCGGCATGACCACGCGTATGATCCGCTGGGCCTCGGTACTGACACGACCGTCGACAGCATGGGTTACCATAAACTGCGCAGCGGCGCCGGGAAAGAGGACCACCTCTACAACCCCCGGACTATTATCAACCTGCGCAGAGCCGTCCAGGACGGCGACTACGAGCGCTTCAAAGCGTATTCGTCCATGGTCGACGACGAGAACGTCCCGCACACCTTGAGAGGCCTGCTGGCCTTCGAGTACCCCGAAAAGGGCATCCCGCTCGAGGAAGTGGAGCCCGCGTCGGAGATCGTCAAGCGCTTCAAGACAGGCGCCATGTCCTACGGTTCTCTCTCCAGAGAGGCCCACGAATGCATGGCTGTGGCGATGAACCGCCTCGGCGCAAAATCCAACACCGGTGAGGGCGGCGAACTCCGCGACCGGTTCGGAACGGAACGCAACAGCGCGATCAAACAGGTCGCGTCCGGCCGCTTCGGCGTCACCAGTGAATACCTGGTCTCCGCGAAGGAGATCCAGATCAAACTCGCGCAGGGCGCCAAGCCCGGCGAAGGCGGACACCTTCCGGGCAAAAAGGTCTACCCCTGGGTCGCGGCGACCCGGTTCTCCACGCCCGGTGTCTCGCTGATCTCTCCGCCGCCGCACCACGACATCTATTCCATCGAGGACCTGGCGCAGCTCATCTATGACCTGAAGAACGCCAACCGCGATGCGCGCATCAACGTCAAACTCGTCTCGGAAGCCGGCGTCGGCACCATCGCCTCCGGCGTCGCCAAGGGCGGTGCCGAAGTCATCCTCATCTCCGGATACGACGGCGGTTCGGGCGCGGCTCCGCTGAGCTCGCTCCATAACGCCGGCCTGCCGCTGGAACTCGGCCTCGCCGAGACCCACCAGACGCTCATCCAGAACGGTCTGCGGACCCGGGTCCGGGTCGAAGCCGACGGCAAGCTGATGACCGGCCGTGACGTGGCCATCGCCTGCATGCTGGGCGCCGAAGAATTCGGCTTTGCCACGACGCCGCTGATCGCCATGGGCTGTGTCATGATGCGTGTCTGCAACCAGAACACCTGTCCGGTCGGCATCGCGACTCAGGACCCGCGCCTTCGGGCCCGCTTCGCGGGAAAACCGGAATATGTCATCAACTTCATGATGTACATCGCCGAAGAACTGCGGGAGATCATGGCCAAACTCGGGGTCCGCACCGTCGATGAACTCGTCGGACGCACGGACTTCCTGAAGGTGAAGGAGAACGCGATCACCCACCGCGCCGCCATGGTCGACCTCTCGAACATCCTCGGCAACCACAATGAAGGCGGTTGCAATGCGGTCCACCACATCGACGGAGACGAGTACGACTTCCGGCTGGAAGAGACCCTCGACATGAAAGAGCTCGTCCCGACATTCCGCAAGGCGCAGAAGGCGGGGAAGGGCATGGACCTCTCGCTGGAGGTCACCAGTACAGACCGGTCCTTCGGCACCATCCTCGGCTCGGAAGTGACCAGAGCGTACGGCATCGATGCACCCGAAGACCTGTGCAAAGTCCACTGCAAGGGCGGCGGTGGTCAGTCCTTTGGCGCGTTCCTCCCGAAAGGCGTTTCCATCGACCTCGAAGGGGACAGCAACGACTACTTCGGCAAAGGCCTCAGCGGTGGCACCCTGGCCGTCTATCCACCGGATGACGCAGCGTTCAAAGCCGAAGAGAACATCATCATCGGCAATGTCGCGATGTACGGAGCCACCGCCGGAAAGGCCTATGTCAGAGGCATCGCGGGCGAACGGTTCTGTGTCCGGAACTCCGGAGCGGAAGCGGTCGTCGAAGGCGTCGGAGACCACGGTTGTGAATACATGACCGGCGGCACGGTCGTTGTCCTGGGACGCACCGGCAAGAACTTCGCGGCCGGCATGAGCGGTGGTACCGCATACGTCCTCGACGAGGAACACGACCTCTATCGCAGACTCAACAAAGAAATGGTCGAAGTCAGTACGGTGAGCCGCAAGGCGGACATCGCGAAACTGAAGGAAATGATCGAAGAACACGTGGAAGCCACCGGCTCCGCACTGGGCCAGAAGATCCTCGACTCGTTCGACGACTATGTTCCGTCCTTCAAGAAGATCATCCCGCACGAGTATGCGGTCATGAAAGATAAGATCTACGAAGAACTCAGCAAAGGCCTGTCGCAGGAAGATGCCGAACTCGAGGCATTCAATGCGATCATGGGCGCATAAAGGAGGGGAGACACCATGGGAAAAACAACAGGATTCCTGGACTATGAACGGAAGACCAACCCGGCGGTCGCTCCTCTGGAGCGTCTGAAGGATTTCCACGAGTTCCACCCTCCGCTGCATGTGGAGGAACGGGAAGAGCAGGCGGCGCGATGCATGAACTGCGGCATCCCGTTCTGCCAGTCGGCCGTCGCCTTCGGCAAAGGTCCGGCGGTGTCCGGCTGTCCGCTCCACAACCTCATCCCGGAGTGGAACGATGAACTCTACCAGGGCCATTACGACAGCGCGAAAGACCGTCTGTTGAAGACGGCCAGTTTCCCGGAATTCACCGGTCGGGTCTGCCCGGCACTCTGTGAAGTTGCCTGTACCTGCGGGCTGAACGGAGACCCGGTCACGGTCCGGGAGAACGAACTGTTCCTCATCGAACAGGCCTATGCCACCGGGAAAATGCAGCCGAAGACACCGGCCGTCCGGACCGACAAAAAGGTCGCAGTCATCGGCTCCGGCCCCTCCGGTCTGGCGACGGCGGATGCCCTCAACAAGCGGGGACACAATGTCACCGTTTACGAACGGGAAGACCGCGTCGGCGGCCTCCTGATGTACGGCATCCCCAACATGAAACTCGAAAAACAGATCATCGGGCGCCGCAAGGCGCTGATGGAGGCCGAAGGTGTCGTGTTCCGCACGAGGTGCAACGTGGGGGCAGACGTCCCTGCAGAAGAGCTCCTCGCGGAATACGATGCCGTGGTCCTCTGCTGCGGTGCTAAACAGGCCCGCACACTGGGGGTCGGAGAAGATCAGGTCGGTAACGTGTTCCCGGCCGTAGACTTCCTGACCCGTCAGACCCGGACCCTGCTGGCCGGCAACCCGATGACCGAAGCCAAAGGCAAAAAGGTCATCATCGTCGGCGGCGGAGACACCGGCAACGACTGTGTCGGCACCTGCCTGCGGGAAGGTTGTGCTTCGGTCACACAGCTTGAAATGATGCCCCAGCCGCCGGCAGAGCGTCCGGCCAGCAACCCCTGGCCCGAATGGCCTGTCAAACTGAAGACAGACTACGGTCAGGAAGAGGCCATTGCGGTGTTCGGAAAAGACCCGAGAGTCTATCAGACGACCATCAAGGAAGTCATCCCGAACAAGAAAGGCAACATCAAGGCGGTCAAAACCGTGAAGCTGGACTTCGTGAAAGACGAAGCCTCCGGACGGATGGTCCCGAAGGAAGTCGAGGGCTCCGAAGAGACGCTGCCCTGTGACCTTCTGCTCATCGCCGCCGGGTTCACCGGCTGTGAGCGCTACACACCGGAAGCGTTCCGTGTGGCCTGCGGTCCCCGCAACACTGTTCAGACGGAGCAGAGCCACTACGCCACCGGCGTAGATAAAGTCTTCACGGCAGGCGACATGCACCGGGGCCAGTCCCTGGTCGTCTGGGCCATTGCCGAAGGCAGGGCCTGCGCCGTCGAAGTCGACGAGTATTTAATGGGTTACACCAATCTCTCACTGGTGTAATCTGTTAATATAAACTCCATTCTTGACAGGAAAAAGCCACCCGAAAGGGTGGCTTTTTCCGTTGTGCCGGAAAGGCTTATTACTTCTGATATTCGTCGTAATCTCTGTAGATCTCTTCGCCGTAAACATTGTTCTCGTTCGGGTTGTGGTCGATGTACCAGACCTGAGCGAAGAACGGGTTCTGCTTCGCGATCTCGTCGTATCTCCAGGGGAACGGATCCTGTGCCGGGGACCAGTGGCCGCCGCGAAGGACGGTGTTCGGCGTCATGTCGAACTGGTTGCCTTCGGCATCTTCCCAGGTGACCGGAGTGTACATGTCAACGATCTCGGTGGAGATGAGTTTACCGCCGCGGAAGGCAGCTGCCTTCTGGAGGTCTTCTACCGTCAGCTCGTCGAAGGGCTTGGTCTCATCGTAACCGTGGTCGAGAAGGACCGGAGTCTTGGACGGGATGTGGATGTCGGCCTTGTCCCAGGTGGTGGGAAGGGTCTTGTAGTGCTCCATGCCGGAAGTCTTGGTGTCGCCATAGAACGCGGTCAGACGCTCGGTGTTGTTGTTCTTGACCCAGGTGCGGGTACCGAAGCGCTTGTTGAGGGCGATCATGCCGAGGCCTTCACGGGCGAGGGTGGAGATGACGGGCAGCTGAGTCACGATGGACAGCTGATAGAACCACTCGACCTGCTTTGCCATGTTCTTGAAGTAAAGCTCGATCGGGGTGTTGTGACGGAAGTGGAGTGCCTCTTCCAGTACATCGCCGTCTGCATACCACTGACCGTGGAAGTTTCTGTCGACGAACCACTGCGGCTTGAAGACACGCTTGGTGGCGTCATGGCCCATGCCGATGGCGTTCAGGAGAAGGTCCTCGAACTGGTAGTTGGTGATCCGATACTGGTCGCCGGAACCGATGTTGTAGAATCTTCTGAAGAAGTCGTCGGGGATGTTGTCAGAGCACATACGCTCCATGAGGGTGGCAGAGTCTTCGACGGTGGCCCATTCCAGAACGCCGTTCAGCGGGACGTGGAACATGATCGGGTCCATGTTTTTGAGGATCTGCGGATAGAGGATGCCGGACTGACGCAGGGAGACCCACTTCTTCAGACCGGACTCAGCGAAGACGCGCTCCGCTTTGACCTTGGAAATGGCATAGTGGTCATAGATGGAGATTTTGATCGGGTCTCCGCAACGGCCCCAGTGCATGGGCTCACAGCGGTTACCGGTCTCGGCGACGGTGCCGATGTAGACGACGGTGATGTCGTCGGGATTCTTCTGTGCCTTGACAGCCTTGACGATGTTCTCGGCAGCCATGACGTTGGTCTTGAGGGTTCTCTTCGGCCAGTAGTCAGCTGCGGGGGAGACCATGCCGCCGATGTGCAGGACATAGCTCGCGCCGGTGATGCCTTTCAGGATGGCATCGTAGTCGCCGAAGTCGCCCCAGACGATCTCGACTCTGTCATCGTTCAGATAGCCGTCGAAGAGCTTGTGGTTCTTCTCGGAATCTCTGATGAGGACGGAGATGGTGAGGTCGGGTCTGTTCCAGTAGATCTCCTTGAAGGTGGCCCAGCCCATGTGGCCGGAAGCACCGGTGATGAAGACCTTTTTGTTGTTCTTTGCCATTGGGATCAATCCTCCTTGGTAAACAATTTATTCGAACAATTTTATTATACTGTCAAACAGAAACGCACGCAAATTGTATTTGTATAATAAAACAACAGAACCCCGGCGATTTGTCAGAGTTCTGCTGAAAACATTCAAAAATGTATGATAGTTTATCGTTTCTTAAATCGTGAAATCTTCAACGTTGTAATCCCGGCCGAATTTCGGCTGATCTCTTCTCCGGGGCTTCCGGGAGGGGATCAGGATGAGCATGGCGATGAGCACCAGTGCGAGAGACGCGAGCACCGCGAAATAGTTGATCCGGTGGGTGAGAGCGTACTTCGCGAGCTTGCCAATGCCGGCGATGCGGTATACGGCTTTTCCGAGATACTGGTCACCAGTGATGTCATAGGTGGCACCGGTGTTGTCCGCGGCCACGATGTAGTTCGCGCCTTCTCTTGTCTCGATGGCTTCGACGGAACCGAAGGAGCGGTCGCCGTAGGTGGAGAGGATGACGTTGGAGGGCTGGAGCTTCTCCATGTCGACCTTCTTGACGACGATGACATCGGTCTGTTTGACGTTCGGGGCCATGGCGTCGTTGCGGACGGTGTAGCAGCGAAGGCCGCCGATGGTGGCGTCGGGCATGTTGTGGGCGAAGAGTCCGACCACGCCGCTGATGGCTGCGAGGAGCAGGACCAGGGTCAGGAGCGTTGCGAGGATGCCGCGGAGGACACGTCTTCCGGCGGAACCTTTGCGCTTCGCGGGCCGTGCCTGCTGCGGAGGAGCCGGCTGGCGTTTGACGCGTTCCCGGTTCGAGTTGCGCATCGCGGGACCGACTTCGGGTTCTGCTTCCGGTTCATCGAGCTTCAGCGCCTTGAAGCTGACGGTGTTGCCGGTGCGGGTCGCGTTCGCGAGTTCGGTGTTCTGGATGGTCTCCAGGGAAGGAGCGGCGATCTCGTCGGCGAAGAGTTCTTCTTCGTCTTCCGAAGCGGCGGGCTCCAGGATGACGGGGAGCTCGTCCTCGATGTCTTCGAGGGTCTCTTTCAGCTCGTTGGCCTGGGAGACTTCGCGCATGTTCTGGTTTTCGATGGTCAGCGCGACGATCTGCTCCTTGAGGGCGGCGATCTCATCGGCGTACTGGCTGTTCAGTTCCTTGAGGCCGTCGACGTCCTCGTCGAGGATGCCGGAGACCTGGATCTTCTTCAGCTTTTTCGCGAAGGTGACACAGTCCTTGTACAGTTTCTGGTTTGTGTATTTGAGGTCGGCGATCTCCTCTTCCAGGGAATTGATGCGGCCGTAAAGTCCATCCTGCTCGATTCTGTTGTCAGGCATGAGTGACCTCCTCCAATGTGGTGATATGGTAAAAACGTTCTGTAATAGTTTATAAAATTCTCGGGCGATTTACAATATCTATCTTTAATTTATCCATTATATTGAAAGAATTTGTCCTTTGATGTAGAATATCACGGAGAACGTTCTAATGGAGGAACTGTCATGAGTTATTCCGTATTCAACCGGATCGAAGACGCTTATTACGGCCTTTCGAAGAGCCATAAACGCATCGCCGATTACATTCTCGAAAACTATGAAAAGGCTGCGTTCCTGACGGCGGCGAAACTGGGTGAGACCACCGGCATCAGTGTGTCCACGGTCGTCCGTTTCGCGACGACGCTCGGCTATGAGGGCTACCCGGAGTTCCAGGATGCCCTGCGGGAGACCATCAAGGGCAAGCTGACGTCCACCCAGCGCATCGAGGTGGCCGGCAACCAGATCCAGGACAACGACCTCGTCACCTCTGTCCTCCAGAAGGACCGGGAGATGATCCGCAACACCATGACGGCCGTCTCCAAGGAAGACTTCGAAAAAGCGTCGATAGCCATCAACGGCGCGCGGCGCATCTACATCGTCGGGGTCCGGAGTGCCGCACCCCTCGCGAACTTCATGTACTTCTACTTCAAGATGATCTACGACGATGTCCGTCTCATGAGCTCCAACAGCTCGAGCGAGATGTTTGAAGAGATCTACCGCATCGGACCGGAAGACGTCTGTGTCGCCTTCAGTTTCCCGCGGTATTCGAAACAGGTGCTGAGCGTCGTCAGCTATGCCCGGGACAAGGGCGCGAAGACCATCGCCATCACCGACAACGACGATTCGCCCATCGCCGAACTCGCGGACTACATCCTTGTTGCCAAGAGCAACATGGTGTCCTTCATCGACTCCCTGACGGCTCCGCTGAGCCTCGTCAACGCGCTCATCGTCTCCTCCGCGAGAGGAAGACGCAACGCGACGAAGCAGAACCTCGCGGAACTGGAGAAGATCTGGGCGGAATACGATATTTACGAGAAACCGGAGGAAGTCCACAGTGACGAATGATGTCGTGGTCATCGGCGGCGGCGCAGCCGGCGTCATGGCGGCCTGTACGGCAGCGGAGCAGGGACATGAAGTCCTCCTCATCGAAAAGAACGAACGCATTGGAAGAAAAGTGATGATCACCGGGAAAGGTCGATGCAACGTCACCAATGCCACGTATACCGTGGAGGAACTGCTCGAGAACATTCTGGTGAACCCGCGCTTTCTTTACAGTGCGTTCCACTGTTTTATGCCCGTCGACACCATGGACCTCTTCGAAGGTCTCGGTGTGCCGCTCAAGGTCGAGCGGGGCAACCGGGTCTTTCCGGTCTCGGACAAGGCCGTGGACATCGTGGACGCGATGGACCGATGGCTGGGGCAGACCGGCGTACATCGCCTGAACGATACCGTACAGCACATCCTCGTGGAAGACGGCGTCGTCACCGGCGTTGAAACCGAGCACCACGGAGTCATCAGCGCTTACGGCGTCATCCTGGCCACCGGCGGACTGTCCTACCCGCGCACCGGCTCCACCGGCGACGGCTACCGGATGGCGAAGGAAGTGGGGCACACGGTCACGGATATCGTCCCGTCTCTGGTCCCCATGACCTCCGACGACCGCTCCTGCGCCGACATGCAGGGCCTGTCCCTTCGCAATGTCGCGGTGTCGGTCGTGGACGTGAAAACGGGGAAGAGCGTTTATTCGGACTTTGGTGAGATGCTGTTCACCCACTTCGGTGTCTCCGGGCCCGTCATCCTCAGCGCGAGCTCGCACCTGCACGAACTGCAGGAGGGTGAGTATGAACTGCGGATCGACCTGAAACCGGCGCTCTCCGACGAGCAGCTGGAAGCCCGTCTCCTGCGGGACTTCGAAGCGAACTCGAACAAAGATTTCCGCAATTCCCTCGGCGATTTACTGCCGAAGAGCATGATCCCCGTCTTCCTGCGGAAAACAGGGGTCAACCCCTACAAAAAAGTCAATCAGATCACCCGCGAAGAACGGCGGGCGATCCTGCATACACTCCGGGAGTTCACCATCCCGCTCTCCGGGTTCCGGCCTGTGGAGGAAGCCATCGTCACATCCGGCGGTGTGCAGGTGAAGGAAGTGGACCCGAAGACCATGGAGTCGAAACTTGTTCAGGGCCTGTATTTCGCAGGCGAAGTGCTGGACGTCGACGCCTATACGGGCGGGTTCAACTTACAGATCGCCTTTTCGACCGGTCGTCTGGCCGGCCTCAGCATCTAGGAGGATACAAGAGTATGTTCAATATCGCCATTGACGGTCCCGCCGGGGCCGGCAAGAGCAGCATCGCCCGCGCGGCGGCCGCGAACCTCGGGTTCATCTATGTGGACACGGGAGCGCTGTACCGCACTGTGGCACTGGCTGCCCTCAAACGGGGCCTCAAGTCCGAAGACAAAGAAGAGATCATCGCACTCCTGCCCGCCATCGAAGTTTCGATGGGCTTCGTGGACGGGGAACAGAGAGTGTTCCTGAACGGGGAAGACGTCTCTGAGGACATCCGGCTTCCGGAGGTCTCCGCGGCCGCTTCCACCGTCTCCGCCATTCCCGAGGTCCGGCAGTTCCTGTTCGACCTCCAGAGAGATATGGCGAAAACAAATGACGTCCTGATGGACGGCCGGGACATCGGCACGGTCGTGCTGCCCGATGCCCAGCTCAAGATCTTCCTGACGGCCACCCCCGAAGAACGGGCGAGACGCCGCTATGAGCAGATCAAAGACAAGAGCGATGTCACCTATGAGGAAGTCCTGAAAGACCTCAACCAGAGAGACTACCAGGACACCCACCGGGAGATCGCCCCTCTGAAGCAGGCGGACGATGCCGTCCTGCTCGACACGACCAATATGAGTTTTGATGAGGTCGTCAAAGCCATTGAAGACCTCGCGAAGGAGAGACAAGTATGAGTTCCACCAAAGTCAAAAAGATCCCCCTGATGTCAGACAAACCGTACGATTTCAACTGGGACAAACCCCTCGTCGAGCGGGTCGGCCTGTACCATTTCTGGATGCCGGTCGCCCACGTCCTGCTGAACCGGGAGTTCGAGGCCCTCGACTTCTACGGCACCGAGAATGTGCCCCGGAACGGTCCGTTCATCCTCGTCGCGAACCACGTCAACGGCTTCGACCCGATCACCATGGTCTACGGCATCCGTGCCCGCCGCCGTTTCTTCTTCATGGCGAAGGAAGAGTTCTTCCGCACGTTCTACATCCGCTGGATCCTCGAGCCCCTCGGCGGCTTCCCGGTAAAAAGAGGCACCGCAGATCGCGATTCCATGAAGTTCGCGGAACGCGTCCTGAAAGACGGCCGGTTCGGCCTCGTCATCTTCCCGCAGGGTTCCAGAGACCGTCAGCGCAAACGTCCGGAACTCGATTCGACGGCCAACGGCTTTGCCATGATCGCCCGCGAAGCGAAAGTCCCGGTCGTTCCGGCGTCCGTCCATCTCGAAGCGGATCTTGAAAAGAAACATCCGAAATGCATCGTCCGCTTCGGCGAGCCGATCCCGTATGAGGACCTTGGCTTCACTCCGGGTTCCCGGAAGAAGAAGGAACTGAACGCGGCGGCAGAGATCATCTGGAAGAAGGTCCAGGAGTTATGGGACAAAGACGAGATGTAAAGGTGATCCTCGCCGACCATGCCGGCTTCTGCTTCGGTGTGGAACGGGCGATCGATCAGATCGAGGATTACCTGAAAACGCAGCCCAATGTCTACGCGATGGGCCAGGTCGTCCACAATAACGCCGTCAACGAGCGCCTCGAGAGCATGGGTCTCCACTTCGAAGAAGACGAGACGAAGGTCCCGGACGACGCTCAGGTCGTGCTGCGCACCCACGGCGTCCCGAAACGCGTGTATGAGTACTACGAGGAACGGGGCATCCCGTACCTCGATGTGGCCTGTCCCTTCGTCAAACGCATCCACAAAATCGTTGAAAAGCTCGACCCGGAGACCGATGTGCTGCTCCTCGCCGGCACGGTGGGACATGCGGAAGTTACCGGTACGCTGGGCTTTGCAACCTGCCCGGCGTATGTCGTTCACGACGCCGAAGAGCTGAAGGAGACGTACATCGCCCACGAAACGGAATGGGAAGGGAAGAAAGTCAATCTCATCGCGCAGACGACTTACAGTCTCGAAGAATGGGAAAAGTGCGTAACGACAATAAATTTATTGTGTACAAATACCGCTATATTTGGTACAATATGTAAAGCTACCGAAGAACGCCAACATGAAGCTGAAGTACTTTCCAAGCAGGTAAACAGAATGATAGTTGTCGGTGGCAGGCACAGTTCCAACACTGTCAAACTCTACGATGTTTGCAGGAAAAACTGTGATACTTTGCTCATTCAGGACGCGTCCGAGCTAGACCCGGCGTTTCTTGAGGGAGCTGACACTATCGGTGTCACCGCAGGGGCTTCCACGCCCTCTGCGACAATAAAGGAGGTACTTGAGTCCATGTCCGAAGAAGTAAAAACCATGACCGAAGAAAACGAAGATTTTGAGGCGATGCTCGAAGAGAGCCTCAGCAACATGTCTACCGACGGCCGCGTCGAAGGCACCGTTGTTGGCATCACCGCCACCGAGATCCAGGTCGACATCGGCAGAAAACAGACCGGTTACATTAAGTACGATGAGTACAGCTATGACCCGACTGTTGACCCCGCGACCGACGTCAAAGTGGGCGACACCATCAACTGCGTCATCATGAAGACCAACGACGCCGAAGGCACCATCATGCTGTCCAAGAAACGTTTCGACAGCGCCAATGCCTGGAGCGAGCTGGAGACCGCTGCTGAGGAAGGTACCATCATCGAAGGTACTGTCACCGACATCAACAAGGGCGGCGTCATCGCCACCACCGACAAGGGTTCCCGCGTCTTCATCCCCGGCTCTCTTGCTACTGCCAGCAGAGGCGAGCCCCTGGAAGACCTTCGCAACACCCGCGTCCGCTTCAAGATCATCGAGCTTGCCAAGCCGAGAAAACGTGCTGTTGGTTCCATCAGAGACGTTCTCAAGGAAGAGCGCAAGGCGGCCCGCGAGAAGTTCTGGGAGACTGCTGAAGAAGGTCAGACCTTCACCGGCGTCGTCAAATCCCTCACTTCCTATGGTGCGTTCGTCGACATCGGCGGCATCGACGGCATGATCCACATTTCCGAACTCTCCTGGAAGCGCATCAAGCATCCGTCTGAAGTTCTGAACGTCGGCGACACGGTCGAAGTTTACATCAAGTCCCTCGAGAACGATCGTATTTCTCTTGGCTACAAGAAGGACGAGGACAACCCCTGGGTCGTTCTTTCCAAGACCTATGAAGTCGGCGACGTTGTCGACGCCACCATCGTCGGTATGACCGCATTCGGTGCGTTTGCCAACATCATCCCCGGCATCGACGGCCTCATCCACATTTCTCAGATCGCCAACAAGCGCATCGAGAAACCGGACGATGTCCTGAAGAAGGGCCAGGAAGTCAAATGTCAGATCACTGACATCGACTACGACAAGAAACGCGTCAGCCTTTCCATCCGTGCTCTCCTCGATGAGGATGAGGACCTGACCGACATCCTTGAGACCGAAGAAGAGGAAGCTCCTGTCGAAGAAGCTGCCGAAGAGGTCGAGGAAGTCGTCGAAGAGGCTCCCGCAGAAGAAGCTGCTGAAGAGGAAGCTCCCGCAGAGGAAGCTCCTGCTGAAGAGGCTGCTGAATAAGCTTTTCACACTCAGAAATTACAAGACCACCGACTGTTGTCGGTGGTCTTTTTCTGTGGTATAATACGACACGACTATTATATGTATGGAGGTACTGCTTTTGCGCAAACAGGAGCAGATCCTTTCTGTAATAGCGCTCGTACTACTGGCCGGAATCATACTTTATCATGTCCTCTCATCGCCCCTTCGCTATGAAGTGACGGTCGAAGAGGAGGTCACTACGGAAACTGTTGTCGCAACGACCACGGTTTCTTTGTCTGTCCAAGGTGGATCGCCCACAGAGGCGGGAACACCGGCAGAAACGCCCACAGAGCCCGCTACCGAGGCTCCTACCGAGGCGCCCGGCATCGACGCGACCGGGAAAGTGAACCTGAACACCGCCACACTGGAAGACCTCAAGACCCTGAAAGGGGTAGGGGACTCCAAAGCCCAGGCCATCCTCGATGACCGCAACGAGAACGGACCGTTCTCCAGCATCGAAGACCTGACGCGGGTGAGCGGCATCGGCCAGAAGACGTTTGAATCTTTGAAAGACCAGATCACGGTATAAGAAGGATGTGTGCACCAGCGTGGTCTTTTCCAGCTTATCGTTTTTATATATTTTCCTTCCCATCTGCCTCCTCGGCGCCTTCGCGCTGCCGAAACTGCAGTGGAAGAACTACTTCCTCCTGGCCATGTCCCTGTTTTTCTACGCATGGGGCGAGCCCAAGTGGATCCTGCTGATGATCATTTCGACCGCAGTCGAGTACGCAGGCGCCCTTGTGGTGGACAGGAACCGGGGGACCTGGAAGGCGAAAGCCGCCGTCGGCGTCAGTGTCGGCGTGGCTCTGACCTTCCTCTTCATCTTCAAATACTTAGACTTTTTCACCTTCAACTTCAACACCATTTTCCACACGAACGCGAAGCTTCTGGAACTGACGCTGCCCATCGGCATCTCGTTCTACACGTTCCAGACCATCACGTACATCGTCGACGTCTACCGGGACAAGGCTCCGGTGCAGAAGAACTTCGGCTACCTGCTGCTGTATGTCAGCATGTTCCCGCAACTCATCGCCGGACCCATCGTAAAGTACGTGGACATCGAAGCGCAGATCCGCAAGCGGACGCTGCACGGAAAAGATGTTGGGGAAGGTGTTTTGCGCTTCCTGACGGGCCTCTTCAAGAAAGCGGTCCTCGCGAACGTCGCCGGCGAAGTGGCCAGCACGTTCCTCGACGGGAACCTTTCGAACCTGTCGGTCCTCGGCGCCTGGCTCGGCATCCTGAGCTACACGCTGCAGATCTACTTCGACTTCTCCGCCTACTCCGACATGGCCATCGGTCTCGGCCGCATCTTCGGCTTCCGGTACAAGGAGAACTTCAACTATCCGTACATCGCCAACAGCATCACGGACTTCTGGCGGCGCTGGCACATCTCGCTGACCACGTTCTTCCGGGAGTACCTGTACATCCCGCTCGGTGGCAACCGCAAACACCAGGTGCTGAACCTCTTTCTCGTCTGGGCGCTGACCGGCTTCTGGCACGGCGCTTCCTGGAACTTCATTGGCTGGGGACTGTACTATTTTGTCCTCATTCTCGCGGAAAAGCTGTTCCTCGGCAAAGCGCTCGAACAGGCCCCGAAGTTCGTCGGGCACTTTTACACACTGCTGCTCGTCGTACTTGGCTGGGGACTCTTCTACTTCGATGACATGTCCCGCCTGCGCCAGTTCTTCTCGGTGCTCTTCGGTTTCGGCGCTTCCGCCGGTGCCACCGCGGGCGATGTATCCATCCTGCTCAACCACCTGCTGTTTTATGTCTTCGCCATCGTGGCGTGTCTGCCGGTCTCCCGTACCATCCGGGAACGGTACATCGCCTTTGGCCGCAGCAGTGTGCAGAACGCGAAACTGGCCGATGCAGGCCTCGTCGTCTTCGCCGTCGTCCTGCTCTTCCTCGACACAGCTGCCATCGTGGGGTCCACCTACAACCCCTTCCTTTATTTCAGATTCTAAGGAGTTTTCCCTTTGAAACACAGACAGACTGACCCGAACGCGCTGCCGTTGCTGCGCTATTCCCGGATAGGCGTGGCGCTCCTTGCCATGCTGCTCGCGGTGACCATGTTCTTCTTCGTGTTTTCCATCTTCGACACCGACGCCACCGTCTCCGAACAGGAAAACCGGAAACTGGCCACGAAACCTGCCTTTACGGTCTCCAGCCTCTTCGCGGGGGAGTACATCCCGAAAGTGGAGGAGTATTACTCTGACACGTTCCCGCTGCGCAACTTCTTCCTGGCCGTGAACCAGGGCATTTCCAAACTGACGAGCCGCATGTCGTTCCGCTCGGACGATGTGGTCGTCGTACAGAACAATCAACCGGACGATTTTGGCGGACAGTCCCTGCAGGATGTGACCTCCACTTCCGAGACAGAAAACGAGGGCTGACCGCAATGCAATACATCATACTGGATCTGGAATGGAACACCGCGTTCGACAAACGCCGCAAGGAGTTCGTCAACGAGATCATCGAATTCGGCGCGGTGAAACTGGACGAACACCTCGAGGAGGTCGACACGTTCTCGAGTTTCGTCAAACCGGTCATCGAAAAGAAACTGACGTCCCGGGTGCGCAAGCTGACGCACATCACGAACGAAGACGTCCAGAACGCAGAAAAGTACCTGCCCGTCACGAACCACTTCACGGACTGGATCGGGGAGGACCCCGACACCATCTTCATGAGCTGGGGAGACATGGACATCCGGGCGCTCATCAGCAATAACGGCGCGGCCTTCAACAATGTCCGCATCCCGTACATCCACCATTACGTAGACCTGCAGGACTGCTTCATGAAGCAGAAAGGCCTGCCAAAAGCCCACCAGGTGGGGCTCTCGACTGCCGCCGAGATGATCGACGTCGACCCCGAGACCTTCGCCCTGCACCGGGCGCTGGACGACAGCCTGCTGGCCGCTGTGTGTTTCCGGGCGATTTGCGATGACGTGGAACTGGACGACTTCGTGGTAGAGGTCGACGAGGAGTTCTACCAGCAGATGCTCTTCAAACCGTACATCATCAAGGACATGGACGACACCGGCGTCGACAAGGCGATGCTCGACTGCTCCTGCATCCTCTGCGGCGCGCCCGCCACGAAAGTGTCCGAATGGCGCTTCTCCGGAAGCTCCTTCCACGCGATCTACAAATGCGGCCCCTGCAACCAGAAGTACCGCGTGAACGTCCAGTTCAAACGGCAGTACAACCAGGTGGTTTCGAAGAAAACAGTTCTCAAAATCAAAGATAAGAAAAAGAAAAAAGCGTAGCTCTCAACGAGTTACGCTTTTATTTTGTTTGAACAATTTGCTGGAAAAGTTTGTCGAAGCAAGTACGGATGGTTCGGGAGCATAACGATGTCCGTCACTAGTTACAATCGTACCGGAGCGCTCGCCGGAAGGCGATAGAATTCTACCTCTCGCGAGGAACGGACCTTGTAACGAGGGGCGGAGCAGCGTTCTGCTCCAAAAAAAGAGCAGTTCTTTCGAACTGCTCTTTCAATCAACCAATGAGGTCTTTCATGGAGTACTTGCCGGGTGCTTTGCCGGCGAGGAAGGCGGCGGCGTTCAGGGCGCCGTTCGCGAAGATCTTCCGGCTGGCGGCGTGGTGGGAGATCTTGATGACCTCGTCCGGGCCGCCGAAGATGACTTCGTGCTCACCGACGATGGTGCCGGCGCGGACGGCGTGGATGCCGATCTCATTGACCGGACGCTTCTCACGCTTCGCGGCGCGGTTGGTCTCGTAGTCGACTTTCTCCGGCAGGACGGAAGCGATCTCGTCGGCGATCATCAGAGCCGTGCCGCTGGGGGCGTCGAGCTTCTGGTTATGGTGCGCTTCGACGATCTCGATGTTGAAACCGGGGTAGAGGATCTCGGCCGCTTTCTTGGCGAGCTCGGAGATGAGGTTGACGCCGATCGACATGTTGGCGGAGAAGAAGACCGGTATGGACTTCGAGGCCTCATCGATCTTCGCCAGCTGCTCTTCACTGAAGCCGGTCGTGCAGATGACGACGGGGACTTCATTGGCCAGGGCATAGGACAGGATGCCGTCCAGAGCGACCGGGTTCGAGAAGTCGATGATGACATCGGGCTTTGTCTCGATGTTCGAGTAGTCGGTGTACGTGGAGAAGGAGAAGACTTCGTTTTCCGGCGCCTTGTAGTCGACACCGGCGATGACTTCGAGGTCGTCCCGCTCCTTGGAGAGTTCCAGGATGACCCGGCCCATGCGGCCGAGGTATCCGTTCATCAGAATATTGACCATGCTGACACCTTATTCCTGGACGAGACCGTAGCGGATGAGGACCTGCTTCAGGGACTCACGGCCGGCATCGGACATGACGTCGAGGGGCATGCGGCAGTCGCCGACTTCCTTGCCCATGAGGTTCATCGCCTCTTTGACCGGGATGGGGTTGACGTCGCTGAAGAGCGCGTTGATGAGGTCGATGTACTCGATCTGCAGTCTCGCGGACTCGGCCACGTTGCCGTTGATGGCTTCCATCGCGATGTCGTGGGCCACTTTCGGCGCCACGTTGGAGAGGACGGAGATGACGCCCTTGCCGCCGAGGGCACAGAGGGCCGTGATCTGGTCGTCGTTACCGCTGTAGAAGTCGAGCTTGTCTCCGCAGAGCTTCATGGTCTTGGCGAAGGCCGCGATGTTGCCGTTGGCCTCTTTGGCAGCGACGATGCGGGGCATCTCCGCGAGTTCCGCATAGGTCTCCGGCTTGATGTCGACGCCGGTACGGGACGGAACGTTGTAAAGAACGATCGGCTTGGAGACACGGTCGTGGATGTATCTGTAGTGGCGTACAAGGCCTCTCTGGGAAGTCTTGTTGTAGTAAGGCGTTACCATGAGGAGCGCGTCCGCACCGACCTTCTCGGCCTCGTTGGAGAGTTTGACCGCGAAGGCAGTGTCGTTGGAACCGGTACCGGCAATGACCGGGACACGGCCGGCGACCTGCTTGCAGGTGAACTCGATGCCTTTGACGTGCTCAACGATGTCGAGGGCAGAGCCTTCACCGGTGGTGCCGATGCTGATGATGGCGTCGGTGCCTGCGGCGATCTGCTCTTCGATGAGTTCCGCCATTTTCGGGTAGTTGATGTTACCGTAGTTGTCGAAGGGGGTGACCAGCGCGACGCCGGCGCCTTCGAAGATGGGCTTGGGTCCTTTCATTGTCGTTCCTCCTGTAAAGTATTAGTCAAAATAGCCTTCTGCGGCAAGCAGTTCGGCCAGTTCCACGGCTCCGCCGGCAGCACCGCGCAGGGTGTTGTGGGAGACGCAGACGAATTTGTAGTCATACTGGGTGTCTTCACGGAGACGGCCCATGGAGACCGCCATGCCCTTCTCAAGGTTTCTCTTCTCCTTGGTCTGGGGCTGGTCGTCCTCTTCGAAATAGTTGAGGAAGTGTTCCGGTGCCATCGGGAGTTTCAGCTCCTGGGGCTTCGCGGAGAAGTTCTTCCAGCAGTCGAGGATCTCTTCCTTGGTGGGCTTGTTCTTGAAGCGTACGAAGACCGCGGCGAGGTGACCGTCCGAAACGGGGACACGCAGGCACTGCGCGGTGAAGTGAGGCTCGGTGGCCGGGACGATCTCATCGCCTTCGACCTTGCCCCAGATCTTCAGAGGCTCTTTCTCGGATTTCTCCTCTTCGCCACCGATGTAGGGGATGACGTTGTCGAGGATCTCCGGCCAGTCTTCAAAGGTCTTGCCGGCACCGGAAATGGCCTGGTAGGTGCAGACGAGGACATCTTCGACGCCATACTTCTCATGCAGCGGGAAGAGCGGCGGGACATAGCTCTGAAGGGAGCAGTTGGACTTGACGGCGATGAAGCCGCGGGTGGTGCCGAGACGCTTCTTCTGAGCGGGGATGATGTCGAGGTGCTCCGGGTTCAGTTCCGGGACGACCATGGGGACGTCTTTTGTGTGGCGATGTGCGCTGTTGTTCGAAACGACCGGAATGTCAGCCTTCGCGTACTTCTCTTCGAGAGCCGCGGTGGCTTCCTTGGACATGTTGACAGCACAGAAGACGAAGTCGACCATCTCGCCGATCTTCTCGATGTCGTTCTCTGCGTCCATGATGATGACGTCTTCGAGCTCTTTCGGCATCGGGGTCTGGAGCTTCCATTTGGCGCCGACGGCGTCTTTGTACGTCTTGCCGGCAGAACGGGAGCTGGCCGCGAGCGCAACGATATTGAACCACGGATGACCCGAGAGGAGGGTGGCGAAGCGCTGACCGACCATGCCGGTGGCGCCGATGATACCTACGTTGTACTGTTTCATGTTGTTTCCACTTCTTTCGAAAAATAATAAGAATAAAAACCGGTTGTAAACCGGCTCATCTTTTACTATAATAAAGCAAGTTTTTAATACTATATTACAGGACAAATTCAAAGTCAATAAAAAATGACGCGTTAAAGCGTTAAAATCGTCCTGTGTCAGGAGATTTCATCCATATGAATACATCAGACTTCTGGTATGACCTGCCGGAAGAACTCATCGCGCAGACACCTCTGAAACAGAGAGACGCATCGCGCATGCTCCACCTCGACAAAGAGACCGGAGCTATCGAACACAGACACTTCACGGACATCCTCGACTATCTGCGTCCCGGAGACTGCCTCATCCTGAACGACACCCGGGTCCTGCCGGCCCGCATCTATGGAGTGAAGGAGGAGACCGGTGCGGTCGTCGAGTTCCTGCTTTTAAAACAGCGGGAACTGGACCTCTGGGAGTGCCTCTGCAAGCCGGGCAAGCGTGCCAAACCGGGCACGGTCTTTTCCTTTGGCGATGGACGTCTCAAAGGCACTGTGACCGACGTCACGGACGACGGTGGACGAGTCGTGAAGTTCACGTATGACGGCAACTTCTATGCCATCCTCGAAGAGATCGGCCAGATGCCGCTGCCGCCGTACATCAAGGAAAAACTCGAAGACCAGGAACGGTACCAGACGGTCTACAGCAACGAGCTGGGCTCTGCCGCGGCACCGACCGCCGGCCTTCATTTCACGCCGGAACTGCTGAAAAAGGTCGAGGACATGGGTGTCGCCATCGGCAAAGTCACACTGCATGTCGGCCTCGGCACCTTCCGACCGGTCAAAGTCGACAACATCGAAGAACACAAGATGCATTCGGAACACTACTGGATGCCGAAGGAGACCGCCGACCTCATCAACCGCACCAAAGCGAATGGGGGACGGGTCATCGCCGTCGGCACGACGAGCTGCCGGACCCTCGAGTCCGTCGCGACGAAGCTCGGATGCATCGCCGAAGACGAAGACTGGACGTCCATCTTCATCTATCCCGGCTACGAGTTCAAGGCCATGGACGGCCTCATCACGAACTTCCACCTGCCGGAAAGCACCCTCATCATGCTCGTCAGCGCCTTCGCCGGCTACGACCACACGATGAACGCTTACGCCGAAGCCGTCAAAGAGCGTTACCGCTTCTTCAGCTTCGGCGATTCCATGATGATAACCAGTAACTAAGAAGAAAAAGTTCGGATCGACGTCCGGGGTCCCTCGCAGAGGGGGTTCGGTTGGCGGACGCTCGAGACGAAGCTTTTTCTTCGAGGAGAAAACCTTATGTTCAAAGTACTGAAAACGGAAGGCACGGCGCGCCGCGGCGAGCTGGTCACCGTCCATGGGACGGTGCAGACGCCGGCGTTCCAGAATGTGGCGACGGCCGGTGCCATCAAGGGCGCGGTCTCGGCGCTGGACCTCAAAGAGTCCTGCAGGACGCAGATGATGCTCTGCAACACCTACCACCTTCATGTCCGCCCGGGTGATGAACTCGTCCGGCAGATGGGCGGCCTCCACAAGTTCACAAAATGGGACGGCCCCATCCTGACGGACTCCGGCGGGTTCCAGGTGTTCTCGCTGGCCAAGCTCAACAAGATCAAAGAGGAAGGCGTGTACTTCAACTCCCACGTGGACGGCCGCAAGCTGTTCATCGGGCCGGAGGAGAGCATGCGCATCCAGAGCAACCTCGGCTCGACGATCGCCATGGCCTTCGACGAATGTGTCGAGAACCCGGCCGAGTATTCGTACGCCAAAGAGTCCTGCGCGCGGACGACCCGCTGGCTCATCCGCTGTAAAGACGAGATGGCGCGGCTCAACGCCCTGCCGGACACCGTGAACCCGGACCAGATGCTCTTCGGCATTAACCAGGGTTGTACGTACGCGGACCTGCGTCGGGAGCACATGAAGCAGATCGCCGACCTCGACCTCGATGGGTACGCCATCGGCGGACTCGCGGTAGGGGAGCCCAAGGAAGTCATGTATGAGATGATCTCCGAAGTGGAGCCTTACGCGCCGAAGGACAAAGTCCGCTATCTCATGGGTGTCGGGACGCCCGGCAACATGATCGAGGCCGTGTATCGCGGAGTCGACCTCTTCGACTGCGTCATGCCGACCAGAAATGCCCGCCACGGACAGATCTTCACCTGGGAGGGCATCCGCAATCTGAACAACCAGAAGTACTTCGCCGATGAATCGCCTCTGGACCCGCAGTGCGACTGCCCGACCTGTCAGAATTTCTCGAGAGCCTACCTGCGTCATCTGTTAAAAGCAGGGGAGATGCTCGGCATGCGGCTGTGTGTCATGCACAACCTCTATTTCTACAACACGCTGATGGAACGCATCCGCGACGAACTCGATGCCGGGACCTATCAGGAGTTCCATGATAAATACGTGGATCTTCTTGATACTCGGATCTGAACTATGTTATAATTTATGGCAACATGTGCTATCAGGCACAATACATTGGAGGTAACTCACTATGGATTTCGCAATTTTACTGAACACCGCTTCCGGCGCTTCTGCCTCTGGTCAGGGCGCAGCACTGGGCTCCAGCGGATTCATGATCGTCATTCTTCTCTTCTTCGTCGTCTACATGTGGATGATGAGCCGCAGAGAGAAGAAGAACCGCAATGAAGAGCAGACCATGAGAGACAATCTGAAGGTCGGCGATGAAGTCGTCACCATCGGCGGCATCCTCGGCAAGGTCGTCTCCGTCAAGGACGAGACCGTCGTCCTCGAGACCGGCGCAGACCGCAACAAGATCCGCTTCACCAAGGCCGCCATTGCCACCAACGCTTCCGCCAATGCCCGTGCACAGGCAGACAAGGAAGCCAAAGAGGCTGCCAAGGCCAAAGAAAAGGCCGCCAAAAAAGAAGGCAAAAAGAAGGACTAAACTCCGGAACCGCAAAGACCTGACGACATTTCGCCAGGTCTTTTTTCGAAAGAGAAACGTTTATGGAAGGGGCGTGCTGTCATGAGCATCCAACTGTCAAAAGAGAACATGCTGAAAGGCATGAACGACATGAACGCCTTCGGGTCCCGACTGACCGGGTCGAAAGGCCACCACGAATTCGTCGAATACCTCAAGGAAGAGGTCCGCGCCATCGGTTATGAACCGGTGTCTGATGTCAAGACCTTCGAGCGCTGGGAAGAGAAAGAAACGAAGCTCGTTCTTCACACGAAGAAGGGCGATGTGGACATCCCTGTCGCATCCGCGTTCCCGTATTCCGGCGAGACCTGCCCGGAAGGCTTCACCGGCAAACTGTCCAAACTCCGTCCGTTCAAGGACATCGTCGTCATGCGCATGCCCGACTTCAGCCGCATCCCGTCAGCGGTCGCGTTCTCCGAACGCCGTGCCATGCCGGCCGACCTGCACCTGACCAGGTTCTACAAGGGTCCTGTCGCCGTCGCGTTCGTCAAAGCGACTATCGGCATCTTCCTTGCCAAGTTCACCGGCGCGAAGTCCGCGGTCTTCATCTGGCAGAAAATGTCGAACGAGATGGTCCAGGGCCAGTACCTGAACTTCATTCTCGGCCACCTTGGCATCCCGACCCTCTGGGTCAATGAAGAGGCCGGCAAAGAGCTTCTGAAAGCCAGAAAGAAAAAGACGAAGGCCACTCTGACCCTCGATGCAGAAATCGAGAAAAAGGCTACCGCCGAGTCCTTCTATGTTGTCGTTCCCGGTAAGAACCACAAAGAGAACGTCATCATCAACACCCATACCGACGGTGTCAACGCGGTCGAAGAGAACGGTCCCATCGCCATGCTGGAGATGCTCCGTTACTACAAGACCCATCAGCCGGAGCGCGACCTCATCTTCGCGTTCGTCGCAGGCCACTTCCGTCTGCCGGCATTCGAGCACAGAAACTCCATCGCCCCGGTCCAGCAGGCGACTTCCGGCTGGCTCAACGACCACAGAGACCTGTGGGACGGCAAACGCCGCCACAAGTACACCGTTGCCGCTCTGGCTCTGGAGCACTTCGGCTGTGCCGAATGGAAGGACGTCAAAGGTGTTTATCAGAAGACCAACGACGTCGACATCGAAGTCACTTACACCGGCAACCAGGTCATGGATGACATCCTGTACCAGGCGCTGGAAGAGGAGCGCAGCAAAGTCCGTACGGTCTCCCTGCGGCCCCATAACTTCATGCATTTCGGCGAAGGCCAGTCCACCTTCAACGTGGGCATCCCGGACATCTCGCTCTGCGTGGCTCCGGACTACCTGACCGTCGTCTCCGAAGGCCAGGAGATGGACAAGTTCGACCTCGACCTCATGGAAGAGCAGGTCCGCGCGTTCATCCGCATGGAACAGCTCATCAACGAGAAGAGCGCGAAGGAACTGGGCCGCGCCCAGGGCTACACCTTCGGTCTCGGCAAACGTCATAAGGGCTGAGCGTA
>ONFJ01000046.1 GCA_900317085.1 uncultured Eubacteriales bacterium | reverse complement strand
ACTCGACGGTTGCCGGGGGCTTCGGGGTGAAGTCGTAGAGGACGCGGTTGATGCCCTCGACTTCGGTCGTGATGCGCTTCACGAGGTGGTCCATGAAGGCCGGGTCGAGGTGCTCGACGGAGCATTCGACGACGTCGGTCGTGTTGATGGCACGGATGATGCAGGGCCACTCAAAGCTGCGTTTGCCGTTCGTGACACCGGTGGACTTGAAGTCCGGGACGACAGTGAAGTACTGCCAGACTTTGCCTTCGAGACCGTTCTTCGCGAACTCTTCGCGGAGGATGGCGTCGGACTCGCGGACCGCTTCGAGACGGTCGCGGGTGATGGCACCGGGGCAGCGGACACCCAGGCCGGGGCCGGGGAACGGCTGACGGTAGACCATGCCTGCGGGGAGGCCGAGCTGCTCGCCGACCACACGGACCTCATCCTTGAAGAGGATGCGGACGGGCTCGACCAGTTCGAAGTTGAGGTCTTCGGGCAGACCGCCGGCGTTGTGGTGCGCCTTGATGCCGGCTTCGGACTCGAGGATGTCCGGCCAGATGGTACCCTGGGCCAGGAACTCGACGCCTTCGAGTTTGCGGGCTTCGTCGGCGAAGACGTTGATGAACTCTTCCCCGATGATGTGTCTCTTCTGCTCGGGGTCGGTGACACCGGTGAGAAGGTCGAGGAAGCGGTCGACCGCGTCGACATAGATGAGGTTCGCCTTCATCTGGTTGCGGAAGACTTCGATGACCTGCTCGGGTTCGCCTTTGCGAAGCAGGCCGTGGTTGACGTGGACACAGACCAGCTGATCGCCGATCGCCTTGATGAGCAGGGCTGCCACAACAGAGGAGTCGACGCCGCCGGACAGGGCCAGCAGGACTTTTTTGTCGCCGACCTGTTCCTTGACGAGGGCGATCTGCTCATCGATGAACGCCTGGGCGAGCTCGGGGGTGGTGATGCGGACCATATCGTCCGGTCTTCTGATTTCAGCCATAGGGCACCTCCAGAGAATCTATCGTGTTTTTTATGTCCTGTCCATTATAGCATTCCACCATGGGTTGTGCTATAGTGAAGTTGTAAGACAACATACTTCTTCGGGGGAAAGGAGTCGTCATGAACACCGTTACTGTCAGAAATGTGGAAATCGGAGCCGGCATGCCGAAGATCTGCGTGCCCATCGTCGGAGAGACCAGAGAGGACATCCTCGCGGAGGCACGGGCCATCCGGGAGCTCCCGGCGGACCTCGTCGAATGGAGAGTGGACTTCCTCAACAACGTGTCGTCCCTCAGTCTGCTCACAGTCCTGACGTTCCTGTCAGAGCTTCGCAACGAGCTTGGCGATTTACCGCTTCTCTTCACATTCCGTACCAAACGGGAAGGGGGAGAGAAGAGCATCTCGCCTCAGGCGTACGAAGAACTCTACAAGTCCATCCTTTCGTCCGGGCTCATCGACCTCATCGATGTCGAACTCTTCCTCGGCAGAGACATCGTCTCCCGACTCGTGGCCAAGGCGCACGAACACGGCGTCGCGGTCATCGCATCCAACCACGACTTCAAGAGGACGCCGCCGAAAGAGGACATCCTCGACCGGCTGGAGGAAATGCAGGAGCTTGGTGCCGACATCGCGAAGATCGCCGTCATGCCCGAGTCGACGCAGGACGTCGAAGTCCTGATGGATGCTACCGCCACCTTCACGAAGTACGCGTCCGTTCCCGCCATCGCGATGTCGATGGGCGAACTGGGGCTTGCCAGCCGGACCACCGGCGAACGCTTCGGGTCTGCCGTCACCTTCGGCACGGCGGGGAAGGCGTCAGCGCCGGGACAGCTGCCGGCCACGGAACTGAAAGAAATCCTGGAAACGGTGCACGCCGAAGGATAACTTTGTTAGAAATTTGCCATATACCGTAACGACTAACAGATTGACAAATCGCCAAAACCGTTTATATAATAAACATGACAAGTTAATGCGCTCCGAGCCATTGTTCCTAAAGCGGACGCCATGGAACTCTGGACAGGGTGAGTCGGGAAACGGACTCGCCTTCCACCCTTGAAAAGGAGAACTTACCGGGAAAGGGATACCTGTATCCTTTGACGTTTGTTTTGTGGTTCATTCCATATGAAGCAATTCCTGAAAGAGCTCCTTTTGTGGTGAGAGGGGCTCTTTCCCTTTGTCAGCACCATTCAGATGACTACAGCTGTGAATCTCCCTCGGCTGTTTTCATATGGAATTTGAATACCACCACATTTGTTCAATTCCACAAACATCACCCGGTAAGAACCGTACAGGGCATGTGCTCTGCACGGTCCTTACTTTTTCATGCGAACTTGCATACGGAAATGAAAAGGCCCTCGAACCGTCGGTTCGAGGGTCTTGTTTGTTTGATCGTGTGGCGCCGGATCAGTCGTAACGTTCGTCGATGACGCGCTTGGACTTCTTCTCGGAGCGGGGCAGCATGCCGAGCTCGACGACCTTGACGATGGGGGTGAAGCCGATTTTCGCCTTGATCTTGTGGGTGAGTTCCTGACCGAGGGCCTGGAAGTCGACCATGCCGGACGTCGCTTCGACGTAGATACGCATGGTGTCTCTGCCGTCGAGGTGAGAGATGCGGATCTGGTACTCGGAGGAGGCGCCTTCCGTGTCGGCGATGCACTCTTCGATCTGGGCCGGGAAGACGTTGACGCCCTTGATCTTGACCATGTCGTCCGTGCGGCCCTTGATGATGTCGAGGCGCGGGTGCTTGCAGCCGCAGGGGCACTCACCGGGGATGATGCGGGACAGGTCGTGGGTGCGGTACCGGATGAGGGGCGCGCCTTCCTTGACGAGGGTCGTGATGACGATCTCGCCGGGCTCGCCGTCCGGAACGGGCTTCAGGGTGACCGGGTCGATGATCTCGATGTAGAGGAAGTCGTCCCAGTAGTGCATGCCGGAGTCATACTGGCAGCTGATGCCGATGCCGGGGCCGTAGATCTCGGTCAGGCCGTAGATGTCGTAGAGTTCGATGCCGAGTTCTTCGGAGATGCGCTTTCTCATGGCGTCGCCCCAGCGCTCGGAACCGATGACACCCTTCTTCAGGTGGATCTTGTCCTTGATGCCGCGCTTCTCGATCTCCTCGGCGAGGAGCAGCGCGTAGGAGGATGTGGCGCAGAGGACGGTGGACTTCATGTCGACCATCATCTGGAGCTGTTTGTCGGTGTTGCCGGGACCCATCGGGATGCACATGGCGCCGAGTTTCTCAGCACCGGCCTGGAAGCCGATACCGGCGGTCCAGAGGCCGTAACCCGGAGTGATGTGGATGCGGTCCTTGTTCGTGATGCCGGCCATCTCGTAGCAGCGGGCGAACATGGTGGCCCAGTCATCGACGTCTTTGCGAGTGTAGGGGATGATGACCGGAAGGCCGGTGGTGCCCGAGGACGAGTGGATGCGGACGATCTCCTCTTCCGGAGCCGTCATGAGTCCGAGGGGGTACGCGTCCCGAAGGTCCGCTTTCTCAGAGAAGGGGAGGTTCTCAAAGTCCTCGACGGAGGAGACACCGGTAATGCCCGCTTCTTCAAGCTTTTTGCCGTAGAAGCTGCCGGCATCGCGGAGCGCCTGGATCTGGTGGTTGACCTGTTCTAACTGAAGGGGAGAGATCTGCATAAGGATGCTTCCTTTCCTGAAAGAGTTTTTATTCTGGTTGGCGATTTACGCCTGTTTTGCATAATCGAGAGCCCGGAAGTTGACGTCCCACAGCTTTTCGGGGAGCCGTTCCTTCAGAGCTTCCTTGAGGTCGTCGGCGGTGAGGCCCAGCGCGCCGCTTTCCGCGGCGTAGCCGAGCAGCAAGACATTCGTGACTTTCGGATTGCCGAGCTCGGCCAGAGCGGCTTCCGTGTCCACGACGGACAGGTGTGCCACGTTGTCTTCGAGGTAGCGGAGCATGTCGGCGCCGTCATAGGAGCCGCCGGTGAGGGCCGCCGTCACCGGCATGACCGAACGGCTGGCCGTGATGACCTGTCCGTCGGGCTTCAGGTAGGGGAGCAGGCGGACGGTCTCGCCGGGCTCGAAGCCGATGAGGATGTCCGCGGTGCCGAGGCTGATCATGGGAGAAGAGACTTCCTCGTCCGCCGCTCCCATCCGAAGGTGGGAGAACACGGAGCCGCCCCGCTGGGCCATACCGATGGTCTCAGCGCTCTGGACGTTGTAACCCTTCTTCATGCCGGCCGCAGCCAGAAGTTTCGAGGCGAGGACGGTCCCCTGACCGCCGATGCCGCACAGTACGATGTTCGTCATCTCGTCACACCTCCAATGCACTTCTTCGGGCAGACCTGGTTGCACAGGCCGCAGCCGGTGCAGGTGCCCGGGTCGATCTCCACATGGCCGTCCCTGATGAACAGAGCGGGACAGCCCAGCTCTTTGATGCAGCGACGGCAGTTGATGCACTCGGACTGGTCCACTTCACAGTACTCCGTCGGCTTGAAGAGCGCGATGCAGGGGTACCGGAAGATGACCGCCTTGACGCCGGGCAGCGCGCTGACGCGCTGTACCTCCGGCACGGAGGTGGCGAGGTCCATGGGGTCGAGGCACACGACTTCAGTGACGCCGATGCCTTCGAGGACCTTGACCGGGTCGATCTTCTCGACGACCTCGCCCATCATGGTGCGGCCGGTGCCCGGGTGGGGCTGGTGGCCGGTCATGGCGGTCGTGGAGTTGTCGAGGAGGACCAGGGTCATGTTGGCCTGGTTGTAAACGGCGTTGATGACGCCGGTGATGGCGGAGGCAAAGAACGTGGAGTCGCCGACGAAGGCGAAGACCGTCGTGTCGGGGTCCACTTTCCGGATGCCCTGGGCAATGTTGACGCCGGCGCCCATGCAAAGGCAGGTGTCACACATGTCGAGGGGCATGGCGTTTCCGAGGGTGTAGCAGCCGATGTCGCCGCCGAAGAACGCCTTTTTGCCCTTCATCGCCTGTTTGACGGTGTAGAAGGAGGCGCGGTGGGGACAGCCGGCACAGAGGACCGGAGGCCGGACCGGCAGCTGCGGCGGCTCCGGACGGGTGACGGCTTTCGCGCCCTGCAGGTCCGTTCCGAGGAACGCGTCGAGCGCGGCGCCGACCGAGTCTCTGGTGTTCTCGCCGGAGGGGGCGATGTGGTGGCTGAGTTTGCCGTATATCTTCGTCTGCAGACCATGTTTTCCGCAGAGGTAGGTCAGTTCCTTTTCGATGACCGGGTCGAGTTCTTCGAGGACCAGGACTTCATCGAGGTCTTTTAAGAACTCAAGGGCGAGGTCTTCCGGGAAGGGGAAGGGCGTGCTGACTTTCATCAGCCGTGCCGGCAGAGTGCCGTCGGTACCGCGGGCTTCCAGTTCCTCTTTGGCGTAGGCGTAGGAGATGCCGCCGGCAGCGACACCTTTCTTCGGTACATCGCCACCGAGGATGCAGTTGCGGGCATAACCCGAAAGGGTCTTCCGGAGCTCCTCGTTGCGGGCTTCGATCTTCGCGTGGTTCGCGAAGGACAGCCGCGGGAAGATGACCCAGCGGGAGCTGTCTTTGACGAAGCCTTCCGGCGTGTTCACGTAGTATTCGCTCTCGTCCTTGACGTCGATGGAGGCGTAGCCGTGGTCCACCCGGGTGGTGGGGCGCAGGAAGACCGGAGTGCCGTACTTCTCGGAGAAGTCGAAGGCCTCCTGGATCATCTCGTAAGCCTCCTCCGGGGTGGAGGGGTCGAAGCAGGGGACTTTGGAGAACGCCGCGAAGGTCCGGGTGTCCTGCTCCGTCTGGGAGGAGATGGGGCCCGGGTCATCGGCGACGAGGACGACCATGCCGCCCTTCACGCCCACATATTCGAGGCTCATGAGGGGGTCGGAGGCCACGTTCAGGCCGACCTGCTTCATGGTCACCAGCGCGCGGGCACCGGAGTAGGCGGCACCGGCCGCGAGCTCCATGGCCGCTTTCTCGTTGACGGACCATTCGACGTAGGTGTGTTCAGTTTTCCGTTTGGCGACCGTCTCGAGAACTTCGGAGGACGGCGTGCCCGGGTAACCGCAGACGACGTTGACGCCTGCCGCCAGCGCGCCGAGCGCGATGGCTTCGTTGCCCATCAGGAATTCGGTATGCATCGGATCACCTTGCTATAAATCAGTTTCATAATAATGCAATTTCTAATAACTATACCACAAACCGCCCGTTCATGGTATCCTAGAACTCAGAATGTAAAGAGAGGCGATATCATGGCACTATTCGATCGGGTGGACTCCGGGTTCCCGGAACTGGACGAAGCACTGGACTATTTTCGCATCGGAGACAACGTCGTCTGCCGGCTGACCGAGCTGGACGACTTCCGTCTGTTCGCGGAAGCCTTTGCCAAACAGGGCGTCAAAGACGGGCGCAACGTCGTCTACGTCCGGTTCGCGGAACACGCGCCGCTCCTCGGGGAGATGGAGGGTGTCACTCTGACCGAGATCCCGCCTTCGAAGCGGTTCGAGCGGTTCACGGTCACGCTCCACGAACTCATCCAGTCCATGCCGGAAGAGACCTACTACATCTTCGACTGCCTGTCTGACCTGCAGACGGCCTGGTCCACGGACCTGCTCATCAGTAACTTCTTCACCCTCATCGGGAAACTGACCGAGGAAAAGCACGCCATCGCGTATTTCCCCATCATGCGGGCGATGCACTCCTTCGACTGCATGGCGAACATCCGCGACCGGACGTCCGTCTTCCTCGACGTCTTTTCTGACGACAAATACATCTTCATCCGCCCGGTCAAAGTCTGGCAGCGGGACACTCCGACCATGTTCCTGCCCCACGTCTACGACAAGGAGGTCCACACCTTCGAGCCCGTCATGAGCGGCGTCGTCGCGAGCCGGTTCTACCAGATCATGAACCAGTCCCTGTCGGACAGCTCCGAGTCGTACCAGGACTTCTGGGACCGCTTCTTCCAGCAGAACGAGCTCCTGTACCAGAACGGTATCGACATCACGGAAGCCTGTAACCGCATGTGCCGCATCATGATCACCCGGGACGAGACCCTGCGGCCGATGGTCCGGGAAAACTTCACGCCGGAGGACTATTTCCAGGTCCGTTCCCGTATGATCGGGACCGGTCTCATCGGCGGAAAAGCGGCCGGCATGCTGATGTCCCGGAAACTCATCGAAAACTATGAGCCGGAGATCTTTGCGCGCCTCGAACCCCACGACTCCTTCTACGTCGGCAACGACGTCTTCTACGCCTACATCATCGAAAACGGCATGTGGGACCTCCGGGTCCGGCAGCGTTCCGAAGAAGGCTATTTCTCCGCCGCCGAAGAGATGGCGGACGCGCTGATGCACGGCGCCTTCTCACCGAAGATCGAGGAGCAGTTCAAACGCATGCTCGAGTACTACGGGCAGGACCCGTACATCGTCCGTTCCAGTTCCATCCTGGAGGATAGTTTCGGCAACGCGTTCGCCGGAAAGTACGAGTCGGTCTTCTGCTCGAACCACGGCAGCATCGAAGAACGGCTCGCGGAGTTTGAGAACGCCGCCCGCATCGTCTATGCCAGTACCATGAGCAAAGCGGCCCTCGACTACCGCAAACGCCGCGGCCTCGACGAACGGGACGAGCAGATGGCGCTCCTTGTCCAGCGCGTGTCCGGCTCCCGGTACGGGAACCACTTCCTGCCGAGTGCCGCCGGTGTCGGTTACTCGACCTCTCCCTACAAGTTCGGCGCGTCCGACGGGGAAGAGAACTCCGGCATGCTGCGGCTCGTCATGGGCCTCGGCACGGCGGCGGTCGACCGCAACCAGGGTTCCTACCCGCGCATCGTCTTCTGCAACGACCCGAAAAAGAAGATCTCCGCGACGGCCGCGGAGAGCCACCAGTATTCCCAGCAGGTCATCGACGCGGTCAACACGGAGACCGGCGCCATCGACGGCCTCGGCATCTCCTGGGCGACGAGCACGCTGCCGGAGTATCAGCAGCGCCAGCTCCTGTCCCACGACTACGACGCGGAGAGCATGTTCCTGAACCGGGGACAGAAGCGCAAAGTGTTCTACGTCTCCTGTGACGGCATCGTGAACAACGAGCAGCTGATGAACGACTTCAAGACCATCCTGCGCGTCCTTCAGGAGAAGTACGATTACCCCGTCGACATCGAGTTCACCATCAACCTTTCCGACGAAGGGGACTACCGCATCGGACCGCTCCAGTGCCGTCCCCTGCAGGTCACGAAAGACTCCAAAGTCGTCAAGCTCCCGGAGGACCCGCCGGAGAAGGACATCTTCCTCGAGAGCGTCCACTCCTCCATGGGCATGTCCCGGTCGAAGAAAGTGGACCTCCTCGTGTACGTCGACCCCGTCGGGTACTACAACATGCCTTACAAAGAGAAGTTCGCGGTCCGCACCGCCATCAACGCGGTCAACTGGGCGTACCGGGGGAAGGGCAAGTGCCTCGTCCTCATGGTGCCCGGGCGCATCTGCACGTCGTCTCCGGAACTGGGCGTCCCCACGAGTTTCGCGGACATCTCCGAGTTCGACATCATCGCGGAAGTCGCGGAGACCCGCGCCGGCTACATGCCGGAACTCTCCTACGGCTCCCACATCTTCCAGGACCTCGTCGAAGCGGGCATCCTGTACACGGCGGTCTTCCGCAACGAGAAGACCCTGCACTACCACCCCGAGCTCCTCGACGGCGAACCGAACTGCCTCGAGAAGTTCTACCCGGACGCCGGTGCTCTGAAGGACATCGTCCGCGTCTACGACCTCGAAGACACGGACTGCCACATCTACTACGACTTCCTGTCCGAAAAACTCCTCGGCCTCATCCACGAACCGTAAACCAGAAAGACCTCCCGGCGTTTGCCGAGAGGTCTTCTTTGCTATGAGGTTTGTGCGCGATTTACGCTTCCGCCTTCCAGAGGCCGTGCAGGTTGCAGTACTCGTATGCCGCAACGACTTCATCGCCATCGGTCAGGGCGAAGGTCGCCTGGGGCTTGCCGCCGACGGGCAGGGTCTTTCTCTGGTTGCCCTCTTTGGTCTCCAGCGCGATCCAGCCGATGTGGTGCTCTTCGAGCATCGGATGCTCGACGGAACCGACGGTGACGGTGACGAGGTTGCCGTTCACTTCGATGACGGGAACGTGTTTTTCCTGGGCAGCATCGACGGAACCCGGAACGAGTTCAGACATCTTTTCGCCGCAGCAGACGACGGGGACACCCTTGTCCTCGGCGAACGCGATGATGTTGCCGCAATGTTTGCAGATGTAGAATTTCATAAGATACCTCCAAAATAAGGGAATTCAATCATTTATGCTTTGCTTTATTATAACCTAATACAGTATAATGGGGCAAGCAAGAAAACCATTGGCAAAGAATGCCGGAAAGAAGACCACTATGCTCAGTTCCTTTCTGATCGCCATCAACGCGGTCATGCCCTTCATGGTCTACCTCGGGTTCGGCTACCTCACGAGACGCATCGGCCTCGTAGACGAGCCGTTCCTGAACAAACTGAACACCGTCGTGTTCAAATGCTTTTTCCCGTTCCTCATGTTCTGGAACCTGTACAACGTGGACACCGTCTTCCATGTCCGTGGGCGATTCATCGCCCTCTGTGTCGGGAGCCTCGTGCTCCTCTGGGTCCTTCTCGGCCTCACGGTGCCCCGCATCGTGAAAGCGAAGGACAAACAAAGCGTCATCATCCAGGCCATCTACCGCTCGAACTTCGTCCTCTTTGGCATCCCCATGGCGGAGAGCGTCTTCGGCCCGACCGGCGCCGCGACCGCAACGGTCCTCGTCGCCATCGTCGTGCCGCTGTACAACGCGTCGGCGGTCATCCTGTTCGAAATCTACCGCGGCGGCAACATCAAGCCTCTGCCGCTTCTGAAAAATATCGTCACGAACCCGCTCATCCTCGGTGCCCTCGTGGGCCTCGCGTTCCTGCTCCTCGGCATCCACCTGCCGGCATCCCTCGAAAAGCCGGTCAGCGAGTTCTCGGGCCTCACGACGCCGCTTGCGCTGTTCGTCCTCGGCGGCACGCTGCACTTCAGCGCCATCAGGACGAACCGCCGCTACCTGTGGCCGGTCATCGCCATCAAACTGGTCGCGCTGCCGCTGGCCGTCACGTTCCTCGCCGGGTTCTTCGGCTTTTCCAATGTCGAACGCTTCGTGTTCCTCATCATGTCCGGCGCGCCGGTCGCGGTGTCCTCGTTCACCATGGCCGCCAACATGGGCGGCGACGGCGAACTGGCCGGCCAGTTCGTGTTCCTCAGTACCCTTGTGTCCCTCGGGACGCTGTTCGCCTTCATCTTTGTGTACCATATGGTGGGGTTCGTCGCCTGACAAGGCGCATCGCCTGAACGGGTACATCGCCCCAGCTTCGGAGGTGTTTCCATGATCGACAAAGAGACTTACCGGGAACTGTACCGGAAGCTCGACACGGTCTTTCCGGTCCTCTATGACTGCGGGACCATCTGCGGAAAGGCCTGCTGCGGCGTGGCCGGGTATGACCGCGCCATGAACGACGAGGACATGGGACTCTACCTGTACCCCGGCGAAGACGAACTCCTGAAGGAGGATGCCGACTGGCTCCGCTGGTCCGAAGAGACCGTGGAGGAGGAAGACGTCGAGGAAGTGGACGGCCTGTCCGCACTGTTCCCGCCGTCGTTCCTGCAGAAGAAACTCTGCTTCGTCCGCTGCAAAGACCCGCTGCAGTGCCACCGGGCGTACCGGCCCCTCCAGTGCCGGCTTTTCCCGACCCTGCCGCACCTCATGAATGCCGGGACGAAGAAAGAACGCCTCGTCCTCATCTGGAACGACATGGACCTTCCGTACCTCTGCCCCCTCATCGAGGAAGAGGTCGAACTCGACAAAGACTGGCTCGCCACCGTCTACGACGTCTGGCAGACCCTCCTCGAAGACTCCATGGTCCACGACATGGTGGCCATGGACTCCCTCGACCGCATGGAAGACGTCGGCATGCCCACCGTCCTCTGGCCGAAATTCCGCTTCCGCCGCTGAAAAACACAGAACGTTAAAACAGAAGACCTCCCTGCGTTCGCAGAGAGGTCTTTTTATGTTCAGTACTTGCGCTCGTAGGGGACGGGGCCGGTCGCCGGGCCCTGGGGATCCGTTGCAGGTGTTGCATCGGTCTCCGGCTTCTCCGCGACCTCGGCTTCTCCTTCTCCTTCGCCTTCGCCGAGGTGGGTGGGTTTGAGTTTTGCCCGGTAGGAGATGGCGCGGGGCGTCGGCATGTCGTCGAACTGGATGAGGTACGCGGACTTGTTCGCGTTCCGCTCGAGGATGGTGCCGAAGCCCATGACGGGGTGCTCGACCCGGTCGCCGATGTCGAAGAGCGAGTCCTCCTCGTCGCCGGTCGAGAGGTAGCGGGACTTCATGTCGATGTACTCTTTCGCTTCCTTGATGAGCCCTTCTCGCGGCGGCTCGTCGAAGAGCAGGCGGTCGACGCCGATGTCGAGGATGAACCGGGACGGGTAGCGGGGCGTGGCGTCGAGGTTCCGCCCTTCCGCCGAAGTCAGCACGAGCTGCTGTTCCGCCCGGGTGACCGCGACGAAGGCGAGGCGGCGTTCCTCTTCCATCTCGTCGAGCGATTTGATCTTCCGGGAGGGGAACGTGCCCTCGTTCATGCCGATGAGAAAGACGATGGGGAACTCGAGGCCCTTGGCGGCGTGGACCGTCATGAGGCGGACCTTGTCGCCGGCCTCGGCTGTGTCGGCGTTCGTGAAGAGTGCCGCGTGTTTCAGGTAACCGTCGAGGTCGGTCTCCTCGCCGCAGGACACCTCATACTCGTAGATGGACTGCTTGAGTTCCGCTAAGTTGTCGAGCCGTTCCTGGGACCCGTTGGTACGCATCATCTGCTCATAGCCCGACTGGTTCAAAAGGTCGGAGAGCAGTTCCGAGACCGGCCGCCCTTCGTACGTGGCGGAGAAGTCCTCGATGAGGTGGACGAACTGCCGGGCCTTCGTGCCCTTGAACACGTCGTGGTCGAGGTTCTGCCGCAGGGCCGTGTAGAGGGAGACGTCGTTCTGTGTGGCGTACTCTTCGAGGAACGCCATGCGCCGCTGGCCGATGTTCCGCTTCGGCACGTTGCAGACCCGGCGGAAGGAGAGGTCGTCCTTGTAGGCGACCATCCGCAGGTAGGAGAGGGCGTCTTTGATTTCCATACGGTCGAAGAACTGCGTGCCGCTGTAGATGGTGTAGGGGAGTTTCTCCTTCAGGAAAAACTCCTCGATGGGTCTTGTGAGGTAATGGGCCCGGTAGAGGACCGTCATGTCCTTGTACTTCCAGCCGTCTTCGTGCAGTGCCCGGATGCGCCCCGCGATCCACTTCGCTTCGTGCTCCGAGTTCGGCGCCATGTGACAGAGCACCGGTGTGCCGGGCTCCAGCTCCGGAATGAGGTCCTTCTTGATGCGGCTCACGTTCTTGTCGATGAGCGCGTTCGCGGCCTCCAGGATGGAGGGCGTGGAACGGTAGTTGTGCATCATGTAGATGGTCTTCACGTTCGGGAACTCGCTGTCGAACTGCATGAGGTACCGGTGGTCGGCGCCGCGCCAGGAGTAGATGGTCTGGTCCGGGTCTCCGACGACGAACAGGTTGCCGTGGTACTCCGCCA
>ONFJ01000029.1 GCA_900317085.1 uncultured Eubacteriales bacterium | reverse complement strand
TTACCAGAAAGCAGTCGAGGTACAGGACGGCGATACACCGGAAGTACTTCAGAGACGCATCATGGAGCAGGCAGAGTGGATCCTCCTCCCGCGAGCCACCGAGAAAGTCTGCGCTGATATCGTAAAGGAGAGAGCAGAATGAACATCTACGACAAGAAAACGATGGGCGAGACCATCAAAGGCAACGAGTACGTCGGCCGCGGCATCGTCATCGGCATGACCGAAGACGCGAAGAAAGCTGCCATCGCTTACTTCATCATGGGCCGTTCCGAAAACAGCCGGAACCGTGTTTTCCGCGAAGAGGACAACTCCGAAGTCGTCATTTACCCCTTTGATGAGTCCAAAGTCGAGGACCCGAGCCTCATCATCTACTCTCCGATCAAAAAGTTCGAGAACAAGACCATCGTCACGAACGGTGACCAGACCCAGACCATGACCAGACCCAGACCATCTACGAGTTCCTCGAGCAGGGCAAGTGCTTCCACAGAGCGCTCAACACCCGCTGCTTCGAACCGGACGGCCCGAACTGGACGCCCCGAATCTCCGGTATCGTCTACCACGATGAGGACAGCTTTGACTATCAGATGAGCATCCTCAAGTCCGGTGACGCCGAAGGCACGGTCTGCAACCGGTTCCTGTTCTCCTACAAACCCATCGCGGGTCTCGGCCACTTCCTTCACACCTACGTGGAGAACGGCGACCCCATCCCGACCTTCCAGGGCGAGCCTGAGAGAGTCAGCATCCCGAATGACATCGACGAGTTCTTCAACGACATTTGGGAGAACCTCGACGAAAACAATAAGATCTCCCTGTACGTCCGGTACATCGACCTCGCCACCGGTGAGGAAGAGAACCGCCTCGTCAACAAGAACCAGTAAGGAGTGTGCACCATGAAAGAATTCGAACTCAAGTACGGCTGCAACCCGAACCAGAAGCCGTCGAAGATCTACATGAAAGATGGTTCCGACCTGCCGATCACCATCCTGAACGGCCGTCCCGGTTACATCAACTTCCTCGATGCCTTCAACTCCTGGCAGCTGGTCAAGGAGATCAAAGAGGCCACGGGCATGCCCGCCGCCACCTCCTTCAAACACGTCAGCCCGACGTCCGCCGCGGTTGGCGTTCCGATGAGCGACGCTCTGAAGAAAGCCTGCTTCGTCGACGACATCGAAGGCCTTGATGACAGTGCTATCGCGACTGCATATGCCCGCGCCCGCGGCACGGACAGAATGTGTTCCTTCGGTGACTGGATCGCCCTCTCCGACGTCTGCGACGTCACCACCGCGAACCTCATCAAACGTGAGGTCTCCGACGGCATCATCGCTCCCGGTTACGAGCCGGAAGCTCTCGAAATTCTCAAGTCCAAGAAGAAGGGCAACTACAACGTCGTCCAGATCGACCCGAACTACGTCCCGAACCCCCAGGAGACCAAAGACGTCTACGGCGTCACCTTCGAGCAGGGCCGGAACGACTTCAAGGTCACCGACGAGACCTTCGCGAACATCGTTACTGAAAAGAAAGAGCTGCCGGCCGAGGCCAAGCGTGACCTGACCATCGCTCTTCTCACTCTGAAATACACCCAGTCCAACTCCGTCTGCTATGTCGTGGACGGCCAGGCCATCGGTGTCGGTGCCGGACAGCAGTCCCGGATCCACTGCACCCGCCTTGCCGGCGACAAAGCCGACCACTGGCTCCTCCGCCAGACCGAGCAGGTCCTGAACCTCCCGTTCAAAGACAGTGTCGGCCGTCCGGAGAGAGACAACGCCATCGACATCTACCTGTCCGAGGACTATGAAGACGTCATCGGCGATGGAAAATGGGAAGCCCTGTTCACCGAACAGCCGGCTCCGTTCCTCCGCAAAGACCAGAGAGCGTACCTCGCGACCATCACCGGAGTCTCCATCGGTTCTGACGCGTTCTTCCCGTTCTCTGACAACATTGAGCGTGCCTACAAGTCCGGCGTCTCCTACGTCGCGCAGCCCGGCGGTTCCGTCCGCGATGACCTCGTCATCAAAGCCTGCGACGACATGGACATGGTCATGGCCTTCACCGGTCTCCGCCTGTTCCACCACTAAGCTCCGCGAAGCTTCTCTTTTTTCCTGCCAACCGAACCCCCTCTGCGAGGGTCCCCAGAAAAAAAGAGAACTCCGCTCCGCAGATAGAAAAGGAGTGTATAAACTTTGAAACTAATGGTTGTGGGTGGCGGCGGAAGAGAGCATGCCATCATCAAAAAGCTCAATGAGAATAAGGACGTGGAAGTCATCTACGCGCTGCCCGGCAACGGCGGTATGGCAGATGACGCGGTGTGCACCGGCATAGGCGCCACCGACATTCCCGCCATCGTGAAGTTCGGCAAAGAGAACGCCATCGACTTCGCCGTTGTGGCGATGGACGATCCGCTCGTTCTCGGTTGTGTCGACGAACTCGAAGCCATCGGCATCCCGTGCTTCGGCCCGGAGGCCAAGGCTGCCATCATCGAAGGTTCCAAGATCTTCTCGAAGAACCTCATGAAAAAGTACAATATCCCGACCGCCGCTTACGAAGTCTTTGAAGACTGCGACGCGGCCCTCGAGTACCTGAAAGACGCCCCCATCCCGACGGTCATCAAGGCCGACGGCCTGGCCCTCGGCAAAGGCGTCATCATCGCGCAGACAAGGGAAGAGGCGATGGACGCCGTCAAGGAAATGATGCTCGACGGCAAGTTCGGCGCCTCCGGCTCCAAAGTCGTCATCGAAGAGTTCCTGACCGGTCCCGAAGTCTCCGTCCTGAGCTTCACGGACGGCAAGACCGTCGTCCCGATGGTCTCCTCCATGGACCACAAGAAAGCCCTCGACAACGACGAAGGCCTGAACACCGGCGGCATGGGTACCATCGCTCCGAACCCGTACTACACGGACGCCATCGCGAAGGAGTGCATGGAGACCATCTTCCTGCCGACCATGAACGCCATGAACGCCGAAGGCCGCACCTTCAAGGGCTGCCTGTACTTCGGCCTCATGCTCACTGAGAACGGCCCGAAGGTCATCGAGTACAACTGCCGCTTCGGCGACCCGGAAGCCCAGGTCGTCCTGCCGCTTCTCAAGTCCGACCTTCTGACCATCATGAAGGCCTGCCGCTACGAGACCCTCGCTGACACGGAAGTCGAGTTCGCCGATGAAGCCGCCTGCTGCGTCATCATGGCCAGCGCCGGCTATCCCGTCTCCTACGAGAAGGGCTTCGAGATGACCCTTCCCGCCGACAAGACCGGCATCTTCGTCGCCGGCGCCAAGCTCGAAGACGGCAAGCTCCTGACCAACGGCGGTCGAGTGCTGGGCGTTACCAGAACTGCCCCGACGCTGAAGGAAGCGATCGACAAGGCTTATGCGGCTACTGAGCAGATTCATTTTGATAATGCTTTTATGCGTAAGGATATTGGCCAACGTGCGTTGAAAGCACTTTGAGGTTGGTCGTCTCGCCTGGAAAAGCTTCGCCTCGCTGCGAAGGTCGCGTTGCGGAGGCTGTACGGGGGAATCAATAACGCCTTCGGCGTACCCCGCAAAGCTCAATTCTTGCTTCGCCGAACTGTTCCTACGGCGTTCCGACTATTTTAATAACATTCCATCATCAGGGAGGACCAGGAATGGTTTACCGAATTTTTGTTGAGAAAAAAGAAGGACTTGCTTATGAGTCCTATTCGCTGAAGCGGGACGTCAACCGCCTCCTCGGCATCAAGGGCGTGACGGATGTCCGCATCCTGAACCGCTATGACGCGGAGAACCTGCCGAAGGAGACCTTCGACTTCGCCTGCAAGACAATCTTCGCCGAGCCGCAGATCGACAACCTCTATGAGGAGGTCCCGGAAGGCGCGGACCGCGTCTTCGCCGTCGAGTACCTGCCGGGTCAGTTCGACCAGCGGGCGAACTCCGCGGAGGAGTGCATCCAGCTCGCGTTCAAGGGCGACCGTCCGAGCATCCGCTCCGCGAAGGTCTACCTGCTCTCCGGTGACATCACCGATGAAGAACTCGCCGAGATCAAGAAGTACGTCATCAACCCCGTCGAAGCCCGTGAGGCGTCCATGGAACTGCCGGAGACCCTGGCCATGAAGATGGACCTGCCGGAGACCGTTGAGACCATCGGCGGGTTCATCGCCAAAGACAGGGAAGAGCTGGCACAGATGGTGAAAGACCTCGGTCTTGCCATGGATCCCGATGACATCGCGTTCTGCCAGGAGTACTTCAAGTCGGAAGACAGAGACCCGACCATCACCGAGATCCGTATGATCGACACCTACTGGTCCGACCACTGCCGTCATACGACGTTCCTCACCACCATCGACAAGGTCACCTTCGAGGACGCGTTCCTGCAGGATGCCTATGACAAGTACCTTGCCGACCGCGAGAGCATCGGCCGCACGAAGCCCGTGAACCTCATGGACATCGGCACCCTGGCTGCTAAGGTGCTCCGCAAGCAGGGCAAACTCGACAAGCTCGATGAGTCCGAGGAGATCAACGCCTGTACTGTCAAGATGACCATCAACCATGATGGCAAGGACGAGGACTGGCTGCTCCTCTTCAAGAACGAGACCCATAACCATCCGACGGAGATCGAACCCTTCGGTGGAGCCGCCACCTGCATCGGTGGTGCCATCCGCGACCCGCTGTCCGGCCGTTCCTACGTCTACGCGGCCATGCGTGTCACCGGCGCGGCAGACCCGCTGAAGTCCTTCTCCGAGACCATGGAGGGCAAGCTGCCCCAGCGCAAGCTCGTCACCACTGCGGCCAACGGCTACAGCTCCTATGGTAACCAGATCGGCCTTGCCACCGGCATCGTTGACGAACTCTACCACGACGGTTATGCCGCGAAGCGCATGGAGATCGGCGCGGTCATCGCAGCGGCTCCCGCAGAGAACGTCAGACGTGAGCGTCCCGACCCGGGCGATGTAGTCATCCTCCTCGGCGGACGTACCGGCCGTGACGGCATCGGCGGCGCCACCGGCTCCTCCAAGTCTCATACCCTCCAGTCCCTCGACACCTGCGGTGCCGAAGTCCAGAAGGGTAACGCGCCCGAAGAGCGCAAACTCCAGAGACTGTTCCGCAACCCCGAAGCCAGCAAGCTCATCAAGCGCTGCAACGACTTCGGCGCGGGCGGTGTTTCCGTTGCCATCGGCGAACTCGCCGACGGCCTTGAGATCGACCTCGACAAAGTCCCGAAGAAGTACGAAGGCCTGGACGGCACCGAACTCGCCATTTCCGAGTCTCAGGAGCGTATGGCCGTCGTCGTCGAGCCGAAAGACGTGGCTCGCTTCCAGGAACTGGCCGCTGAGGAGAATCTCGAGTCCACCGTCGTGGCCACCGTTACTTCGACGCCGTACCTGACCATGCACTGGAAGGGCAACACCATCGTCAACGTCTCCCGTGAGTTCCTGAACTCCAACGGCGCGGAGAAACACATCACCATCGAAACTCCGAAGCAGCAGCCCTTCGCACGCAAAGTGGAAGGCAGCTTCACCGAGAACTATAAAGCTCTTGTGGAAGACCTCAACGTCTGCTCCAGACGCGGCCTCTCTGAGCGCTTCGACTCCACCATCGGCGCTGGCACCGTCCTGATGCCCTTCGGTGGCGCCACCCAGACCACTCCCATCCAGGCCATGGTCAACAAGGTCTCCGTCGAGCACGGCGACACGAAGACCGTCTCCTTCATGGCGTGGGGTTACAACCCGTACATCTTCGAGAAGGACCAGTTCCACGGCGCGTACCTGTCCGTCGTTGAGTCTGTCGCAAAGCTCATCGCCGCCGGTGCCACCTTCGAAGACGTCTACCTGACCTTCCAGGAGTACTTCCTGCACCCGGGCACCGACCCGAAACGCTGGGGCCAGCCGGCCGCCGCTCTCCTCGGTGCTTACAAGGCGCAGATGGACCTCGGTATCGCCGCCATCGGTGGCAAGGACTCCATGTCCGGTACCTTCGAGGACCTCGATGTCCCGCCGACCCTGTGCTCCTTCGCGGTCACAACTGATTGTATCTGCAAGGTCCTGACCAACGAATTCAAGGCGCCGAACCACAAGGTCGTCATCCTCGAGCCCGAATACGACGAGTACGGTGTCCCGACCGCCGAAAGCCTCCTGAAGCTCTTCGACCGCGTCGCGGAACTCAGCAAAGAGGGGAAAGTCCTCTCCGCATACACCCCGACCTACGGCGGTATCGCCGAGGCCATCTACAAGATGGCCACCGGCAACCGGATCGGCTTCCGCTTCGGCACCTGCTGGACGCCCGAAGAACTCTTCGGCTACAAGTATGGTTCCTTCATCATCGAGCTGCCCCTCGACGCGGAGATCCCGGAAGGTGCCCGTTACCTTGGTAAGACCATCGACTGGTTCGACTTCGTCCTGGACGATGAGCTCGTCTGCGGCAGAGACCTCCAGAAGGCCTATGAAGACAAGCTGGAAAGCGTCTTCCACTGCAACATCGAGACGCCGGACGACGAGGTCCCGACCTTCACGTACACCGTAGACACGGACTACAAGGCGAAGAACACCGTCGCCAAACCGAAAGTCCTCATCCCGGTCTTCCCGGGCACGAACTGCGAATATGACACCGCGAAAGCCTTTGAGCGCGCCGGTGCCGAAGCCGTCGTCTACGTCATCAACAACCTCTCCAGCGAGGCCATCGACAAGTCCGCGAAGGACATCGCGAAACTCATCGGCGAGAGCCAGATCGTCTTCATCCCCGGCGGTTTCTCCGGCGGCGACGAGCCCGACGGCTCCGCGAAGTTCATCGCCTCCTTCTTCCGCAATCCGGAGATCAAGGACGCGGTCACCGACCTCCTCGAGAACCGAGACGGCCTCATGGGCGGTATCTGCAACGGCTTCCAGGCCCTCATCAAGCTGGGTCTCGTCCCGTACGGCAAGATCACCGACCCGGATGAGAACGCTCCGACCCTGACCTTCAACACCATCTCCCGCCACCAGAGCAAGATCGCCCGCGTGAGACTGGACTCCAATAAATCGCCCTGGCTCAAGTTTGCCAATGTCGGCGAGGTCTACAGTGTCCCGATCTCCCACGGCGAAGGCCGCATCTTCGCGTCTGAAGAGCAGCTCCTGAAACTGGCGGAGAACGGTCAGATTCTGACCCAGTACGTCGGCCTCGACGGCAAGCCCACCATGGACATTGCCGCCAACATCAACGGCTCCGTCTTCGCGGTCGAAGGCCTGCTGTCCCCGGACGGCCACGTCTTCGGCAAGATGGGCCACGCAGAGCGTATTGGCGACGGCCTGTACCAGAACGTACCCGGAGAATACGACATGAAGCTCTTCGAGAGCGCAGTCGCTTATTTTAAAGGAGAATAAGACCATGGAAGAACGCAAGTATTATGAACTGCACGTGGCGGGCCTGACCCGTCAGCTTCCCATCTGCGAGGTCAACCCGCACCTGGACATTGCCGGCTTCGTCATCTTTGGCGATGTTGAGATGACCGTCAACGCCACGGCGGAACTTCTGAAGAAGTGCCCGGAATTCGACTACATCGTGACCGCAGAGGCCAAGGGCATCCCGCTCGCTTACGAGTTCGCCCGGCAGTCCGGTAAACCGTATTACATTGCCCGGAAGGCTTTGAAGCTCTACATGACGGACCCCGTCGACATCGAGGTCAAGAGCATCACGACCATGCACGTCCAGCACCTGTATCTGGATGGGGCAGAGGCTGCCAAGCTGAACGGCAAGAAAGTCCTCGTTGTTGACGACGTCATTTCCACCGGCGAGAGCCTCAAAGCGCTGGAGAGCCTGCTTGAGAACACCGGTTGCGAGATCGTCGGCCGCGCTGCCATCCTCGCCGAAGGTGACGCCGCCAAACGCGACGACATTATTTTCCTCGAGGAGTTACCTTTGTTTGAAAAATAATGATGGTCGTTTTTCCTGGAAAAGCTTCGCTTTGCTGCGAAGGTCGCGGGAAATAGACGAACTTTTCCTACGGAAAAATTCCTATCTTAAAGGAGAAAGTGAAAATGGCTAAACAACCAAAACTGTTCGACAAGATCGACGCGAAGGTCGAGGGTCGTGAGGGTCTGAAGACGGTATGGCAGGCGGGGAAATTCAGCCTGTTCAGCATCGTCGCGTTCCTCATCCAGACCATCCTTCAGCTGGTACTGCCGCTCATCTTTGACCGGATGGCGACACCGCTGCCGGGCTGGCTTTCGTGGATCATCAACCCCGGTACCCTGAGCCCGGAACAGCAGGCGATTTACGTGGTCGCCGGTGTCGTGACCTGGGGCTACCTGTTGCCGTTCTTCATCTCGAACTACGCGGCGAACATCGTGACGTACATCCTCAACAAGAAGTACACCTTCAAGTCGAGCGCCCCGCAGTGGCACTTCGTCCTGTACTTCATCCTGATGACGCTCGTCATCGTGTTCAGCACCTGGCTGCAGGGCGTCTGCTTCGGATGGCTCGGACATTACAGCCTTCCCGAGTGGCTGAACCGCCTGCTCGTCATGGCACCTGCCGGACTGCTGCAGTTCATCGCTTTCTTCGTCATCCAGAAGGTCCTGCTTCCGGAAGACCCGGCACTGGCTGGTAAAAATACTGTCGAATAAATCGCCGGTTTCAACACTTAAATACGGTAAAATCCCCTATTTACGAATAGGGGATTTTCTTATATAATATTGCGGAACTCAGTATACATAACCATATTGCAAGCTGAAGTAAGGAGAACTGCAACATGATCACAGACGTCATGAAAGCCATCGCCGCCGCTGACCCGGAAGTAGGGGCCGGCATCCTCAAGGAGTATGAGAGACAGCGTGGCAACATCGAACTGATCGCCTCTGAAAACATCGTTTCCGAGCCCGTCATCCTGACCATGGGCACGGTCCTCACCAATAAATATGCCGAAGGTTATTCGGGCAAGCGTTACTACGGCGGCTGCGAAGTCGTCGACGAGCTCGAGACCCTCGCCATCGAGAGAGCCAAGAAGCTTTTCGGCTGCGACTATGCCAACGTCCAGCCCCATTCCGGCGCACAGGCCAATATGGCGGTCACCATGGCCATCTGTGAGCCCGGCGACAAGATCCTCGGCATGTCCCTCGACGCCGGCGGTCACCTGACCCACGGTTCTCCCGTCAACTTCTCCGGACTCTTCTACAACATCATTCCTTACGGTGTTAACGACGAAGGCTACATCGACTACGACGCGCTCGAAGAGCTCGCTGTCAAAGAGCAGCCGAAGATGATCATCGCCGGTGCCTCCGCGTACCCGCGCATCATCGACTTCAAGCGCTTCCGTGAGATCGCCGACAAGTGCGGCGCCGTCCTCTGGGTCGACATGGCGCACATCGCCGGTCTCGTTGCCGCAGGCCTCCATCCGAGCCCCATTCCTTACGCGGACGTCGTCACGACCACCACACACAAGACCCTTCGCGGTCCCCGCGGCGGCATGATCCTCTGCAACAAGGAAGCCAACGAGAAGTACAACTTCAACAAGGCCATCTTCCCGGGCTGCCAGGGCGGTCCTCTGGAGCACGTCATCGCCTCCAAGGCAGTCTGCTTCGGCGAAGCTCTGAAACCCGAGTTCAAGGCGTACCAGGAACAGATCGTCAAGAACACCGCGGCTCTGGCCGACGCCATGATGGAGAAGGGCTTCAAGCTCGTCTCCGGCGGCACGGACAACCACCTCATGCTCGTCGACCTGACGAACATCGAAGGCCTCACCGGTAAAGAGTTCCAGATCAACGCGGACAAGGTCCACATCACCATCAACAAGAACGCCATCCCGAACGACCCGCGTTCTCCCTTCGTCACCTCCGGTGTGCGCATCGGTACCGCCGCTGTCACGTCCCGCGGCTTCGTCGAAGAGGACATGAAGGTCATCGCCGACTGCCTCTGGGACATCGCGACCAACTTCGAAGCGACCGCCGACAGTGTCTGCGAGCGCGTCGCCGCCCTCGTCGCCAAATATCCGATCTACGACTAAGAACATATCGAAAAAAAGCTCCCGCCTTTTTGTCCGCCAACCGAACCCCGCAATTGCTTTGCAAACGGGGCAATTGGGACCCCAGACAAAAAGCCGGGCCTTTTTTTCTACTATTTTCTAATCTGTTTTAGAAGCTAAAGCTACACAATTAAGGAGTTATACCGTGGAACTTTACATCATGAGGCATGGCCAGACGGCCGACAATAAGAAACACCTGCTGCAGGGCCGGAAGAACATCCCGCTGTCCGAAGAAGGCATCGAGCAGGCCATGAAGGCGAAGGCCGAGATCGACGCCGAAGGCATCGTCTTCGACCGGGTCTGCGCGTCCCCGCTGCGGCGGGCGATGCAGACCGCGGCCCTCATCACGGGCGTCGACGAGTCGGACATCGAGCCCATCGAAGAGATCATCGAATATGACTTTGGACCGCTCGAAGGCAAGCGCGTCGAGGACCTTGGGCCCAACATGCGCGCGTTCTTTATGGACCCGGAGGCGTACATCGCCCCAGAGGGTGCCGAGACGTACGACGAGATGTTCGAGAGGGTAGAGGGGTACCTGAAACGCATGGAGCAGGAGGACCCGGACGAGAAGATCCTCGTGGTCGCCCACGGCGGCACGTTACACGCGATGTACCAGCTCTTAGTCGGAGGCCCCATGAAGGAAATGTGGGAGACGACGATCGGAAACTGCGGCTATTTCATCGCGTCTGTAGTCGACGGAAAGCTCTCTGTGACGTCCACGCATTTCAAAGAGGAAAACAAGACGTTACCCTTGGACAGCTTTCTGAAAAAGTGACAAATTGATACTTTCCATTCATAAATATTTCACAAAAGTGCGTTTTACCCATTGCGAATTGAGGGAAACCTATATATAATAGAATTTGACTATACAGGTGGTTTTGCGCCTTTCTGCGGAAAACTGCCGCACACGAACAATCATTTTATGAAGGAGACGTGAGAAAATGAAGAACGTAAAACGCTTCATCGCAGCTCTCATGGCCACTGTGGTCGTTGCCACGCTCTCGGGCATTTCGGCATTCGCCACGAAGACCTATCCCGGAGTGGAAGACGCTTCCGACCTCGGTGTCGGCACGTACCTGTGCTTTGGTGACTCTATCGCCACGGGTTACCTGTCGGAACAGTCCGGCGAGGACTTCAAGTCCATCAACATCGCTCAGACTCTGAGAGACGGCGAGACCACGACCAACGCGTACCCGACGATGATCGCCGACGCGCTTGGCCTCGATGTTCGCGACAACCCCTTCGGGTATTTCGGGAACAGCAACACTCAGAAGAACAATGACGCATGGTCCTGGAACCACGATCATTACGATTTCTACAACTATGCCAGAGACGGTCTGACTTCCCATGAGTTCCGACTGCTCCTCGACCCGTCCTATTACAATCAGATGACGGAAGAGGAGAAGGACATCTCCGACAACATCATCCTGAATGGCGACTTCACCAAACGCGGAAAGTCCGGCTTCAAGAAGATGCAGAAGCACATCCATCATGACCTTGCTCAGGCTGACGTCATTACCGCATGGTTCGGTTCCAATGACCTCCTGTTCTACGTCCTGCAGAAGACGCTGGCGGTCGTCAATGACCACACCATCACCGACGCTGCCAACGCGGCTCTTTCCACTGTTGGTATGGCCGGCGCTCTGGACGCTGTCATCAACGCTGCCGCTCTCGTCGGCAAACTGCCCCTCGTCCTTGCGACCATGCTCATTCAGTCCAACAAGGCCAACGCAGCATTCGCTGAGAACTGGGACGCTTTCATGGAAATCGTCATGAAAGAGAAGAAACCGACCGCGAAAGTCTATGTCGGTGACATCTACAACTCCAACTACGGCCTCAAGTTCACCAGCACCGACCAGTTCCGCTTTGGCCAGCTGCTGAGCTTCTCTGCGAACGAGATCAACAACGTCATTCGCAACACTTCCAAGTACAGAAGCCAGTACACGGTCGTTCACACCGCCGGTGTCGAACCGCTTCTTCCGGACTGGGCTCCGCTTGACCAGTGGCAGCAGGCACTCGATGAAGGTTACTTCTATACCATGTTCATGGCTACTGCACACCCGCAGAGAGATGGCCAGATCTACCTTGCCAACGAATTCGTCAAGGCCATCAAGAGCAACTATCTTTCCTAAGGTATTACACAACACACATATATAACAAAAATCTTTGAAAGGGACGTAAACAACCATGACAAGAACTAAAAGCACAAAACTCATCGCCGTTCTGCTGTCACTCATCATGATGCTCGGCGCCACTTCCATAGGCCTGCTCTCCTTCGCAGTAGATGGGGAAGAGACCTCCGAAAACGTCGTTCTTCCGCAGGATGCCCTCGAGTCCATCGAGAGCCTCAACATCAAGAACTACATGCATTTCGGTGACTCCATGTCCACCGGTTACATGCTTGGCGCAACCAAGGATGAGATCGACTCCTTCGGCGTCAACATCGACGACGACTTCAATATGTCCTTCCCGAAGGGCAACCCGACCACCACGACCCATGACTGGAGCTTCCCGTACACCTACGGTTCTTACCCCAGTCTCCTTGCGAAAGAGCTTGGCCTGAACGACAGCCAGTGGTACTCCTTCGCCCGTGAGGGTCTGTGCACCAACGATGTCCACCGCATCATCGACCCGTCTTACTACAGCCGTATGGACGAACAGGGCAAGAGAAACTCCGACCAGGCGTTCAACACGCTGTTCGGTTCTGCCGCTCAGGGTAAGCAGGAGCTTGACAACCTGCAGGCACTCTGCGCTCAGATGCTTCCGAACGCGGACCTCATCACCATCGGTATGGGCCCGAACGACATCATTTTCTCCCCGCTGTTCGACGTCCTCTTCGTCCTGAAAGACGCGATGGCAGGTAACACTCTGTATGCTCAGATCATCGGTAACGCTCTCAAGACCGTCACCGCTTCCATCAGCGACTTCAACGTTGCTGCCGCATACTCCACCGTCCTCGGTGTCGCTGACGTCATCGGCGCTCTGCCGGAAGTCGTTTCCGCTCTGATGCTCTCCATCGTCCGCGGTTACATGGCCGTCCAGCAGAACTGGGAAGGTGTCGTCAACTACATCCGTTCCGTCAACGATCATGCCACCATCGTCTGTGTCGGTGGTTACAACGCGACCAAGGACCTTCAGTTCGCTGACATCGACATGGTCCGCATCGGTAAGGGTATGGGTATCTTCACCACGATCATGAACCTCTACTGGGCCAACACCTGCCCGCTTCGTGACCAGTACCTGTTCGTCGACATCCGCAACGTCGACCTTCCGGCATGGCCGACCATGGTCGAATGGCCCGGCAAGATCGCAGCCGGTCAGTTCTTCGGTTACTTCATGAGCTGCTCGCATCCGTCCTACAAGGGCCATGAGCAGATCGCCGATGCCATCATGGACGCTCTGTTCCAGGAAGAAGGCACCAACACGCTGCCTGTCACCAGCCTCATCTAAGCGGCGACAAAGCACAATTCGTAACGACAAAGGCTCTCCCATTTGGGAGGGCCTTTTTTCATTGGTCAAGTCTTGAATTATTCATAACTATTAGCTAACATATTATGTGATTTTGTTATTTTACCTTAAAAGAAACTCATGAAAGGAGGGACCGCGCATGGCTCTGTACCAGGCGACCACACAGCAGGTCGAGGAACTCACCAATACCACGGGGACCGGGTACCCGAGCATCGACCGGCCCTGGCTTTCGTATTACAGCAAAGAGGCCATCGAGGACCCGCTGCCCGACATGACTCTCTTTGAGTACCTTTACGAAAACAACAAGTATAACCTGGACTCGGATGCCCTCAACTACATGGGGCACAAGATCACATACAGAGAGCTCTTCAAACGCATCGACCAGGCCGCGAAGGCGTTCCTCGCACAGGGCGTGCAGGAGGGGGACATCGTCTCTATCCTGACCGTCGCCAGCGTGCCCTGCGTCGTCTGCTACTACGCGCTGAACCGCATTGGGGCCGTCGTGGACTTCATCAACGTGCTGTCCACCGCCAAGGACCTCGTCAAGTTCTTCCGGGCGAACAAGTCGAAGCTGGTCGTCTCGGCGGACATCTTCATGAACAAGGCCCTCCTGGCCGCCAAGGCGATGGGCGTCGAGAAAGTCATAGCCTTCAGCATGGAAGACGACCTCCCGTTCTTTAAGAAGGTCGGGACACTCTTCCAGAGAAATGACGCTGTGGACGAAAGCTATCTGTCCGACCCGGTCGTCATGACCTGGGACAAATTCATCGCCGCAGGGACCAGAGTGCCGGACATCGACTACAAGAAGGACCCGGACGCGCCCGCGCTGCTCGCGCACACCGGTGGTACCACTGGCTTCCCGAAGTCCGTCATGCTCAGCGACAACGCGCTGAACGCGGTCGCGTTCCAGTACCATTACATCTTCCACCTGGACAAGAAGGAACCGGTGTTCCTGAACCTGGTGGTGCCCTTTGTCGTGTACGGTTCGCTCATCAACATGCACATGCCGCTCACCATGAGCGCCACGGTCGTGCTCATCCCGAACTTCGACCCGGAAGACTGGCCGGAGTACTTCAACAAATATAAGCCCAATTATATTACCGCCATTCCCGGGTACATTTCGCCCATGCTGCACAACCCGCGGATGCGGAACGTGAACCTCGAGAGCCTCAAAGTCATCGCGGTCGGCGGTGAAGGTGCCGGTAACGCGCTGGAAGTGGACCTGAACCGCTTCCTGAAGCGCCACGGGTGCAAGGCGAAGCTCATCAAGGGTTACGGTATGACCGAACTGGCCTCGTCTGTTTGCACGGGTTTTGACAACGTCAACGCGCTGGGTTCGGTCGGTGTGCCGCTGCCTCGCAATAAGGTGCAGATCGTCAACCAGGACACGGGTCTTGAGTGCAAGTACAACGAAGTCGGGGAGATCTGCCTGCAGGGCCCCGGCCAGATGCTCGGCTACATGAACGAACCGGATGAGATGGCGTCGGTGTTCCGTCAGCACAGCGACGGGACGTTCTGGCTCCATACGGGCGACCTCGGGTACATGAACCGCAGAGGGTTACTGTACATCGTCGGGCGCATCAAGCGCGTCGTCCTGACCCAGTACAAGGGCGTTGCGTACCGGGTGTACCCGAACATCGTCGAAGACATCCTGAACGCGCACCCGGCGGTCCGGGAAGCCTGTGTCGTCAAGCTGCACGAGGACCGGCGGGGGAGAATGAAGGCGTATATCGCCCTCAACGACCACAACCGGGTGGACGAAGAGGAGATCGAACGCGAACTCCGCAGTTACTGCGAGAACGAAATGGCCGAGTACATGCGCCCGTTCCTGTACGAGTTCCGCGGTAGCTTGCCGCTGACACCCGCTGGCAAGGTGGACTACAAGCTGTTGGAGCTTCAAACAGCCGGCCAGAGGTAAGTGGTGAAGTTTGCACAAAGTGGCACTTTGGATAATCTTTAGTTAACTTAAGCCGCTGAAATTGTGAACAACACGAGCGGAGAAGACGGCACATGCGAAACATTGTGAAACTTTTTACATAGTGCTTTCGGCGAAGTGCTACACACCATATTTTGTGGCGAAAAACGACCTGTTTACTTAAATTAGTCTAAATATTCATAATTTCTTCATAAACTTATACAAAGAAGCAGTCCGAAAGGGCTGCTTTTTCGTCGTTTTACCAGTTCATATTTGTTCATAAAAGTGTTAATATTCTAGTCACAAAATGTTTTTGGGGTTCATCGCCCCAAGACATATTATTTCAAGATTAGAATAAGACTTAATGGAGGACAACGAACCATGAGTGAAGCAATCAACAGAACCGGCTATCCGTCGATCGACAAGCCGTGGAACAGATACTTCAACACTATCGACGGCGGCAACACTGTCGAAGTTCCCACTGAAACCATTTACAACTATCTGAAGAAGTGCAACGCGGACAACCTTGACGGTTATGCCCTTGACTTCTTTGGTCATAAGATCACTTACGGCGAGCTCTTCGACCGCGTCGAAAAAGTTGCTGTCTCCATGAGAGAGCTCGGCGTTCAGGAAGACGAGATCGTCTCCATCATCTCCGTCGGTGCTGTCGAAGCTTACGAACTGATGTACGCCTGCAACCGTGCCGGCGCTGTCTTCGACTTCATCTCCTGCCTGGCAGACCACAAGGCTCTTGTCCATTACTTCCAGGACAACGAGTCCAGGAAAGTCTTCGTTCTCGACCTGTTCGCAGACAAAGTCATTAAGGCTGCCAAAGAGGCCGGTTATGTCGACCAGATCATCGTCTTCGACCTCGCTGACGAAATGCCCGCCATCACCAAGTTCGGCTACAAGCTGAAGACCCGCAAGCAGGACAAGTCTTTCTACAACGACCCGATGGTCATGAAGTACAAAGACTTCAAGGCTCTTTCCGACGGCAAAGCTCCGCTGGACTTCGAGAAAGACGCTTCCAAGCCCGCTGCCCTGGCTCACACCGGCGGCACCACCGGCTTCCCGAAGGCGGTCCTTCTGAAGGACGTCTCCTTCAACGGCGTTGCCTGTGTCTACAACCACTATCAGCCTCTCCACGAGGGTCTGTCCTACTGCATCAACACCGTACCTCCGATCGTTGTGTACGGTTACTCCGTCGGCATGCATATGCCCATGTGCTGCAAAGCCACCCAGGCCATCATGCCGAAGTTTGAGCCCGAAAAATGGCCCGAGTTCATCAAGAAGTATAAGCCCGCTTACATCGTCGCTGTTCCGGCATTCCTCATCCCGATGCTCGAGAACCCGAAGATGGAAGGCCTCGACATGTCCGACCTCACCATCCTTGGTGTCGGCGGCGACGGCTGCACGAACGCTTTTGAAGCGGACGTCAACGAGTTCATCCAGGCACACGGCTGTAAGACTGAAGTCGTCAAGGGCTACGGCATGACCGAAGTCGGCGCTTCTGCCTGCACGACTTATCCGAGCGGCTACGCGAAGGGCGACTATCCTGTCAACGCTCTCGGCTCCGTCGGTTTCCCGCACCCGGTCAACGAGTTCGTCATCTGGGACAACGAGAACAACTGCGAATGCAAGTACGACGAGATCGGTGAGATCTGCATGCACTGCTCCACCGAGATGCTCGCTTACAAAGACCAGCCCGAAGAGACCGAGAATATCCACAAGGTCCATCCGGACGGCAAGTCCTGGATCCACACCGGCGACCTCGGTTACTTCAACGAAGACGGCCTTCTGTTCATCTCCGGCCGTATGAAGAGGATCATCCTCACTGTTCAGGACAACATCGGCTACAAAGTGTTCCCGATCGTTCCCGAAGAGGCTCTGGCGATGCACCCCGCCATCCAGGACGTCTGTGTCGTCGCGATGAGCAACGATAAGGACAACCGCCTGAAGGCGTTCGTCTCCCTGAAGGAAGACAACAACCTCGACCAGGAGACCGTCGAGAAAGAGCTGCGTGAGCTTGCTTCCAACGAGCTCAACGGCTATGAGTGTCCGTACCTTTACGAGTTCCGCGCCAACCTGCCGCTGACCCCGGCCGGCAAAGTCGACTACAAGGCTCTCGAAAAACAGGCGTAAGGCTTTTGTACTACCGCACAAACACGAGCCATGTCACTATCCCAGTGACATGGCTCTTTTCTTTTAAAAACTTCTAAGCTTCCTCGGTAACATCCGCGTTCCAGCAGAGCTGTCCGCGTAATAACGCCCTTCGGGCGTGGGTGCCACAGTTCTTCGGTGCTGTCAAGGGCGCACACGTGCGCCGCAATCTGTGCGGCAAGGCCCTGTGACAGCACCTCCGCCCTGTGGCGCGGGGTAAACAACAGGCGAAAGGGGCGCTCTGCGCCTTTCCGCCTGCGAGGATACTCATTTTCTGCTTTCATCAGGTCAGCAGTTTCATGAAATCGGTCAGTTTGTTGCAATCGGTGAGCTTTGACCGATTTTGAATCATGCCTTTTTGAATAGTCGGTCAGTGTGGAGTAATTATCGTCTTCGGGACCGACTCGGTTGGCGTGCGTCCGTGAGAAATCGGTCTGGAAAGTAAATTCAAGCTACTTGTACCGATTTTTCATTTTCAAATCATTACACGTGTACATCTAAACTGGACATCAGACTTGTAATTATGGCGGTTCCATAATGAAAAATCGGTCGGAGAAGCGCTATTATTTCCTCCTGACCGATTTCTTATAATTCCACATCTTCCAAGTCGGTCATGGAGCGCATAAGGAAAGTATTCTTACCGACTTTCCGAAATACAATAAATCAGAATCGGTCAGTATAGGATGGAACATCATATCTGACCGATTTCTACATTGACTTTAAAGGTTTTCTGTCAAATCTCTTCAAAATCGCTATTGCTTGGCCTGCGAGAAAGCCGGAAGGGGCAGGGGTCCGGGGAAGGGGAAGGTGGCTTTCTCCTTCGCTCTTTGGCTTCCCCGTCCCCGGGAACTAACCGTGAGAAACTTGAGACATATGCTGGCAGCTGAGTCGTCAAATACACTCTATAATTGCAATTTCTTTTAAATATAATTATAATATTCTCATATATGCGTGAAACAATGTGGGCGAAGGCTCTTTGAAAGGAATTGTAAGTATGGCAGTAAAGAGACCTCTTTCGACGAAGGGTAAAGTGATCACCGGGCTCATCTACGCTCTGGCCATCCTGATGGTCGTCCTGGTCATTTACCTGACTCAGCATCCGGATGCCACCGAGAAAGTCGTACCGGACGTGCTTTCCAACACGACCACCACAGCCGAGTTCGACAAGAGTGACCTTCCGTATAACTCCGAGGGGTCGGACAAGTATGCGGACATTGAGCCCGCCTACAAGTTCGGCGACATCGAGCTTCGTGCTGAGGGCGACAAGACCGTCGCATACTACAACGGTCAGAAGGTCGATGACTACACCGGCGTCTGCACCGACGGTACTGACTGGTTTTTCGTCAGAGACGGGGAAGTGGACACCTACTACAAAGGTATTGCCGGCAATGAACTGGGCAACTGGTACATTAAGGACGGCAAGGTCGACTTCTCTTACAGCGGCGAGTTCACCTGCAACGCGAACACGTACACCGTGGAACAGGGCAAAGTCGTCGACTAACCATACTTTTCGAGAATATAGAGAGCTATAAGCGCAAGCTTAGACTAATAGAGCGAAAGCTTAAAGAGAGTTTTACAAGTTCGAATTTTAGAATTCGAGGATGTTCATGAACGCACATAAACAACTGGCTAAACTGAACAAGCACAGCACAGTCTCTGCTCTGGTCCTGACGGTCGCACTGCTTTGCGGCATCGTCGGGCTGGGGCTTTACTCTGTTATGGCGGAACCGAACGGCGGCTACAAGGTCTCAGACCTGGAAGTCCGCCAGGGTGAAGACCGTCAGTGGTATGCCTATGAGAAAGGCACCACCACGAAGGCCACGACCTACTACGGCGTTGTACCCAACAGCTATGGCTGGTGGCGTGTGGAGGCCGGCAAGGTCAACTTCAAAGCCCATGGCGTCTTTTACAACGATTACGGCTACTGGCTTGTTACCGGAGGCAAGGTCAACTTCAAGTTTGACGGCTTCCTCGAACTGGACAACATCGTGTCTCAGAAGAACGGCAGTACCATCTATTCGGATGAACGTGGTGAACAGATCGCCAAAGCCAAAGGGAAGACGGCATTCTGGCTGCTGGATGACGGTAAAGTCCAGGTCAGCTACAGTGGCGCGAGACAGGGCACCATCCAGAACCGCAAAGGCTGGTGGCGCGTGAAGAACGGCAGAGCTGTCACGAACTACACCGGCGTCGCGCAGAACGAATACGGCTGGTGGTACTTCAAGAACGGGACCGTCGACTTCGATTACACCGGCGTGGCACAGAATGAGTTCGGCTGGTGGCGCATCGAGAACGGCGCGGTCAACTTCAACTACAACGGTGTCGCTTCCAATGAGTTCGGTTCCTGGTACATTCAGAACGGCAAGGTGGACTTCAGCTACAACGGCGCGTTCGTGCTGGACGGCATCATGTATGTCGTCGAGAACGGCAAGGTCGTGGAAGACTCCGCCATCGACTATAAAGAACACGCGGTCACCCGTCCGGTCGTCCGCTACACGAGCAGCGGCGCAGAACTTTCCTGGAACGCCGTGAAGCCCCAGGGGAACCTGAGTGTCGACGGGTACGAGATCTACGTGAAAACGTCTCCTACGGGCAATTACAGCAAGATCGCAACGGTGGACGGCAAGACCACCAGCTTCACCCATAACCTGAACTGGAGTTACGCGGACCCGAGCCAGAACACACGGCTCTATGATGTCCGTGCCATTACGAAGAACCGCTTTGGCATCGTCACTGCTTCTTCGCCGGAACGCGAAGCGAATGCGGCAAACAACTATGTTGGCGGCGCTTTTGAACTGTATGCACCGAGCATCGTCAGTCTGGAAGAGGGCGCTCTCAACTACAAGCTGACTTTCAAGAACGTGCCTTACGCACTCCAGTACGACATCTACTACGGCAACTACGACTCCAAAGGCAACCCGACCAACCTGCGCAGAGCCACTTCCGTGAAAGCGGAGGGCAGCGGCGCCGGC
>ONFJ01000056.1 GCA_900317085.1 uncultured Eubacteriales bacterium | reverse complement strand
CCTCTACGGCATCATCGACAAGTTCATCAAGTAAACCCCGTAAACAAAGCAAGACCCGCCGAATGGCGGGTCTTTTTGCGTCGTTCTTTAGGTCGTCGTGATGCCGAGGAGGTCGACGGTCTCCGGCTCCCCCAGCAGGTTGAGCAGAGCGAGGCCGTCATCGACGTCACTGAAGAGGACACCGAGGGTGTTGTCGCAATCGTATACTACGTGTTTCATAACAGGTCCTTTCGGGAAAAAGAAAAACAGTCCGCCGGGGTAAGGCAGACTGTTTTCCTCAAGCTTTGGATATTTATGGAGAGTGAGCTCTTATTGTTCGGAACTGCCGTTCGGGCAACAGTTCTGTAAGAGTCAATTGAATTGTATCCAATACAAGGTCACTAGTCAACCCTTTTTGGCGCTTTCTTAAGTCGCACTTTTTTTACAAAAGGCTTTCGATACGAAAGGTCCTCCGGCAGCGAAACCGCATGGTCCAGAGAGAAGGAAACAGCCACGGTATCGCCCACCTCAAAGGGGTCGTGGGACAGGGTCGCGCAGTTATCACTATATCCATTGTACACAACCAAATGCGGAGTGAAAAGAGATTTTTACTTGACAATTCCGCGAAAAAGCGCCACAATGAAAACGGTTAAATTACACACAATTAGTTGAAATCGCGATTCAATTGCGTGTTTAAAGAGGAGTTACTATGGCTGTTGAAAAGAAACTTGCTGAGAAAGCACTGGATATGGCGGGAGAAGACGAACTTCTGAAGCTGGACAACCAGCTCTGCTTCTCCCTGTATGTCTGTTCCAAGGAAGTCATCAAACGGTACAAGCCCCTGCTGGAGCCCTACGGCCTCACCTACACGGGTTACATCACCATGATGGCGCTCTGGGAAAAGGACAACGTCAACGTCAAGGAACTGGGTTCCCGCCTGTTCCTCGACTCCGGCACACTCACTCCCCTGCTGAAGAAGCTCGAAGTCCAGGGCTATGTCGAGCGGACGAGAGACCCGCGCGATGAACGGAACATCATCATCCGTCTGACCGAGAAGGGCCGCGACCTCAAGCAGATGGCCGTCTGTGTCCCCCGCCAGATGATCGACGGTCTCGACATCGGCAACATGAAAGCGGTCGTCCTCATGAAGACCCTTCATCAGCTCATGGATGCCTTCGCCGAAGACGAAGCCAAAGCCTGAACTCCACACAGATAAAACAACGTCCACCGGAACTTCCGCTGGACGTTTCTTTTTTATTCAGTTGTTGACGTCGTGGTGGACCGTGAAGCCGCCGGGCGTCAGGACCTCAAACGTGTAACCGTGGTCGAGGCACCACTGAAGGGCCTTCGGCATGGCATTGACCGTGTAGCTCTTGACATCGTGGCAGAGGACGATGCTCTTCTTCTGGTGCTGCACGCCCCGGATGATGTTCTTGTACACCTGTTCCGAGCTGGTGGTCTCACCGGCGTCCCCGTCGTAGACGTTCCAGTCGACATAGGTGAGCCCTCTCTCCTTCGCCTGCTTCGTGAGGCGGGTCATGATGCCTTCGTTGTACTTCCGGCTGACCGTGTTGGAGCTTCCGCCGGGGAACCGGAGCAGCGTCGTCGGCTTGCCGGTCTGCTGCTTGACGATCTCGTTCATCCGGTTGAAGTCGGCCCAGTAGGCGGACTCGGACTGGTAGATCTCCGAATACTCGTGGCTGTAGGAGTGGACCCCGACCGCGTGGCCGGCCTTCGCCTCTTTGGCGATGCACCCCTGGTACTTCGAATAGACGCCGGTGACGAAGAACGTCGCCTTGACGTCGTACTCGTCGAGGATGCCGAGGAGTTTGTCCGTGTAAGGTCCGGGACCGTCGTCGAAGGTGAGGTAAATGACCTTCGAGCCGTCCGCCTTGACGGTGGTCTTATTCGTGGTCTTTTTTGTGGTCTTTTTTGTCGTTTTCTTTGTTTCCGTCGTTTTCGCAGTGGACTTCTTTGTTCTGGCAGTTTTTTCAGAAGTCGTTGGTTCATCCTTCGTTTTGGCTTCCTTAGACTCTGCTTTCTTTTTTTCCGCCTTCGTATTCTTTCTGTTCGTCGACTTGGTTTCCGTCGTCGTTTTCTCGGTTTTCTTCTCTTTTTTCTGCTCTGCCCGCTCGGCTCTGGCCTCTTCGATCTCCCGGGAGACCGAGACCGTGTTCTCATCGCTCAGGCTGTGGATGCCGTGGAGGACGACCCCCACACTGATGGCGCCGCTGAGGAGCACGAACAGGAGTGCGATGATGACTGCGATGGTTTTTCCGTCCGGACGTTTCATGGGTTTGGATGCTTCCTTCTTTTTACAAATGTACAGTACAATATTCTATACAGGAAAGGCCCCGGATGCAAGCATCCGGGGCCCTGTTTTTTTGACCGTATTTTCTTACGCTTCTTTCGGTACGTCGTCGACGTCCTTGAAGTACTTCGGCGTCTCTCCCGCCTTGTCCATGCGGATGAACGCGACATCGAGGGCGATGTACCCGACGCCCATCAGGACGAGGGCCAGACCGACCGGGATGGCGACGAGGAACGCGCCGGCGGCATCCGAGGTCAGCGCCACGATGCCGAGGACGATGGCGACCAGTCCGACGACCAGGATGCCCGTGAAGACTGCCTTGTTCTGCACGAAATTCCGGGCCACAAAGGCGACGGCGGCAGCGGCCAGACCCACGAGGATCAGGAGCATTCCATACAGCACGATTAACACCCGGGAGGTCCCGTCAGGGTGCTGCAGGAAGATGACGCCGAAGAGGATGTGGCCGATGGCGTTCAGCAGGACCGGAAATGCGAACACGAGGAAGCTTCCGAACATGAAGTAGTAGATCGCCGTGCCGATGCCGGAGACCAGCAGGACGAGTCCGATGAGCCAGGCGACGGTGCTGACGGCACCGAGGGGGTTCGCGAGGCACAGGATGCCCGCCGCAGCCAGCAGGACGCCGGTGACGGCCAGGAAGATTTTGGTGGCTAGTTTCATCGATTTCATACGGTATCACCTCAAAAATAAAAATACTGTTTCAAAAGCGGCAGGGTCATGCCGGCGATGGCGAGGTCTCCGAGGAAACAGAGGCCGGCGAGGATGCCGGTCACCAGCGGAAACACTCCGACCAGGGACAGGATGAGGGCGATGAGCCCTGCGGCGGACAGACCGGCGGTCATAAACAGAGACCGGCGGAACATGTCCCGGAACATGACGCGCATGCGTTCGAGGGCGCCGGAGGCGACGAGGTCTCCCCCTTTGGATGCTCTGCGGTACCAGTGAAGGGCTTTCGAGAGGTCCTTCTGCTGTTTGACACCGACGCCGTTTTCATACATTTCACCGATGCGGGTCATGGCGAAGGGGTCGCCGGCATCGGCCGCCTGCAGGAACAGATCGACCGCTTTTTCCTCGTTCGGTTCGACGCCCCGTCCGACTGCATAGAGCTGGGCCAGATTGGTCATGGCACGGGCGCAGCCAAGGGAGCCCGCCTCTTCAAAGAGGTGCCGTGCCCGGATGGGGTCTTTTTGAACGGCGATCCCTTTATCGTAATAATATCCGAGTTCACAGATGGCGTCCGGATGTCCCTGGGCCGCCGCTTTGCTGAGCCATCGGAAGGATTCTTCATCGTTCTGACGGACGACTTCGCCGAGGCGGAGCAGGACCGCATAACGGAACTGGGCATCCGGCAGGCCGTATTCTGCCGCCAGCCGGTAGTCGGTGGCCGCCCGGACAGGGTTCGCCAGCGTGCCGATGCCGTTTTCCCGGCAATGGGCGACTGCGTGCCAGGCTTTTTCGTACCCGGCTTCCGCGGCGTCGAGGAACAGACGGAACGCGTGGCGTTCGTCGCGGGGGTGCTGTTCATCGCCTTCGAGGTACAGAAGGCCGCTCAAGTACATCGCCCGGGGGTTCTGGAGTTCCGATGCCGTCTCCAGGAGACGGGCCGCCTCCGGGTAGTTCGCCTCGGTCCCTTTCCCCTGCCGCAGCAGAACCGCGAGGTTCGTCATGCCTTCGGGGTTCCCGAGGCCGGCGGCCATCTGGTACCAGGAGACCGCTTTCGACTCATCTTTCGGGACTCCGGTCCCGGCTTCGCAGAGGACACCGAGCCGCACCATGGAACGGGGGTCTCCCGCCATGGCGGCTTTTTCATACCACTCGGCCGCCTTTTCGTAGTTCTGCGCGGTTCCGTGTCCGGTCTCGCAGCAGAGGCCGATCTGGTACATGCCGTCGACGTCGCCCCGTTCGGCCGCTTTCCAGTAAAATTCCAGTGCGGTCTCGAGGTCGGCTTCTACGCCGAACCCGAAGTCGTAGCAGTAACCGAGCAGGAAGTTTGCCCGGGGGAAGCCTTCGTGCGCGGCGAGGCGGAACAGGCGCACGGCCTCTTCCCGGTCCTCCGGGACGCCTCTGCCGTTGAAGTACAGGACACCGAGGAAGCAGTTCGCCTCCTGGACGCCTTTTTCCGCCGCTTCCCGGTACAGGGAGGCCGCTTTTTCATAGTCCCGCTCCACGCCGGCGCCGGTCTCGAAGCAGAAGCCCAGCATGAAGAGCGCGCGGTGGTCGCCGCCCTCTGCCGCCTTGCGGTAGAGTTCGAGCGCCTTTTTGTCGTCCCGGGCAACGCCCCGGCCGAGCAGATGCAGTTCCGCCAGCTGGAATGCCGCTTCGACAGAACCGCGGTCCATCGCCGCTGTGTAGCAGAACACCGCTTCCTTCAGGTCCGGCTCCGTTCCGATGCCGTTCTCATAGCAGGCACCGAGGGCGCAGAGCGCCAGCGGGTCTTCGTGGTCACCCGCCTGTTTGAGCAGATCAAAGCCTTTGACAGGGTCCTCGTCGGTCCCGATGCCATTCATATAGCAGAGCCCCAGCCAGTAGTCCGCTTCCGGACTGCCCGACTCGGCGGCTTCAAAGTATTCGAATGCTTTCCGGTCGTCCCGTTCGACGCCCCCGATGCCGTACAGATGGTTGATCCCCATCTGCAGCTGCGCTTCCGGGTCTCCGCTGTCCGCATCGCTCTGCCAGTGTTCCAGCAGCTCGTGCTCCATGCGGCGGTTCTCTTCGATGACCTCCATGAATTCGGGCGAGAAAAACGCCACTTCATAGCGGGGCGGTTCGTCGACGTTGGCGACCGAAGGTTCTTCTCTGATGTTGAGATCGGGGTCTGCCGGGGAACTTTCATTCAGATAATCCGGTCTTTCCAGACTCATAGAAGCACCTCCCAACGTATATCGCTATCTTAACACAAATGGTCGTCGAATTCTATGGAAAAGGCTATGCCATATATGTTATAATTTAATGAATATTTGAGGAAGGGCGTTCTACTTATGGCAGACAAATCCAATCAAACCGGCAAGATCCTCATGAAGAACCGGATCGAGGAACATCTCATTTCGGCCACCATCACGGAGATCGAATGGGAGCGGATCCACATGCACCTCACCGTGAACGTGGACTATTCAGACCGTTTCGATCCAACGAAGCCGCTCGACTTCTACCTCGTCGCGGCCTTCCTGATGGCCAACGCAAAATACAAGGCGGAACAGCTCGATGAGCATACCTACCGGCTGTCCCTGAACGTGACGAACACCGGTGCCGTCATGTGTGTGCCCACCGGCACCTACACTATCTATGCCTGCCAGGGCACGGACATCCTCTGTGCTCCGGAAGTGGCGCCGGAACTCGCCCCGAAACTCCAGGAGCGTTCCCGCACCTTCCTGCACAACAACAAGACCAAAGGGTACTGTGTCAACTTCTCTGTCACCGAAGACGAGGAAGATCTCGGCATCCTCCTCAACATCATGGACCTCACGAAGTCCGGCCTCAAAGTCTTCAATATCGATGACCGCCAGGAAAACAACCCGACGGGCATGGCAAAATTCAAAAAGAACCTCCATAAACGCTATGTCAAAGCCGGACGCCGGTTCATGATCTGGGACTACAATACCTCTCACGACCTCAACCGCCTGTTCCGCGGAAAGAACGCCAAACCGACCATCCTCTTCATGAGTGAGCAGAGCGAGACGCTCGGCACCAACATCATGAGCGTGGCCGACCGCATGGTCGAACGCGGGATGGACAAAGATTACGATATCATCTACTCCGCCCGCGCCACGGTGGCGAATCCCCATTACGGCATCCCGAGCTGGCTGAAAGTCCTCTGGAAGATGGCCAAGTCCGACATGATCTTCATCGACGACCACGCCCCCATCCTCGACTGGATCTTCCTGAACGAAGACACCACTCTCATCCAGCTCTGGCACGCGGGCGCGGGGTTCAAGTCCTCCGGCTACAGCCGCTGGGGCCACACGGGCTGTCCCGCTCCGAACGGCTGTCACCGCCAGTACAAATACGGCATCGCCGGCAGCCGGCACATCGCCCACTTCTTCTCCGAAGTCTGGGGCATCAACACGGAGAATGTCCTCCCCACCGGCATGCCTCGTATGGACGAGTTCCTCGACCCGGACTACCGGGCACAGAAGGAGAAAGAACTGCTCGAGCAGTTCCCGATGATCGACGGCAAACGGGTCATCCTCTTCGCGCCCACCTACCGGGGCAAGAACCACTTCGACGCCCACTATCCCTACAACCTCATCGACTTCGACCGGCTCTATGAATTCTGCGGAGACGACACCGTGGTCCTCTTCAAGATGCACCCCTGGGTCTCCGAACCGGTCCCCATCAAAAAAGAACACAGCGACAAGTTCGTCGATGTCAACAAATACCCGAACATCAACGACCTGTTCTACAAGACCGACCTGCTCATCACGGACTACTCTTCGAACATCTTTGAGTTCTCCCTCATGAGAAAGCCCATGCTGTTCTTCGCCTTCGACGAGATCCAGTACTCCTTCTCCCGCGGCTTCCACCGGGACTACGAGGAGTCGGCGCCGGGCAAGGTCTGCCACACCTTCGACGAAGTCATGACCGCCCTTGAGAACGACGACTTCGACTACGAAAAAGTCGAGGAGTATGTCGATGTCCACTTCGATTACATCGACTCCGGCGCCTCCGACCGCGTCATCGACTGGATCGTCCTCGGCAACATCCCGGAAGACCTTCAGGCGAACATCAAGGCGGTCGAAGACGGTGTCGAACTGCTTCACCACCTCGACTTCTCCTCCCTGACGCCCCGTGAGGAATCGGACGACGAGGAAGAGAAAGAGGACACCCACGACTAAGCAAACCAAAAGGAGGATCCTTTTATGAATATCGCTCTGATCTTTGCCGGCGGCAGCGGCGTCCGCATGGGTGCCGGTATCCCGAAACAGTTCCTCGAGATCAACTCCATGCCGGTCCTGGTCCACACGGTCCGTCTGTTCCAGTGGCACACGAAGATCGACAAGATCTACATCTCCACTCTGGAAGACTACATCCCGTACGTGGAATCCCTCTGCGAAGAGTACCGCCTCACCAAGGTGGCGGACGTCATCCCGGGCGGTTCCAGCGCGCAGGATACCATCTACAATCTGCTGAAGAAGGCGGAGTCCGAGAACCCCGACGACAGCATCGTGCTGCTCCACGACGGCGTTCGTCCCTTCGTCTCTTACGATGTCATCACCGAAAACATCGAGACCGCGAAGGAAAAGGGCAACGCCATCACCTGCACCCCCTGTTATGAGACCATCCTTCTGAGCCATGACGGCGAGGGCGTCGATCAGGTCCCCTACCGGAAAGACACCTTTGCGGCGCAGGCTCCCCAGACCTTTGTCCTGAAAGACATCATTGCGGCGCACGACCGCATCCGTGCCACGGAAAACGGTTACGAGAACATGGTCGACAACTGCACCATCTGCCACACACTGGGCATCCCCGTCCACATGGTGGAGGGCAACCGGGGCAACATCAAAGTCACCACACCGGAAGACGTATACATGTTCCGTGCGCTCCTGCAGTACCGTGAGAACGAGCAGACCTTCGGTTTCGGTCTCACCAACGGCAACCGCACGAAGATCAACACCTTCCGCAAGCCGAAAGAGAGCTGACCATGACCGATTCCGTACTGCGGGAGGACATGGCCCTCTGCGCAAAAACACTGAACGACAACGGCCTGCTCCCGGCACTTTCCGGGAAGACCGTCTTCATCACCGGCGCCACCGGTCTCATCGGTTCGCAGATGGTCCGGACTCTGCTCGAGGCAAATCGCCTCTACGACGCGGACATCACGGTAGCCGCCTTCATCCGCAATGAGCAGAAGGCACAGGCGATGTTCGAAGATGTGCTTCCGAACGGGAAGCTCGACTTCGTCATCGGCGACCTCTCCCGTCCCGTCGAATACGACAAGCCCGTCGACTACATCGTCCACGGCGCCAGCCCCACCGGTTCGAAGTTCTTCGTCGAGAGTCCGGTCGAGACCATTGAGACCGCCATCTACGGCACCGACCGTCTCCTCCAGTTCGCGAGAGACAAACAGGTCTCCGGCATGGTATACCTCTCCTCGCTCGAAGTGTACGGCGTCCCCGACGGGAAGAACCCGACCATTTCCGAGTCGGACTACGGGCTCATCGATCCCCTCTCCGTGCGGAGCAGCTACTCCGAAGGCAAACGGATGGTGGAATGCCTCTGCGCATCCTACGCGTCCGAGTACGGTGTACCCGTCAAGGTGGCCCGCCTCTCCCAGACCTTCGGCGCCGGCGTCGAATACCACGACGGCCGTGTCTTCGCGGAGTTCGCCCGCTGTCTCATGGAGAAGAAGGACATCGTTCTCCACACGGACGGCTCCACGGTCCGCAGCTACTGCTACACCGCCGACGCGGTCTGCGCCCTCTACACCATCCTTCTGAAGGGTGAGAGCGGCGAGGCCTACAACGTCACCAATATGGACACCGCCTGCTCCATCCGCGAGATGGCGGAACTGGTCGCCGGCCTCGAACCGGAAGCCGGTGTCAACGTCCGGATCGAGATCCCGGAGGACCTCTCTTCCTTCGGCTATAACCCGCAAATGATCATCCGGCTGGACGCTTCGAAGCTGAAGTCCATCGGATACGTCCCCTCGGTCGGTATGGAAGACATGTTCCGCCGCACCATCCGCAGCATGAGAGAAAGGATCTGATCCCTCTGCCAACCGTCAAACGCGACCCGCGCTGGGACAACGCGAAGTTCCTTCTCATCCTTCTCGTCGTCCTCGGGCACGCCATCGAACGGGGCTGTGAATACTATGGTTATGACAGGAGCCTCTTCCTGTTCATCTACAGTTTCCATATGCCGGCGTTCCTCTTCATCTCCGGCCTGTTCTCCAAACGGACGGTTCAGGCGGACAAATACAACTGGAAAAAACTCCTGCCCTATGTGCTGGTCTGTCTGGTCCTCGGGTTCCTCCGGGACCTCTCCATCCACATCAGGAAGCCGGAACACGGGTTCAGTTTCTACGACCAGAACAAGATCTCCTGGTTCATGCTGGCCCTGTTCGCGTCCTATTCCATCGCCTGGCTTCTGAGGAAATACCCGCCGAAATATGTGTTCCCGGCGACCATCGTCGTCGGTCTCGCGGTCGGGTACGTGCCCTTCATCAGCGAAGGGTTCTCCCTCTCCCGGATCATCGTGTTCTTCCCCTTCTTCTACGCGGGGTACATGCTGGACCGGAACCGGTTCGCGGAGTTTCTCGACAAAAAGGCGGTCCGCGCCGGAGGAGCGTTCGTATTCCTTCTGTGGTTCGTCATCTGCGTCGTCTTTGAAAAACACGTCTACCTGCTGCGCAGGCTCTTTACGGGGCAGAACAATTACGACGAGATCCCGAACGCGCTCGGCCCGGCCGAGTTCCTGTACCGGGGCCTCGCATACCTCATCAGCGCGGTCGTCATCCTCGGGTTCTTCACCCTGGTCCCGCGCCTGTCTGTCCCCCACATGACCGAGCTCGGCGCCCGGACGCTGTCCGTCTACTTCTGGCATCTGCCGGTCCTCGACGTCATCATCCACATGGACTGGGCGGTCGACTTCATCCACCAGTCGTTCTGGTATCACCTGCTCCTGTCCGTCGTGCTGATGTTCGCCCTCACCTACCTGTTCTCCTGGAAACCCTTCACGGTCCCGGTGAATGCGTTGCTCGATCCCTGGCCGCTTCTCGAAAAGCTCCGGCCGAAGCGCGGCAAAGCAAGTGAATAAAAAAACAACGTGTCATCCGGAACGGATGGCACGTTTCTTTTTATAATAGTGCGGGCGATTCACCGCAGGTACTGCCGGAGACGGCTCTTTTCAAACGCGAGCGCCAGGACGGCAAAGACGAGGATGCTGCCGACCGCCTGGACCCCGTTGGTCCAGAGCGCCGCAAAGG
>ONFJ01000101.1 GCA_900317085.1 uncultured Eubacteriales bacterium | reverse complement strand
ATAATTATACAAAATAAATGTTTTGTATAATTCAGGGGAGGGATTTCAGGAAATGAGGCTCTGGACAGGCATTTCCCGAAACTCCAGTATCTGCGCCATTTTCAGGCTCATCTATTTTATATAGTTATTATAGTTTCTTTTCTATTGTTGTTTTTGCTGTTGCACTTTTTATGATCGCACTTTTATTTTCTGTTTTCGTTTTTATGATCGCTTCGCTTCAATCATTTCTATTCGCTGCAAATCGCTCATTCATCTACGCATTTCTCTTCGAACCCTCATTCATTCCAGAACTCGCTGTTGGTTCCATTCAATAGAAATATTTTGAACGACCCAGCCTCTGTGACGAAAATCCTGGTTGAATTTGGGTTTTTGAGCTATTTTAAGGCTTTCAGAGCCATATTTGAGCTTTTGAAATGCCATTTTTTAGCTTAACTACGCGGTTTTTTGGACTTTCCAAGGTGTAAATCGCCCCAAAACAGGCCTAAACGGGCCGGGAAAGCACTGTCAGACGGGTATATAGAAAGCGTTCCCTGTCATTTCTGAATTAGATTCCCCTATTTGTGAATTATTTAACAAGTATATATCAAGCTTCTCTCCCGCAGACAAAACGTTCCGGTTGCGCGGGCACTCAAAATCCGTTACAATGTGTCCATACCAAAACTGTTAAGGAGTATCCTATGAACGAAAACCTCATCACGCTGTACGACGAAGACGGAAACGAAGTGCCCTTCGAGTTCCTCGACTACATCGAATACGACCACTGCAAATATGTGGCCCTCCTCCCCCTCGAAGGCGACCTCGACAACGCCGAAGTGCTCATCCTGCAGCTCGTCGAGAGCGAGGACGGCGAACAGGACTTCGATATCATCGAGGACCAGAAGCTGCTGGACAAGCTCTACCGCCAGTTTCAGGAAGACCACAAGGACGAATTCACGTTCCGCGATTAACGACTACAAGACAAAAACCTCTGGAGATTTCCAGAGGTTTTTCTCATACCACCACACGTATTATTGGAAGAGCGGATCACGCCTTGTATGCGCCGTCGGCGACTTCGTTGCAGAAGTCGAGGAGGTCCTTCCAGACTTCGTCCTTGCAGAAGTCGTTGTGGATCTCATGACGGCCGTCATAGAGTTTGAAGGTCATGTTCTCGAGATGATCGACACAGCTCAGGAACAGACGGCGGATGCCCCAGCTCCAGAGGCCGATCGGGTCTTTGTCACCGGAACAGATGAACACCGGCAGGTCTTTGCGGATGTTCTGGAACCAGTTCTTTTTGCTGCACTTGGCAAGGTTCTCGATGAGCACGCGGTTCATGGAGTTGGATGCCGGTGCGCCGTTATACGGGTCCGCGATGTACAGCTTCTGGTTGACCTTGTCCTTCGACAGCCACGCGAGCAGGGTCTCCGGCGGGAAAATGCCAAAGTCCAGGATGACGTTGCCGGCGTTGGCGGCGAACTTGTTGGAGTTCTCCGGGCCGCCGACTTCGGACATCTTCTGCATGACCGGCACCAGGTACTCGACCAGCGACGGGACCCAGCCGGAGCCTTCCCAGATGGCGCCGTCGAGTTCGTCCGACCATTTGATGCAGTAGCAGCGCGCGTAGATGGAACCGAGGCTGTGACCGTGCAGGATGTACGGCAGTCCCGGGAATTTGTCTTTCATGATACCCGTCAGCGTATGCATGTCCTCGATGACAGCATCAGCGCCGTCGTCCGGCATGATGCCGAGACGTTCAAAGCCGGCCGTCCTGCCGTGGCCGAGGTTGTCCATGCCGCAGACGGCGTAGCCGTTGCGGACAAAGTACCGGGCCAGTTCTTCATAGCGGTCGATGTAGCACGCCACACCGTGGGTCAGCTGCAGGCACGCCTTCGGAGCGGTCTCCGAGTCGAACCAGATGTAATACTGGACCTCGTTCGGGTCCTGAGATGCAGACTGGAAGGTGTCTGCCAGACGCATGATCGCCATAGTTTCTTCTCCTTGAAAAATCCAGTAATATTTATCCGCGTACAATATATCATATGTTTTCCAGAAAAAAAGGACGCTTTTCACGGCAGTTGTTCTATAAGTGACGATATCTTAAATAATTGGCAAGTTATGTCGAACGACATTTACATAAGTGCTATTGCTTTTCTGACAAACCGCAAAACTGTGTCGTTTTTTGAAAAATCGAACCCTTCCCCGCCGGGGAAGCCTCTTGAGTCTTTTTGAAATATTTTGTATAATTATCGCCAAACAGGGTACATCGCCCACGAAAGGAACGTGACAGAATGATCACCCGGCAGGACTACAAGGACTTCCCCGTTCTCATGGTGGAATTCCTCAACTATATGGACGCCATCCGGAACAAGTCGAAGAACACCATTTCGGAGTACGCGTCGGACCTTCGCCTCTTCTTCCGCTTTCTGAAGATCTACTGGGGCGATGTACCGGAGGACACTCCCCTCGAGGAGATCGACATCTCGGACATCGACAAGAAGGACATTCGGCGCATCACGCTGGCGGACGCCTACGCGTTCCTCTCCTGGTGCAAGGACGAACGGGACAACTCGGCCCGGACCCGCGCCCGGAAGGTCTCGACGCTGCGTGCGTTCTTCAAGTACTGCACGGTCCAGAAGCATGTCATCGATGAAAACCCCATGCAGGAACTCGAGACGCCCAAGATGAAACAGTCCCTGCCAAAGTACCTCACCCTCGACGAGTCCATGACCTTGCTCTCAAAAGCCGCTGAGGGCCCCAACAAGGAGCGCGACTACGCGATCATCACTCTCTTCTTAAATTGCGGAATGCGTCTCTCAGAGCTCGTCAGCCTCAATTACACGGACATTCGGGACGACAACACGGTCAAGATCACCGGCAAGGGCAACAAGGAACGAACCATCTACTTCAACGACGCCTGCATCGCCGCCATCAACGACTACATGAAGGTCCGTCCCGTCGACGGTGTCAAGGACAAGGAGGCACTATTCCTCAGCAACCGCAAGCAACGGATCTCCCCGAAGACGGTCCAGCACATCGTCTACACGACTCTAGAGAAAGCCGGACTCGAGGGCTATTCGGTCCATAAGCTGCGCCATACGGCGGCCACACTCATGTACCAGTACGGCGACGTCGATGTCCTGCTGCTCAAGGAGATCCTCGGTCATGAGAACGTCGGCACCACGCAGATCTACACCCACGTCGTCAACGAACAGCTGAAGTCCGCGACCGACGCGAACCCCCTGAATAAAATAGCGCACAAAAATACGGAGGACTGAGAACAGTCCTCCGCTTTTTTTATCGGAACATATTACAGTTTTTCCTTCAGCTTTTCGAGCACCGGCAGTTCCGGGATGTCGAACTTGAAGTTGGTGAGCAGGCCGCCGAAGTCCGGGAGTTTCTCCTCGTGGTACGACAGTGCAGCGTCCAGGAACGAACGGACCATGGCGGACATCATCTCCTGGTTCTCCTTATGGTCTTCTCTCGTCATGGCTGCCACGCTCTTGATGACTCCATCGAGCCTGGTCGGCAGGTTCTTGAAAACTTCATCGAACGAGTTGGCGTTGGTGGACGTCAGCAGGTCAAAGATACGGTCGATGTACTCTTTCCGCTGGGCCGGCGACGTGCTCTGCAGGATGTTCTGAATGGCACGGTATGTGATCTCCGACGCGTCATCTGCCTTGTCGAGCAGGGTCATCAGCGTCGGGCCCATCAGCCAGGAATAGATGTCGTGCTGCTGGATACCGCTCTCGGTGCTCTCGACGACCTGGAAGCCTTCTGCGTGTTCGTGGATGCGTCCGATCATGGACTCCTGCGGAATGAAGGTGTCGATCCGGTCGAGGACGCTGCCGAAGTCGTGGCTCTGGATGTAGCTGTTCGGGAAACCGGGACCGTCATAGTTGCTGACGTGGAGCAGGTTCGCTTTCAGCTCCGCCGGCAGGTTGACCGCGGTATAGATGGCCAGATTGCCGCCCTTGGAGTGTCCGCCCAGGTAAAACTTCTTCCCGGGGTTCTTCTTCAGGATCTTCCTCGCGTAGTCGAGGGCTTCCATCTGGGCCGGGACGTCTTCCATGAAGGACATGTAGAAGTCTTCCTTCCAGCCCACCAGCGTGGAGTCCGTACCGCAGTACGCGATGTACAGCGAGTCGTCCGGAAGGTACAGCGTGATGGCCGCGAACTGGACCACCGCGTCGGCATCGTTGTGCTTGACGAAGTCTGACACCGCGAGACGGAACTTGTCCGCCGGCAGGGTCTTCAGCTTTTTGCAGAGGCTCCCCACCGTTTCATTCTGACCGAGCGTCAGCTCTTCGAAGGGCATGTACGCGAACCGGGTCAGGACCAGTCCGTCCAGTTCATTGAGCGGGATCTGGTCGAGCGGTAAATCGCCTCTCCAATACAGATAGTCATGGATGTTTGCCATAGTCTTTTCGTTCCCTCCTTTGGCGATGTACGTCGAATTCTCCGATATTTTATCACTCGAACGGAACCTGCTCAAGAGATACGTATGTAAAAAATTTATCAAATAGTCTTTTTGACCGAACAAACTTGACAGATAGCTTTGTTTTGTATTATAAAATATATGGTAAATGAGCATTGTTAAGACAAAGTGTTAATCTTTTGTCAGGTAACGAACAGTCACGAAACGACAAGGAGCAAGTGTTATGGACAGACGGATCCGCAAAACAAAGCAGGCCATCGTCACGGCCTTCCTTGAACTGCTCGATGAAAAGAAAGACATCGACAAGATCAGCATCACAGACATCACGAAGCGTGCCGACATCTCCCGAAGCACCTTCTATTTCCACTACAACGGAACGTACGAGCTCGTCGATGAGATCTGTGACTCTTTTACGAAGCAGATCTACACGATCATCATGAAAGCACATGCGGACATGCCCGGCGAAAACGGATATCTCTACATGTACAATGAGATCCTCACCTATCTTTATGAAAACAAGACGACCACGCGTCTCCTGCTCATGTCCCCGAAAGAAGCGGACATGACGAAGAAGATCTGTGACGACATCTACAAACTGCTGACGGTCTTCTACCTGTCGAAACGGCAGCCCATCAGCAAGGAAGTCCTGAACATCACGGCCCTCTTCTCCACCTACGGCATCCTGTCCATCATCAAGGACTGGGTCAACTCCGACTTCAAGCACCCGCCGCAGGAAATGGCCGAAATCACCTTCCAGGCCGTCAAAGCCGCCATCGGTTTCTTCACCGAACGTGAATAACACAAAAAAGTAAGGACCCCGTTTCGGGGTCCTTTTTTATGTCTTATGTGGCGATGTACGCTCAGCCCTTATGACGTTTGCCGAGACCGAAGGTGTAGCCCTGGGCGCGGCCCAGTTCCTTCGCGCTCTTCTCGTTGATGAGCTGTTCCATGCGG
>ONFJ01000073.1 GCA_900317085.1 uncultured Eubacteriales bacterium | reverse complement strand
TTCTCGATGGCGGCTTCACGCATTTTGTACTTCTGGATCTTACCGGCGTCGTTCATCGGGAAGCTGTCGACGAAGTCGATGTACTTCGGCACTTTGTGTTTCGCCATGTGGTCCAGAACGAACTGTTTCATCTCCTGCTCGGTCATGGTCTCGCCCTCTTTGAGGATGATGCAGGCCATGATCTCTTCGCCGAGGCCCTTGTCCGGGACACCGATGACCTGGACGTCGGAAACTTTCGGGTGCGTGTAGATGAACTCTTCGATCTCTTTCGGGTAGATGTTCTCACCGCCGCGGATGATCATGTCCTTCAGACGACCGGTGATGCGGTAGTTGCCTTCCGGCGTGCGGCAGGCGAGGTCTCCGGTGTGGAGCCAGCCGTCCTTGTCGATGGCGGCCGCCGTGGCCTTGGGCATCTTGTAATAGCCCTTCATGATGTTGTAGCCGCGGGCGACGAACTCGCCGATGACTTCGTCCGGGCAGTCCTCACCGGTCTCCGGGTCGACGATCTTGCACTCGACGCCGGGGAACGCGGAACCGACCGTGTTGACGCGGACGTCGATGGGGTCGGTCGTCCGGCTCATGGTGCATCCGGGGGACGCTTCCGTCTGGCCGTAGACGATGACGATCTCCTTCATGTTCATCTTGTCGACGACGTCCTTCATGACGGCGACCGGGCAGGGCGAGCCCGCCATGATGCCGGTGCGCATGTAGGAGAAGTCGGTCTTCGGGAAGTCGTCATGGGCCAGCATGGCGATGAACATGGTCGGGACGCCGTGGAAGGCGGTGATGCGTTCATTGTTGATGCAAGCGAGGGACGACTTCGGCGAGAAGTACGGGATGGGAAGGATGGTGCCGCCGTGGGTCATGGTCGCCGTCATGGCGAGGACCATGCCGAAGCAGTGGAACATGGGGACCTGGATCATCATGCGGTCCGCGGTCGAGAGGTCCATGCCGTCGCCGATGGTCTTGCCGTCGTTGACGATGTTGTAGTGGGTCAGCATGACGCCCTTCGGGAAGCCGGTGGTGCCGGACGTGTACTGCATGTTGCAGACGTCGTTGACATCGACGGCCGCCTGCATGCGGCGGATTTCCTCGATGGGGGTCTGGTCCGCGTACTCGAGGGCCTCTTCCCAGGTCAGAGCGCCGGGCATCCGGAAGCCGACCGAGATGACGTTCCGCAGGAACGGCAGGCGCTTCGCGTGCATCGGCTGGCCCGGTTTGTTGTCCTTCAGTTCGGGGCACAGTTCATTGATGATGTCCACGTAGTTGGAGTCCCGGTAGCCGTCGATCATGACGAGTGTGTGGGTGTCCGACTGACGGAGCAGGTACTCCGCCTCGTGGATCTTGTATGCGGTGTTCATGGTGACGAGGACCGCGCCGATCTTCGTGGCGGCCCAGAAGGTCAGGAACCAGGCGGGAACGTTGGTGGCCCAGATGGTGACCTTGCTGCCTGCCTTGACGCCCAGGGACACGAGCGCTCTCGCGAACTCGTCGACGTCATCCCGGAACTGGGAGTACGTGCGGGTGTAGTCGAGGGTCGTGAACTTGATGGCGGTCTGGTCCGGGAACTCTTCGACCATGCGGTCGAGGACTTCGGGGAAGGTCTTGTCGATGAGCTTTTCCTTCTCCCAGACATAGCGGCCGGTATGGGCCTTGTTCCACTGGAGGTGTTTGAGGTTATAGCGGGTCGGACGGTAGCGGCGCATGCAGCTGTGGAAGTGGGTCAGGATGATCTCGATGTCATCGATGCCCTCGATCCACGCCGGGTCCCACTGCAGGGAGATGAAACCGTCGTAGTTGACGGAGCGCAGCGCGTTCATGAGCTCCTTGAGGGGCAGTTCACCTTCGCCGATGAGTTCGGGCGATACATCGCCGGCCACTTTATGGTAGTCGTGGATGTGGACATGGTGGACGTAGGCGCCGAGGTTCGTGATGGTGGTCTCCGCGTCCTCATTGCCCTCCGCGCAGGTGGCGTACATGTTCCAGCAGGCGGCCAGTTCCTGGTCGTCCGCGAACTCGTTGAGGAGTTCTCGCAGAAGCCCGGTGTCCGCGTAGGTGCCGGTGGTCTCGACGAGGATGGCGACCGGGAAGTCTTCGGACATCTCCTTGAGGATGGTCAGGGCTTCGACGTTGGTGTCGTGGTCCGCGCTGGTCGTGTGGACGCTGATGGACGGGATGCCGAGGTTGACGGCCACTTCCATGGTCTCGGTGAACTCGGACAGGAAGTCCGCGTCCGTGAAGTCGGCAACGGTGTCGATGCAGGGGATGCTCAGTTCGGCATTCTGCAGGTGCCGGCGGGTGGCCGACGCGTACTCAGGGTTCGTCGGGGTGGACTTGCCCCGGAAGATGGGAGACTCGAGGTCGTACATTTCGACACCCTTCATTTTGGTGTCTTTCGCGACGTCGCAGAATTCCTGCCACTCGATGCCGTCCCAGTTCTGGATACTGAAAGAAAGTTTCATAGTGCTGTATGGCCCTCCTTACGCTTCGTCGTAGACGATTTTGTTCAGAGCGCTGATGTAAGCGCGGATGGACGCGCCGATGATGTCGGTGGAAATACCGCTGCCGGAGTAGACTTTGCCGTCCGCGCGGAGTTTGACGAGGGCGGAGCCCATGGCGTCGCGGCCTTCGGTGACGGTCTGGATCTGGAAGTCGTCCAGCTCGTAGTGGTGGCCGATGATCTGCTCGATGGCATCGAAGGCGGCATCGATGGGGCCGTCGCCGACGCCGACACCGCGGATCTCCTTGCCGTCGCGCTCGACGAGCAGGTTCGCGGTCGCGGTGATGACGTTACCGGAGTTGATGACGTAGTTCTTGACGCGGTAGGTGGTCGGGACCTGCATGGCGGTGGAGGCGATGATCGCATCCAGCTCACGGGTTCCTACAAAATGTTTCTTATTGGCGACACGAAGGAACGCTTCGTAGACTTTCGCATTGTCCTCTTCGGAGAGGTCGTAGCCCATCTGCTCGACCACGGCGATGACGTCTGTGATGCTGTCGTTGGCGTCGAGGGTGACACCGGCTACATCGCCCAGGCCCATGTCCCGGAACGCGGAGTCGGTCTCCTCGATGGGAGCGAGGACGCGCTCGAGCTGAGTGACGGAGCGCTGCAGGTCGGTGGTCTTGATGGAAGCAGCGATGTCCATGTCGGCGCCCTTCTTCTGGACGAGGGTCGCGACCTGCTCGAGGGTCGGGAGACCGGCGGGGACAGCGGTGCACTTGACACCGTTCGCACCGGCGGCGACAGCGGCGGCGGCACAGGCGATGCCCATGCCCATCTCGTCAGAGACCTGGACGTAGAGTTCGACGTTCTCCATTTCGGGGACGTTCTCTTTCAGGGCCGTGACGAAGTCCGCGAACTCGTTCGGCAGGAAGATGCCTGCGGAGTCACACAGAGTGATGCGGTTGGCGCCGTTCCCGATGGCGGTCTTCACTGCTTTGTACAGGAAGTCGGTCTCGGCACGGGTGGCGTCGACCGCGGAGAACTCGACGTTCTCGCAGAAGAAGCGGCAGAGCTTCACCTGTTCGGCGATGAGCTCCAGCATGGCGGGCGCTTTTTTATGGCAGGTGTACTCCATCTGCACGGTGGAAACAGGAACAAGGAGGTTTAGCTGAGGATGACGGGCAGTGCGGATGCTCTCCCAGGTCTCTTCGACCATGCCGACACCGACTTCGACGGCGGCGGACAGAGCGGTGCTGACCATCGAGGCGATGGTCTTGTTGGAGAGCTGGTCCGCTTTTGCGGCCCCGATTGGAGGCAATTCAATTGTGTCCAATTTCAGCCGATCGAGGGACCGGGCGATCTCCAGTTTCTCTTTGAACGACATGCCGGCGGCGTTACGCTGGCCGGGTTCTCTCAGCGTCATGTCAATGATTTTCATAGTATTCATAGTGTTTGCTCCTTGTTCTGTAGCATTTTTGTCCTGTTTTCTGTCAGCTCCAGAAATTAAATTGTGCAAAATTTTCTTTTGCTTAATTTGATTTCCAAGGATAGACAGTGCCATTATTATAGTCTTTTTAGAAAAAAGTGCAACCCCCTTTTCCCCGGCGTTATGGAACCGTTTTCAAAACAAAAGGAAGCCGGCCCCGAGGACCGGCTTCCGAAAAGGTCTATTACATTGTTTCAGTGAACTTACATAAAGTTCGTGACCAGGGTCACGATCCGCAGGGCGAAGAGGACGAAGATGACCCACATGATGGGGCTGACGTCTTTGGCTTTGCCGGTGCAGACTTTGATGATGGATGCCGTTGGCGATGGAGTAGGTCAGGGGCATCATGGCGATGGCCATGAAACCGCCGACGGAGTCCGCGATGTCGCCGTCGAACTTCATCTTGGTGACAGAGGACATCATCAGCATACCAACATAAAGAAGGGCCGCGGAGGTCGCGAAGGTCGGGATAGCCAGGAAGATGGGCCCGAGGAACAGCGCGACGAGGAACATGGTACCGGTGGTGGCAGAGGTCAGACCCGTCTTACCGCCTGCGGCAACGCCGGCGCTGGACTCGACGAACGAAGTGACAGTGGACGTACCGAGGAGAGCACCTGCGGTCGTACCGATGGCGTCGGACATGAGGACTGCGCCTGCGCGGGGCAGGTTGCCGTCCTTGTCGAGGAGGCCTGCCTGGTCAGCGACGCCGACGACCGTACCAACGGTGTCGAAGAGGTCGACATACAGGAAGGACAGAACGATGGCGAGGAACTCGACGAGGTGCTGGCCGGCCCAGCTGAAGTTCAGGTGGAACGCGGTGTTCTTGATGGCGTCGAGGTGCAGGCCTTCGGAGAATGTCGGGAACAGGCTGAGGCCTTCGTACCATCCGGCGAGCTGCGCCATCATACCGAGGGCCCAGGTGATCAGGATGCCGATGAGGATGGCACCGGTGATCTCGTAATGGGTCAGGACCGCGATGACGACAAAGCCAACGAGGCACAGGACCACTTCGGGGCTCGCGAAGGAGCCGAGGCCGAGGAGGGTGCTTTCGTCGGCAATGACGATGCCGGCGCCCTTCAGAGCGATGATGGTGATGAACAGACCGATGCCGGCGGTGATGCCGAGCTTCAGGTTCTGCGGGATGCCGTTGACGATCTTCTCGCGGAACTTGAAGAAAGACATCAGGATGAAGATGAGACCCTCGACAAAGACCGCCGTCAGAGCGATGGTCCAGGGGTCCGGGACGTCTTTCAGTTCACCGAGACAGACCGTAAAGGCAAAGTATGCGTTGAGGCCGAGGCCGGCGGACAGGGCGATCGGATAGTTCGCGATGAAAGCCATCAGGAACGTCGCGAGGGCCGAGGCGAGAGCAGTGGCAACGAAGACGCCGTTCGCGTCCATGACGTTACCGAGGATGCTCGGGTTGACCGCCAGGATGTAGGCCATGGCGAGGAACGTGGTCAGACCGGCGACGATTTCCGTGCGGACCGTCGTGCCACGTTCTTTGAGCTGGAACAGTCTTTCTAACGTATCGTTGAAAGTATCCATAACACTCATATCTCCTTTCACAAAAAATACACTGTCATCATACCACATTTGTAAAAATATTGGAACTAAATTGTAAGGCGGCACTCCCAATGGGTTCCGTCAAAAGAGGCCGCCGATCCACTTGCCATCCCGAACCGCGCGGCGGCACGAGCGTTCCGCTGTCGTCGCCTTTCCCCCAAGCGTCTCTGCGGCGCTCTTTTTCCTCCCCACAGTTTTCGGCGGGGAGTGCCGCCCTGTTTGGTCTAACCATATTAAACACTTTTTGTCAATCGTTGACTATAAAACGTTTCAATACTAGAATGGTTTTGGTTAGACCAGTATATTATGAAGTTTTGGGAAGGAGAAAAGTATTATGCCACAAGAAGTAAACCCGCGGATCCACGTCAGCGACTTTGACTTTCCGCATGAACCCTACCACTGTGATGACCCCGAGAAGAAAAAACTCGTCATCAAACTGGCTAAGCTGATCACCGACAACATCCCGCGCAAACTGCCCGGCGGCATGCACGAGAACCATATGGATTTCTGGATCCTCGACCGCCTTCTGACGAAGGACGAGGTCAAATTCATGCTCAGCTTCAAGGAACGCCGTAAAGGCCGCGACATCACCTGGCTCGCGCTCCAGAACAACATGAGCGTCGAAGAGGCCCAGAAAGTCGTCGACCACCTGCTCTGGATCGGCATCATCGAACAGAACCGGGACAACAAAGACCACAGCATCCAGTATGCCATCCCGAAATGGGTCATCGGTTCCGGTGAATACATGGTCGAACACCCGACTCTTCCGGACGACCACCCCGAAGTGGCCACCATGTTCAACCTCGCTCCCCAGGAGCCGCTGGAACTGGCCGCGAAGCTCGTGCCTCCGGGAGGTGCCGGCATCGGCATGCACGTCATCCCCGTCGAGAAGGCCATCCCCAACACCAACGAACAGGTCAGCGTCGAGCACCTCTCCCACTGGCTGAACAAATATGACACCTTCTGCACCATGGTCTGTGCCTGCCGGAAAGCGCAGCGCATCCGTGGCGAAGGCGTCGGCGACATCGAAGGCTACATGTGCATCGGTGTCGGAGACATCGCCGAATTCCTCGTCACCTCCGGCAAAGACGCGCACTACATCACCCGCGACGAAGCGCTGGAGATCATCAACCGCTCCGAGAAGAAGGGCTTTGTCCACCAGATCGTCAACGTCGACGGCCCCGAGCGCATCGTCGGCATCTGCAACTGCTCCCCGGGGTCCTGCTACGGTCTCCGCACCTCGCAGCTGTTCAACACCCCGTACATGTCCGCTTCCGCGTACCGCGCCCATGTCGACCCGGCCAACTGTGTCGCCTGCGGCAAGTGCGTCGAAGTCTGCCCCGCCGGTGCTGCCAAGCTCGGCCAGAAACTCCACAGAGCGGACCACTCTGAAGTCAAGTACCCGGTCCACGACCTCCCCGACGACCACATCTGGGGCGAGGACAAGTGGGACCCCGATTACAGAGATCACAACCAGATCAATACGCATCCGACCGGTACATCGCCGTGTAAGTCCGCCTGCCCGGCCCACCTCGCGGTCCAGGGCTATGTGAAGATGGCGGCTCAGGGCCGTTACGAAGAAGCCCTCGAGCTCATCCGTCAGGACAACCCGTTCCCGGCCGTCTGCGGCGCCGTCTGCAACAAGCGCTGTGAAGACGCCTGTACCCGCGGTCTCGTCGACAAGCCCGTCGCCATCGACGAGATCAAGAAGTTCCTCGCCTACCGCGAGCTCGACAACGGTCTCAACTACCTGCCCGACTGCACGAACGACGTCGGCGAGCAGTGGGACGACTACAAGATCGCCGTCATCGGCGCCGGTCCCGCCGGCCTCACCGCCGCGTACTACCTGCGCACCAAGGGCTACCCCGTCACGGTCTTCGAGCGCGAGTCCCGCCCCGGCGGCATGCTCCTGAACGGCATCCCGTCCTTCCGTCTGGAGAAGGGCATCATCGAAAAAGAGATCGACATCATCCGTGAGATGGGCGCCGAGATCAAATGCGGCGTTGAAGTCGGCAAAGATATCACGCTCGACCAGCTGCGCGCCGAAGGCTACAAGGCCTTCTACATCGCCATCGGTCTCCAGGGCGGCCGCCTCGCGGGCGTTCCCGGTGAAGACGCGAAAGGCGTCGAGTCCGGCGTCAGCTTCCTGCGCCGCATCAACCAGGATACGTCCATCCGTCTTGACGGCGACGTCGTGGTCGTCGGCGGCGGCAACGTCGCAGCCGATGTCGCCCGTGCCGCAGTCCGCGCCACCGACGGCAAAGTCACCATGCTGAGCCTTGAGCAGCGCGACGAGATGCCGGCGGCCAGAGACGAGATCGACGAAGTCCTCGAAGAGGGCATCGTCATCGAGAACGGCTGGGGCCCGAAAGAAGTCCTGAAGGACGCGAAGGGCAACGTCAAAGCCATCGTCTTCAAGAAGTGCACCTCCGTTTTCGACAAGGACCACAGGTTCGCTCCGGTCTATGACGAAGACGACACCATGACCATCGACTGCAAGAATATCCTCATGGCGATCGGCCAGGCCGCGGAGTGGGGCGACCTCCTGAAGGGCTCCAAAGTCGAGCTCAACCGCAACGGCACGGCCAAAGCCGACAAGATCACCTACCAGACCGACGAGCCCGACATCTTCGTCGGCGGCGACATCTACCACGGCGCCCGCTTCGCCATCGATGCCATCGCGAACGGCAAGGAAGGCATGATCTCCATCAACCGTTTCGTCCACGAAGGCCAGTCCCTCACCATCGGCAGAAACCTGCATGAGTGGGACATGCTCGACAAGGATGACATCACCATCCCGTGCTTCGACAACGCGGAACGCCAGGCTCCGCCCATGATGGACGGCGACCCCGTCAAGACCTTTGGCGATTTACGTCTCCCGCTCACCGAAGACCAGATCAAGATCGAAGCGAAACGCTGCCTCGGCTGTGGCAAGAGTGTCGTCGATGTCAACATGTGCATCGGCTGCGGCCTCTGCACGACTCGCTGCAACTTCGACGCCATCCACCTGAGACGTGACGTCCCCGGCGGCGCCGACATGCACACGGCCGAAGAGATGATGGCCTGCGTCGGTCCGTACGCTCTGAAGCGCATGGGCAAGATCGTGAAGCGCGAGATCTCCGACCGCGTCGAGAAGAAAGCGCCGAAACTCTTCCAGGCGATCAAAGACTTCTAAGTCAAAAACCCCTATCCGAGCATAGTGAGATAAGAGAGACCCCCGGCGTCCGAACGGACCCGGGGGTTTCTCGTGTGATTGTACCGGGTTTTTGATTGCAATAATGTTAATTCATCTGCAGATCGGCCCCAAGCAGCAACGCATTTGCGTCTCACAAGGACTTGACAATGTTATAATTTGCTGTATAATAGCGACATAAAGGAGGATAAAGCATGAGCATTTTTAGTGAGAGACTTCAACAAGTATTAGCGCAAAAAGAAATAACCCAAAAAGAACTCGCCTCCAGGGCCGGTGTTACAGAATCCGCCATTTCCTACTACATGAAAGGGCAAAGGACACCAAGTGGCGATGTCCTGACACGTATCGCAAAAGCTTTGGATACGACAACTGATTATCTTTTAGGTAATTCCAGCAATAGCACTCCCCCAGCCGAGAACGACCGCCTACAGTTTCTTCAGCGCAAGCTAGGTGAGTTGGATGAAGAGCGTCTGGAGAAAGCTGAGACTATGCTGAAGGTTATGTTCGACGATCTTTTTGAAAACAGTGAGGTGTAAGCGTGCACAAACCCGATTTCGCAACAAGTTATGCAAATGCCAACCGCATTCTTGTCCAATCTCAGGTAATTGATCGATTTCCTTTTCCTGTAAAACAATTAATTCATGAGCAGTCTGACATTCGTCTCTGCACTTTTGCTAAAGCCATTCAAGCAGGCATCGATATATACGCATTTGGCAGCAATTCCGCCGACCTGATCAAATACGGCGACAAAAAAATACTCTTTTATAACGATGCTTTACCGATTGAACACAACAGATACTCTTTGCTCCACGAATTTGGACACGATTACAACGGCCACCCTCTTGATTGTTCCGACAATGAGTTATATGACTGCTTTGAAATCGAAACAAATTGGTTCGCAGCTCAGCTATTAATGCCCGCGCAACTATTGCGGGAATTGCAAAACTACGGATACCCGTTAACTGTCCCCTTTTTAAGAAAAGCATTTGGTGTATCTAGAGAAGCCGCCGCAAAAAGAATCGAAAACCTGACTCGAATGAACTATGAGTGGAAAAGTATGGAGGAGAAAGAATTTGATGATATCATCCTCCAGCGCCACCAAGCTTTCCTTGATCGTTATTGCAAAAATCGATCTGATGTATATAGCTACGAAGAAGAGCTGAATCGCCAGCAAGAGCGAGACAATTGGTATTAATCACGGCGTTCGAACTATCATTTTAAGGAGGTGTTGCCGATAAGTTGTAAACGATGTTCACCGCATAACTATTGCTACCAACAACGGTTATGCACACACCCTTCTGGGGATACGAGAGTCCTTCAAATTAAGCCGAATAAACCTCCGTATCCCTATACAAAGCAGCCACGGAGGTGGTTAATATGAACTCTTTTGATTTCAGAAATTCGGAGTTATTTCTAAGAAATGGATTCGAGCCATCCGGAGAATATGGGTTTCCCCTTGTAAGGAAACAGGTTGTTGATCTGGATAAAGTCGAGTTGATTGCATACTCTGATATTAGCGCAAAAGACGTTTCTAATCTGCACAAAGGTGTACATTTCTTTGTTGACGATTATCGATTTGAGTCCGTTTATTCAAACCCATATCGGTCTTTGAATCGACTAAAGAAATATGCATTTCTTTTAACACCAGACTACTCGCTATACTCTGAGATGAAACCCTGGCGCCAAATCGAATCCATTGGCAAATCTCGTTGGGTTGGTGCTTTTTGGCAAAGTCAAGGATGCATCGTCCTGCCAACAATTAGCTGGGGGGCTCCTTCCAGTTTCCGGTTCTCTTTTGAGGCAATCGAGCATAATTCTATCGTTGCGGTAGGCATGATTGGTTGCAAGCAAAGCAGGCAAGGCTTCATGCGAGGTTACAACGCCATGTTGGATACCATTGAGCCAGAAGCAATCATTTGCTTTGGAGAACCTTTTCCGGAAATGGAGGGAAGAATAATCACTGTTGATTATCTTTCTTCAAGGAAGGTGATTCGCTAATGGGCGGCAGAGGTACATATGCAGCCGGGAACAACGTTGCTTACACCTATGAAACAATTGGCAAGATTGCAGGTGTCAAGGTCTTATCCGGTTTAAATGGAAAGCATGGTCTGCCTGAAGAAGCACACTCCAGCCGGGCTTATATCAAGCTAAAGCGAGATGGTACTTTCCACGAAATCCGTCTTTACGATCAAGACCACTACTTAACATTCGAGTTAGCTTTTCACCCCGAACCCAACCTGGATCCCTCTCGAAAGCCGATTCTTCATTACCATTTATACAATAGGAATTTTGAAAGAACAGAGCCGAGAAAAGCCACAAAAGCTATGATAAAACATTTCAAAAAATACCTGAAAGGAGTCCCATTATGAAAAACGGAAACATCACAGATTTTCTTGATCATTTATATCTGGGAGAAGAGATAGTTTTCGAGTATGAAGGTAAAAAATACTTTATACAAGGTTGGTGGGCAGAAGATAAATCTGGCGCAACAATGGTATTAGATTTTGTCGAAAACCTAGAATTCCAACAATACTTGTGGAAAAACAATTCTTCCACGATGAAAGCTTGTGCAGAAAAATTTTTAGCCACGCCTCTATGGGATGGAAAGACTTTTCTACAAATTCAGGAAAAAGTCATTTGGTCAGATTGGTAAAGAAAAACCCGTCAGGTGCTACCAACACCTGACGGGTTTTCTGAGGATACGAGGATCCTTCAAATTAAGCATCTTCATTTTAATAAAAAGAATCGACTTCGTCAATGGATTTTGATGAAGTCATTTCTATTTTCAATCAGCCGAGTGCTACGTCCAGAATCATCATCAGGCTGAAGCCGACGGCGAAGAAGACGGTCGGCCAGTTGGAGTGCTCGCCCTCGGCCATGCCGGGAATGAGGTCCTCGATGACGACGTAGATCATGGCGCCGGCGGCGAAGCTCAGGAAGTACGGCAGGATGGCCGTGGCCTGGGCCGCGAAGAGGATGGTCAGGATGCCGGCGAGGGGCTCGACCGCGCCGGACAGCGTGCCGTAGAGGAAGGCCTTGCCCTTGGAACCGCCGGCCGCGCGAAGGGGCATCGAGATGATAGCACCTTCGGGGAAGTTCTGGATGGCGATACCGATGGACAGTGCCAGAGCTGCACTCAGGGTGATGCCCATGTCGCCGCCGGCCCAGCCGGCGAGGACGACACCGACGGCCATGCCTTCGGGAAAGTTGTGGAGCGTGACAGCGAGGACCAGCATGAAGGTCTTCGAAAGGCCGCCCCGTTCGACGCCGTGCTGCATGTGTTCGGGGTCCGCAAGGTCCGGGTGCAGATGAGGGATGACTTCATCGAGCAGTAACAGGAGCAGGATGCCCGCCCAGAAGCCGACGGCGGCGGGAATGAAACTGAGCTTGCCCATGCCTTCCGCGTGTTCGAGCGCCGGGATGAGCAGGGACCAGACCGAAGCGGCCACCATGACGCCGGCGGCGAAGGCTTCGAGGATCCGCTCGAGCATCAGGCTCATCTGCTTCTTCATGACGAAGACGCAGGAGGAGCCGAGCATGGTCCCGAGGAACGGGATGAGCAGCCCGTAGGCGATCTGCGTATTGAACATGATAAACTCTCTTTCTAGGCGATGCGATCTACCGGTTCAGCTTTTTATCATCGTTCAGCGCGTTGACGAGCCGCTTGAAGGCGGTGTCCTCGTCCGCGACGAAGAACAGGTTGAAGCCGTTGTTGCATTCGGCCATGAAGTCG
>ONFJ01000038.1 GCA_900317085.1 uncultured Eubacteriales bacterium | reverse complement strand
TATGGAGACGAAAGAGAAAACCATCCGAAAAGTGTACGTGTTCCGGGGCCGCATCCTGACCGTGCGCAACGATGACGCCCTCATGCCGAACGGCGATGTACGGGGCCGTGAAGTCGTCGAGCACCCGGGCGGCGTGTGTGTCCTGCCCATTCAGGACGACGGGTCCGTCCTGCTCGTCGAGCAGTTCCGGTACCCCTACATGGAGGACGTGCTCGAGGCGCCCGCCGGCAAGCTCGAACCGGGGGAGGACCCCTTCGAGGCCGCGAAGCGCGAGCTGCGGGAGGAGACCGGCATGGTCGCCACCGAGTGGTTCGACCTCGGCTGGGACTACCCGAGCCCGGGCTACACCAACGAGATCATCCGGCTGTACGCCGCCCGGGGCCTGTCCGACGTCGGACAGGAGCTCGACGACGACGAATTCCTCAACGTGAAGAAAGTGTCCTTCACGAGCGCCCTCGAGATGATCTACGACAACGACATCCGGGACTCCAAGACTGCCATGGCGGTCCTCAAGTACAAGGACCTCCTGAACCTCGGCAAACTCGACGGAAAGAAGATTTGATGACGCGGTCGGGCTTTCGATCGGTTCCGTCGAAAGCCCGACCTGAATACCCAAAAGAGAAGGAAATTACAATGCATTTCATTCTGGCTTCTGGGTCCCCCAGAAGAAAAGAAATACTCGAAGAACTCGGATATCAGTTCGAGATAAAAACCGGCGATTTTGATGAGTCGACGGTGGCGCTGGATGACCCGAAAGAGGGTGTCCAGAAGCTGGCTCTAGGGAAAGCTCTTGCCGCTGTACAGCAGCCGGGACTCTACCTTGGCTCAGACACGGTAGTCGTCTTAGATGGCGTAGTGATGGGAAAACCGAGCGATGAACAGGACGCGTTCCGGATGCTCCGAAGCCTTTCGGGGCGGACCCATGAAGTGTGCACCGGAGTCGCGCTCGTGACCGTCGGGGAAGACGGGACCGTCGAACATACCGAGACGTTCGTCGAGGCGACGGAGGTCACGTTCTTCGAACTGACCGACGAGGAGATCGACCGGTACATCCGGACGGGCGAGCCCATGGACAAGGCCGGCGCGTACGGCATCCAGGGCCTCGGCCGCGTGCTGGTCGAGGGTATCCGTGGGGATTATGAGACCGTCGTCGGGCTGCCGGCGGCGCGGGTGTACCGCGCGCTTCGGGAGCACGACGTTGTGCCGGGGTAAATCGCCCACCACAACATGTAGATACGCGAAAAATCGGCCTTTGCGGATTGTAGAAAAAGTGTCGAAAAAGTGCAGGAAAGCTTTAGCGTTTTTTACAATGGAATCTAAAAGGCCCCTGTTATATAATACTTAGGTATGGTGGAGCAGTCTCGGAACACGTCCGAAGGCGGGCTCCCGAACTCTTCAAGAACTCTCGAAAGGAGTCAATGAAAACATGTTATTCACTCAGGACATTGGTATCGACCTTGGTACCGCCAACACGCTGGTCTTCGTCAAGGGCAAGGGCATCGTCATCCGTGAGCCCTCCGTCGTCGCTGTCGACGTGCGTTCCACCCCGAACAAGGTCGTTGCCGTTGGCGCAGAAGCAAAAGAAATGATCGGCCGTACCCCCGGTTCCATCACCGCGGTCCGTCCTCTGAAGGACGGCGTCATTGCCGATTTCGATATCACCGCAGACATGCTGAAAGAATTCATCCGCAGAGCCATGCTGAACTCCAAGTTCAACAAGGCCCGCGTCATGATCTGCATCCCCTCGGGCGTCACCGAGGTCGAACGCCGCGCCGTTCATGACGCTGCCCGCAGCGCCGGCGCCCGCCAGGTCTCCCTCATCGAGGAGCCCATGGCCGCAGCCATCGGTGCCGGTCTTCCCGTCGCGGAGGCCGCCGGTTCCATGGTCGTCGACATCGGCGGCGGTACCGCGGAAGTCGCGGTCATCTCCCTCGGCGACATCGTCACCTCCTGCTCCGCACGTGTCGCGGGCGACTCCTTCGACGATGCCATCATCGCCTACATCAAGAAAAAGTACAATCTCCTCATCGGTGAGCGCACCGCAGAAGAGATCAAGATCAAGATCGGCTCCGCCTACCCCTACGAAGGCGAAGGCGCCATCGACGTCAAGGGCCGTAACCTCGTCGACGGTCTTCCGAAGAACATCGAAGTCACGTCCGAAGAGGTCCGTGAGGCACTGGCCGACTCCGTCAACCAGATCCTCGACGCCATCCGCACCACCCTCGAGAAGACTCCGCCCGAACTGGCGGCGGACATCATCGACCAGGGCATCATGCTCACCGGTGGCGGCGCTCTGCTGAGAGGCCTCGACCGCCTCATCTCCGCGGAGACCAAAATGCCTGTCCACGTGGCGGAGAACCCCCTCGACTGCGTCGTCGACGGCACGGGTGTCTGCCTCGAGAACGACATGCTGAGCCTCACCAGCACCAAGAACTACGACGAGTAAATCGCCGAAACAACTGTGAAACACGAAAAGGGACCTCCCCCGCGGAGTCCCTTTTTCACACTATTTATGCACCGAAAGGTTGAATGCACGTGAAAGGGTTTGTCAAGACGCTGTGGTTCAAGATCCTCGCTGTCATTTTGGGCATCCTCATCATTTTCCTCATCCTCGCCGCTGTGCTCGGCAGCAAGAGCTCCCCGCTCACCGCGACCGCCGGCACCGTGACCCAGCCGCTGTCCCGGGTGACCTCCGTCCTCGGCAACGGCTTTTCGAACATCGGCCACTTCTTCACACGGTCCTCGACCTATGAGCGTCGCATCGACGACCTCGAAGGCAAGGTCATCAGCGCGCAGAAGCAGCTGGCGGACTACGAGGAGACCAAACAGAAACTGGAGAGCTACGAGGACTTCCTCGGCATCAAGGAGCAGCACCCCGACTACCAGGTCATCTCGGCCACGGTCATCGGCAAGGACTCCGCGAACAACTTCACGACCTTCGTGTTCAACAAGGGCGCCGCGTCCGGCGTCAAAGTGAACGACCCGGTCATCTATGGCGATGGACAGCTCGTCGGCGTCGTCACCAAAGTGGCTCCGACCTACTGTGTCGTCTCCACCATCCTCGATCCGAAGATCTCCATCTCCGCCTATGAGATCCGCACCCGCGAGAGCGGTTACATCACCAACGACGCGGACATCGTCAAGAAGGGCTTCTGCCGTCTGTCCGGCCTCGACCGGAAGACGAAACTCACGAAGGGCGGCGTCATCGCCACCGCGGGCGTCGGTGGCATCTACCCGAGAGACCTCATCATCGGCACGGTCCGCGAGGTCCGAAACGACGACAAAGACATCTCCGCATACGCGGTCGTCGAACCGAACATCGACGTCACCCAGCTGACCGAGGCCCTCATCATGACGAGCTTCGAAGGCCAGGGCGTCGCCACCACCTATGACGACGTCGCGGAAGGCGCGGAGGCGGACTCCCCCGAAGTCCAGTCCAACCCGAACCGCAACACGACGTCCGAGGACGGTTCCACCGAGTCCACCACGGCCGGTGAGACGACCTCCTCCACCACCGCCCGCCGCACCACGACCACCCGTCCGGTGACCACCTTCCGCACCACCAGCGGACGCGCCACGACGGAGGCGAGCGAGTAATGAAGGAACGCATCACCTTTGACAGCCGCACGCGGCAGTCGCAGACCGGACCGGTCCGGCGGCAGCGGCGCCCGCTGTCCAACGAACAGAAGCACAAGCTCTGGACCAACGTGGTCTTTGTGGCGCTCATCCTGCTCTGCCATCTGCTGCAGAACACGCCCCACATGTTCCCGACCATCGTCGGGGCCCACTGCTTCCTGCTCCTGCCCCTTACGGTGTGCATCGCCATGTTCCTGCACAACCTGCCGGCCACCATGCTGTGCCTGTTTGCCGGAACCCTCTGGGATGTCTCCGCCGCGCACCTCGACGGCTTCAACGCCATCTTCTTCCTTTTGAGCTCCACCGGGGTCTGCCTCCTCATGAACTACCTCATGCGGAACAACCTGTGGACCGCCAACATCCTCGGCGCGCTGGTCATCCTTCTGTATGTCACACTGCACTGGCTCTGCTTCGTCGTCCTGCGGGGCGTCGACCAGGGAGCCGTCACCTACTTCACCTACTACCTGCCGTCTGCGCTGTACAGCTTCGCCTTTACGCCTCTCTTCTATCTGGCCCTGCGGCGATTCATGCGTTCCATCCGCGAACGTTACCCGAAGAGTTCCATGGCCCACAGCTTCGCGGACCTTCGCTGACCGGCAGAAGCCTTTAGAATTCTAACGAAAGTGAGGGAACACGATGGGTATTTCCAGGACCCGCGGCATCATCTACAACGTCATCGTCGTACTCGCGGCGCTGGCGCTCATCGGCGTGCTCATCTGGTCCACCCTCATCTCCGGCGCCAACGCCGGCACCCTCGGCGCCTACACGACCTCGGTCGATGCCGCCCGCGGCGACATCCTCGACCGCAATGGCTCCATGCTCGTCACCTGCCGCCTCGGCAACGATGTCACCTTCAACGCCACGGCGTTCCCGAAGGAACAGGAGAAGCGCAACGAGATCATCATCTCGCTCATCCAGCTCTGTGATGCGAACGGCGTCGAATACATCGACAACCTGCCCATCAAGGTCTCGAAGAAGACCGGGAAGTATGTCTTCAAGAACAAGGACGAGAACGCCGCCTATCTCAAGTGGCTCAAGTCCAAAGACGTCCTGAACCTCAATGAGTACGCCACCGCGGAGAACTGCATGGACGCGCTCATCAAGCGGTACGACCTCAGTGCCTACTCGAAGGAGGACGCCCGGAGCCTCGCCTCGGTCCAGGTCGAGATGCTCCGCAACACCTTCAACACGTCCTACCCCTACACCTTCGCGGAGGACGTTCCCACCGACCTCATCACCATCATCATGGAGAACAAGAACTTCTACCGTGGTGTGGAAAATACCGCCGAGAACTACCGCGTCTATGACGACGGTATGTTTGCGCCCCACATCCTCGGCCGCGTCTCCGGCATCACCGCCGAGAAGTACGAGGAGAAGCAGAAGGAACTGGAAGAGGCCCTCGACAAGGCCAGCGGCAAGCAGGAGATCGATGAACTCAACCGCAATGCCTACACCATTTCCGACATCTACGGCAGCTCCGGCATCGAGCTCGCCATGGAGGACCAGCTCCGGGGCAAACGGGGCACGAAGACGGTCACCATCGACCAGGACGGCAATGCGCAGAGCACCTTCACGACACTGCCGGAACAGGGCAACGCCGTCATCCTGACGCTGGACAAAAACCTGCAGAAGGTCGCCCAGGAAGCCCTGAAAAAGCGCGTGGACTCCCTGAACATCTCGGCTGCCCGGAAGTGTGCCGCGGCCGTCGTCGTGGAAGATGTCCACACCGGCGAGATCCTCGCCTGCGCCACGTACCCCACCTACGACAACAACGAGTGGAAAGAGAAGTACTCCGAATGGGCCCAGGACGAAACGGCCCCCCTCTGGAACCGCGCCGTCATGAGTACCTATGAGCCCGGTTCCACCTTCAAGCCCTGCACCGCCATCGGGGCGCTCGAAGAGGGCATCATCGACGACGAGTTCAAGTGGAACTGTACCGGTGCCTACACCTACTACTCCGACCACACATTCTACTGCGCCCACCACACCGCCCACGGCTCGAACAACGTCACGGACGCCATCAACGTGTCCTGCAACTGTTTCTTCTACGAGACGGGCCGTAGGATGGGCATCGAGCTCATCGACGAGTGGGCCACCAAGTTCGGCCTCGGTCAGAAGACCGGCGTCGAGATCCCCGAAGCCACCGGCCATGTGTCGAGCCCCGAAGAGCGAAAAGCGGCGGGCGGCACCTGGTACGCCGGTGACGTCATCACCACCGCCATCGGTGAGTCCGACAACCAGTTCACGCTCCTGCAGCTCGCGAACTACGTGTCGACCATCGCGAACGGCGGCACCCGCTACACCCCGCACTTCATCCGCGCCATCAAGACCGCCGACTTTAAGACGACCCTGCAGCAGACCCAGCCGGAAGTTGCCCAGACCCTGGACATCTCCGACCACACGCTGAAGCTCGTCCGGGAAGGCATGCTGAAGGTCGGTACCATCGGCTTCTGCCGGAGCGCGTTCGCGGACCTGCCTGTGAAGGCGGCCGCCAAGACCGGTACGTCCGACGTCGTCAAGCTCATCGACGGCAAGAAGGTCGAGGGCAATAACGGTTTCCTGATTTCCTACGCGCCCTATGAGGACCCGGAGATCGCCGTCGCCGTCGTCGTCGAGACCGCCGACTCCGGTTCGCTGACCGCGGTCGTCGCCGCCGATATTTACGACTACTATTTCTCTCCGAAGGAGAACGACGCCACGGCTCAGCCGTACGGTGAACTGCTGGTATAAATCGCGAACAAACTATTCAAAACTGCAAAGGAAGAGCGCCAAAGATGTTGCATTTTTGGCGCTTTTTTACAATACGTTGTTGTGACGCCCCTTTTTTTATGTTAAAATAATTTAGTAAATGTCCCAGGAAAGGAGCGTGCCGGATGAACATTGCCATCATTGCACACGACGTCAAGAAAGAACTCATGACCCAGTTTTGCATCGCGTATGCGGGCATCCTGAGCCAGCACAATCTGTGTGCAACCGGTACCACAGGGAAAGTCGTATCCGAGGCCACCGGTCTCAAGATCCAGAGTTTCCTGAGCGGGGACCAGGGCGGCGAACAGCAGATCGCGTCCCGTGTCGCCTGCAACGAGATCGACTTACTGCTCATGTTTGGCGATCCGCTGAACCCGAAACCCATGGAACCCATCGAAGCGGACCTGCTCCGTCTTTGCAACGTCCATAACGTCCCTGTCGCCACGAACATCGCGACGGCTGAAGCCCTCATCCATTCCCTCGCCCGCGGAGACCTCGACTGGAGAGACATCGTCAATCCGAAAAAGCAGGAAGCCGCTGCGGCAGCCGAAGAAGCGGCCGAGTAAACCGGGACACTTTTTTTTGAGCAATCCCGCTCTTAACAAATGCCAAAAAACGTGTATACTGAAGCCACCTCTTCTGAAACCCTCGAAAAGGTGGTTTTTTTACCAGGAGGCATAATATGCGAAAAACGAAGATCATCGGGACCGTCGGTCCCGCCTGTGATAACGATGACGTCCTCCGGCACCTCATCGCCGAAGGAATGAACGTCTGCCGTCTGAACTTTTCCCACGGCACCCACGAAGAGCACGCGGAGCGCATCGAGCGCATCAAGCGGATCCGCGACGAACTGAACGCGCCGGTCCCCATCATGCTTGACACGAAGGGTCCCGAGTACCGCATCGGCGAGTTCGACGGCCGCCGGGTCACCCTCGAGGACGGACAGAAGTTCACCTTCTCCATCGAAGACTTCCTCGGGGACAACACCCGGGTGTCCGTCAGCTACAAAAACCTCATCAACGAACTGTCGGTGGGGGACACCATCCTCGTCAACAACGGCCTTGTCGTCTGCAGGGTCGATGAACTGACCGACAAGGAGGCCATCTGCACTGTCGAGTGCGGCGGCGTCCTCTCGAACAAGAAGTCCATGAACTTCCCGAACCACGTCATGCAGGCGGAGTTCCTGTCGGACCACGACAAGGAAGACCTGCTGTTCGGCATCGAGCACGACGTGGACTTCATCGCCGCGTCCTTCGTCTCCACCAAGGATGACGTCCAGGCGATACGCAACTTCCTCGACCAGAACGGCGGCAAAGACATCGAGATCATCGCGAAGATCGAGAACCGCGCCGGCGTCGACAACATCGCGGCCATCTGCGATGTGGCGGACGGCATCATGGTCGCCCGCGGCGATCTCGGCGTCGAGATCCCCTTCTCCGAAGTCCCGGCCATCCAGAAGCTGCTCATGTCCAAGTGCCGCAAGCTCGGTAAGCGCGTCATCGTGGCGACCGAGATGCTCGAAAGCATGATCCAGAACCCGCGGCCCACCCGCGCGGAGATCTCCGACGTGGCGAACGCCGTCTATGACGGTGCGTCCGCGGTCATGCTCTCCGGCGAGACCGCTGCCGGTCAGCACCCCGTCGAGGCCGTTCGCGTCATGGCGGAGGCCTGCCTCAACACGGAAGAGCATATCGACTTCAACAAGACGTTCAACCGCACCGGCTTCAAGATCCGCGGCACCATGGACGCCCTGTCCCACGCGGCCTGCCAGATGGCGGTCGACGTGGACGCGAAGGCGCTGGTCGTCTCCTCCATGTCCGGCCAGACCGCCCGCATGGTCAGCCGGTTCCGCTGCCCCATCCCGATCATCGGCCGAACGACCGACAAGAAGGTCTGGCGCAAGCTGAACCTCAGCTGGGGCGTCTTCCCGATGCTCTCGAAGAACTACGAGTCCGTCGAGGTCATGTTCTACGAGGCGATGGAACAGACGGTCATCGCGCTGAACCTCGTCGAAGGCGACACCGTCGTCCTGACCGGCGGCTCGGTCAACGGCCGCGCCGGCACCTCGAATACCATCAAGGTCCTGACGGTCCAGTAACCAAAGTCACACAGAAGCTCCGCTTTTCGCGGAGCTTTTTCTCTTTGGGCGCGATTTGTTGTGTTTATGCCCAAAAATGGGGCGGAAGAACGGGAAAATATGGCTCTGCAAAGCATTGAAAACCGAATGTAAAAATTCTATAATACATAGGTTACAAGTATAGGTGAAAAAGCACCTTTTAGGAGGAGAACCTATGGCGCTCATTACGAAAGCCATCAAAGGCACACAGGACACGCTCCCGATGGACAGCCACAAAGTCCGTTTCCTGGAAGCGACACTGGCCGATATCGCCGGGAACTACGGCTTCAGAGAGATCCGTACTCCCGTCTTTGAACATACGGAACTGTTCAACCGTTCCGTGGGCGACACCACGGACGTCGTGCAGAAGGAGATGTACACCTTCGACGACAAGGGCGGACGTTCCATCACTCTTCGTCCGGAGGGCACCGCCGGCGCGGTCCGCTCGTTCCTCGAGCACGGACTGTTCAACGAGCCGAGCCCCATGAAGGTCTACTACCTGACCTCCTGCTACCGGTACGAGAAACCCCAGGCCGGACGGCTCCGTGAGTTCCACCAGTTCGGCGTCGAGTGCTTCGGCACGTCGAGCCCGGGCCAGGACGCGGAAGTCATCGCGCTGGCCGATGAGGTCTTCGGCTTCCTCGGCGTCAAGGGCCTCGAACTGCAGATCAACTCGATCGGCTGCCCGCACTGCCGTCCCATCTACCAGAAGGCCCTGAAGGATTACTTCACCGCCCACAAGGACGAGCTCTGCGAGACCTGCACGGACCGCCTCGAGCGGAACCCGATGCGCATCATCGACTGCAAAGAGGAGTCCGACGAACTGAAGGACAACGCTCCGGTCGTCCTCGACTACCTCTGCGAGGAGTGCAAGGACCACTTTGAGAAGGTCCAGAAGTACCTCGAGGCGATGAACATCGACTTCAGCATCAACCCGCGCATCGTCCGCGGCCTCGACTACTACACGAAGACCGTCTTCGAATTCGTGTCCCACGACATCGGGGCACAGGGCACGGTCTGCGGCGGCGGCCGGTACGACGGCCTCTGCGAGGAACTGGGCGGCAAGTCTATCCCGGCCCTTGGCTTCGGCATGGGCATCGAGCGCCTCATGCTGCTCCTCAAGGCCCAGGGCATCGAGCTGCCGAAGGAAGAGCCGATGGCACTGTACCTCGCCACGGCCGGCGACGCCGCCTCCTTCAAAGCGGCTCAGATCATCCACGACCTTCGCGCCGAAGGCGTGGCCTGCGCGTTCGACACCGTCGGACGCTCCATCAAGGCGCAGATGAAATACGCGAACAAGACCGGCGCCGACTTCACCGCTGTCATCGGTGACAACGAACTGGAGTCCGGCACCGTCCAGCTCAAATACATGGAGACCGGCGAGACCACGGAAGTGAAACTCGACACCTTTGCCGAGGACTTCCAGCAGATCGCGATGAACGCCGCCATGTCCGCACTTCAGGCGGAACTCAATACCAGCGAGGGCGACCTGGCCAATGTCGACCTCAGCGCACTTTTGGGAGGAAACACCACATGGACAGAATGAACGGACTGAAACGCACGCAGTACTGCAACGACGTGCGGGAAGACCTCATCGGAACAGAAGTCGTCGTCTGCGGCTGGGCGGCCAAGCGCCGCAACCTCGGACAGCTCGTCTTCATCGACCTTCGCGACCGGACGGGCATCGTCCAGCTCGCGTTCGGGGATGAGACGGACAGAGACGTCTTCGAGAAAGCGGAGACCGTCCGCTCCGAGTTCGTCCTGATGGCGAAGGGCATCGTCAAGGAGAGAAGCTCCAAGAACCCTGACCTTCCCACCGGCAACGTCGAAGTCGCCGTCACCGACCTGCGGATCCTCGGCAAGTCCGAGACCCCGCCCTTCGAGATCGTCGACGACTGCAACACGTCCGAACTCACGAGACTCAAGTACCGGTACCTCGACCTCCGTCGTCCGGAACTGCAGAAGAACATCCTCCTTCGTCACAAGCTGACGAAGGTCACGAGAGACTACTTCGATGAGAACGGGTTCATCGAGATCGAGACCCCGATGCTCATCAAGTCCACACCGGAAGGCGCCCGGGACTTCCTCGTTCCGAGCCGCCTCCACAACGGTGAATTCTACGCGCTGCCCCAGAGCCCCCAGCTCTACAAGCAGCTCTCCATGGTCGCCGGTTTTGACCGCTACATGCAGATCGCCCGCTGCTTCCGCGACGAAGACCTTCGCGCGGACCGCCAGCCGGAGTTCACCCAGGTCGACCTCGAGATGTCCTTCGTCGAGATGGAAGACGTCCTGAGTCTGATCGAGGGCTACATGCAGCGCGCGTTCAAGGAAGTCCTGGATGTCGACATCCAGCTGCCGCTCCCGCGCCTGACCTATAAAGATGCCATGGAACGCTACGGTTCCGACAAACCCGACACCCGCTACGGCATGGAGATCTACGACATCTCCGACCTCGTGAAAGACTCCGGCTTCGGCGTCTTCGAGGGCCCGGTCCAGGGCGGCGGTTCGGTCCGCGCCATCACGGCGAAGGGCGGCTCCGCGGCGGTGTCCAAGAAGGGCATCAAGAAACTGACCGAGGAAGCCAAGGGCATCGGCGCGAGGGGCCTTGCCTGGGTCCGCGTCGACGAGGAAGTCACCTCTTCCTTCGACAAGTTTGTCACAAAAGAGCTTATTGACAGCGTCGTAGAAAGAGGCGGCGCTGAACAGGGCGACCTCATCCTCATCATCGGCGACACCAACAACAAACACGTGCTCACCATCCTCGGCGCCCTGCGCCAGACCATGGCGAAGAAGCTCGACCTCATTCCGGAAGGCCTTTACAACCTGCTCTGGATCGTCGAGATGCCCTTCTTCGAGTTCGACGAGGAACTGGGCGAATGGGTGGCGATGCACCATCCCTTCACCGCACCGATGGACGAATGTCTCGAGTACCTCGAGTCCGACAAGGCGAACGTCCGCGCACAGTCTTACGACCTCGTCCTGAACGGCATCGAGCTGTCCTCCGGTTCCATCCGGATCACGGACCCCGAGCTCCAGGCCCGCATCTTCGACCTCCTCGGCATGTCCGACGAGGAAGCCTATGAGAAGTTCGGCTTCCTGCTCGACGCCTTCAAGTTCGGTCCCCCGCCCCACGGCGGCATGGGCATCGGCCTCGACCGTCTCCTCATGCAGATGATCCGCGCGGAGACCCTCCGCGACGTCATCGCCTTCCCGAAGACGAAGGACGCGTCCGAACCCATGACGGACTGCCCGTCCCCCGCGGACGCGGAGCAGCTCGACGTCCTCGGCCTCCAGCTGGTCGAGAAGACGGAGGAGTAAATCGCCACACTCCAACGGCAAACACTCACTACGCAAGAACCCAAGACAAACAGGAGAGTTATGGATCAGAAATACGAACTGACGACCCGCGGCAAGTACGCGGTCGCCCTCGGAGCCGTCCTTCTCGTGCTGGCCCTCTGCTTCGGTTTCCTCGCCTTCGGCGGGAGCAAGCCGCCGGCAGAGTACACCGGCATCTGGGAGTCCCACGACAAACACTGGGTCTACTATGAGAAGGGCGAACCGGATGCTGACTACACCGGCGCCGCCGAAGGGACCGTGAACCGCCAGACGGGCACCTACTACGTCGAGAACGGCGAAGTGGACCTCACCTACACCGGCCTCGGGGCCAGTGAGACGGGCTGGCTTTACTTCAACAAAGGCGTCCTCGACAACACCTTCACCGGCTTTGCCCGGACCGGCGACGACTGGTACTGGGTCAACAAAGGCACGGTGGACCAGTCTTTCACCGGCACGAAGTCCGGCACCATCGAGGGCGAAACGACCTGGTGGTATGTCGAAGACGGCAAGGCCGCCCGGGACTTCGACGGTGTCGCGAAAACCAAGTCCGGCATCTGTTACTTCAAGAACGGCAAGCTGGACCAGAACTACAGCGGCATCAAGTTCCTCGATGACACCTGGTACTACTTCTCCAAAGGTAAACAGGACAAGAAGTACAAGGGCATCTCGACAAACGAAGAAGGCGTCTGGTACGTACAGAACGGCCAGGTCGACTTCGGGTACACCGGCAAGGTCACACACCTCGGCCGGACCTACAAGGTCAAGAACGGCGTGGTCGGCAACGGTAAGGCCGTCTATCTGACCTTCGATGACGGCCCCGGCAAGTACACCGGCCAGCTGCTCGGCATCCTCGACAAACACAAGGTCAAGGCCACCTTCTTCGTCACCGGCTTCTTCAAGAACTACCTCGACTGCCTCGAGCGGGAGGTGCGCGCCGGCCACACCATCGGCGTCCACACCTACACCCACGACTACGAGAAAGTCTACAACAGCTCGAAAGACTACTGGGCGGACTTCGAACAGATGGAGAACCTCATCCAGCAGCACACCGGCAAGCGGACCATCATCTTCCGCTTCCCCGGCGGCAGCGGGAACACCATCTCGAAGAAGTACAACGAGGGCATCATGACGGAGCTCGTGAAAGAGGCGGACGAGAAGGGCTACATCTACTATGACTGGAACGTCCTCTCCGGTGACGCCGGCGAAACGAAGGACTCCGACAAGATCTACAAGAACATCGTGAAGGGCTGCGCGAAGCACACGCACTCCGTGGTCCTCTGCCACGACATCCACGAATACACCGTGAACGCGATGGACAAGACCATCGCCAAACTGCTGAAGCAGGGCTACGTGCTCCTGCCTCTCGACGAGAGCACACCGACCTGCCACCAGCAGGTGAACAACTGACGTAACGAACGTGACGAACGACCGGCGTGAATCGCCAACGAAACTGCCGAAAGGAGGGACACCACCATGTGGGAGACGATCTGGGACATCCTGCTCGATACCCTGATGGACACCGCGGAGATCATCCCGATCCTGTTCCTTGCCTACCTGCTCATGGAGTTCCTCGAGTGGCACATGAGCGAACGGACGACGGACCTCGTTCGAAAGTCCGGCCGGTTCGGCCCGGTCATCGGGTCCCTGCTCGGCGCGTTCCCCCAGTGCGGCTTCTCCGCCGGCGCCTCGTCCCTGTACGCGGGACGGGTCATCACGGTGGGCACGCTGATCGCCGTGTACCTGTCCACCTCGGATGAGATGCTGCCCATCCTCCTCTCGGAGCATGTGCCGGCAGCCACCATCCTGCGCATCCTCGGCCTCAAGGTCCTGGTCGGCATTCTCGGCGGCCTCGCCGTGGACTTCGGCGCCCGGGTCACCCGGAAGCACCGGAATCAGAAACTCACCGAGGACATGGACATCCACCACTTCTGCGAACACGAACACGCCCACGAGGACGAGGACGGCATCCTGGTGTCCGCCCTGAAGCACTCGCTGGTCATCCTCGGATGGATCTTCGGTGTGAGCCTCGTGCTGAACGCGCTCATCGCCCTAGTCGGCGAAGAGAACCTCGGCGGCTTCGTCGTGAACATGCCGGTGGTCGGCGAACTGCTGGCGGGCCTCATCGGGCTCATCCCGAACTGCGCCGCCTCGGTCGTCATCACGCAGCTGTACCTCGAAGGCGTCATCGGCGTCGGCCCCATGATGTCCGGCCTCCTCGTCGGAGCGGGCATCGGCCTCGTCGTCCTCTTCAAGTCGAACGAAGGCCTGAAGCGCAACGTCTCCATCGTCGCCATCCTCTACGGCATCGGCGTCGTGGCCGGCGTCCTCCTGGACCTGCTGCACGTGACGGTATGACCGCCTTGCGCCTGCCACTTTGGCAATCCATCAAACAGAAACTCATTCAAAGAACTCGGAAAGACCTCTGCTCTTTAGCAGAGGTCTTTCTTATGCTTCCAACCATGCAAACCCCGACAACTCCGAATTTGCCGAGGCACTGAAGCCGACAGAAACTGTCGGCTTTACCTACTTTTCATGGTTGAGACTGATGTCCTCCGGGGAAGGGGAAGCCGAAGAGCGTGGGAGAAAG
>ONFJ01000066.1 GCA_900317085.1 uncultured Eubacteriales bacterium | reverse complement strand
GGCCACCTCGGACTGGTTGACGTTCTTCTCGTCGTTGAAGCGGATGATCTGTCTCGTGGCTGCGGGGGTATAGTTCAGCAGCACCCAGGCGATGAGCGAAATGTTCGCCATACGGAAGAGCTTGTCGATGAAGGTCATCCACTTCGTCTCCGGCGAGATGATGAGGAATGCGAGTTCCACGCCGAGGACAACAAAGAAGACCCGGAGCGGGTTCTTGAGCGCTCCGTAAATGTCCGAGCCAGTCTTCGCGGGTGAACAGTTTTTTGATGATGAAACCGATGAGTTCGGTCAGCTTCTTCGAGAGAAGCGTAAGCAGAAGGAAGACGACGGCGCCGATGACGATCTGCGGCCACCGCTCGCCCCACGACGCGAAGAACGCGACGACTTCCTGCCAGAGTTCCGTCATATAGGAAACACTCCTTGCTGTGTGAATTAGTAGTAAGGTCGTTACCATATATATACCACAGACCTTAAATGGAATCAAAAAAGAGCACCCCGTCGGAGTGCTCTTGGAAACGTTTTTGCCTTACAGCATAGCAAAGTTTTCGAGGAACCGCAGGTCCTCCGGGTTGTCGATGTACTCGTGGCCGTGGGAGGCGCCTTCGTAGATGCGTTGCCCGTTTTTGTAGACCAGGAGGCGATTCATCGGCAGCGGTTCCCAGTTTCCGTGCCGGAGGGGCAGGGTCGAGAACCAGGCGGAACGCCCATCCTCACAGACGTGTAAGGACCCTTTGTAGTTCGTGTGGACATAGAGCTGCTCACCGTCGAACAGCAGCACATTGATCTTGTTGTGGGGCGTCAGGTGGGCGAGGGTCTTCTCGACGAGGGTGGTCCGCTCGTCCGCGTTCAGCGGATGGCCGGCTTTCAGAGTGGCCTCTTCGACCCGGTCCAGGAAGTACAGGAGCATCCGCTCGCTGTCGGTCGAACCCCGTTCCCGGTAGAAGTACGGGTCGACGTCCGGCGCCTCGAAGAGGGTGCCGTTGTGGATCTGCGTCCACGTCCGTCCGGAGATGTCATAGCCCACGAAGGGGTGCGTGTTGTCGTATTCCATGTTGCCGATGGTGGCAAGGCGGATGTGGGCGAGCAGGTTCCGGGCCAGGATGGACGAGTTCATGCGCTCTTTGAGGTACGCGCTCGTCGACGCCTTTTTGGGCTCTTTCTCGATGGACACGCCGTGGTCACACAGCGCGATCCCCCAGCCCTGCGGGTGGTCACAGCAATGGGTGAAGAAGTCCTGCAGCAGGTCGTTCGTCCGGACCGGCCGCGCGGAGTTCACCCCGAACAGTTCACACAAGGGTCTCTGCCTGCCTTTCTTTTGCGAGTTGCAATCCGTATGCCGCGAAGTCGTCACCGGCGAGGGCGCGTACCTTCGTCGCGTACCGGTTCGCGGGGTCGAGGAACTTGGCCTCTTCGAAGCGGAGGATGTCCTGCACTTCGTCGGGGAAGTCCCGGTAGAATTCTTTCATCTGGTGGAGCATGAGTTTCCCGGCTTCCGCAACGGTGCTGCTCCGGCCGCCGAGGATGATGATCTTCGTGCGCTCGAGGTCGTAGTAAGCGGCCTTCTTGAAGTTTTGGACTGCCTGCACCTGGTCCTGTTCCGGGAAGAAGAAGTCCTGGGTGCCGGCGAGGAAGCCGAGGAACAGCTCTCCGAACTTGATGTCCCGAAGGTCGAGGCCCACGGGGTCGAGGGGGTTCAGGTCGAACATGCGCAGTTCGATGTGGGAGGCGCCGAGCGTCCGCAGGTTGTCGAGGGTGTTGAGCCCGCGGGGCTTCAGCCGCACGGGGAAGTAGAGCTCGCTGGGCGCCGCCAGCAGGCCCTTGGACACGAAGTATTCGATGCCGGCGATGTACCCCTCCAGGGTCTTGTAGTCGAACACCGGCGTGAACGCGTTCCAGTAGCCGGTCTCGGCGCAGCGCTGGGAGGCTTTGCCGGTGAAAACGGCTCCGCCGGAGGTGCCGGGCTCCAGGAACGAACTGTCCCGGACGGGGCTCGCGGCGGTGACCGCCGTGATGAGCCAGCCGTACGCGGCTGCCTTCTTCGCAAGTTCCAGATAGAACTGGTCCTTGTAGTTCTGGTACGTGCCGACCTCATACATCTTCTGGCGCGCCTCGTAGTCCGCTTTCAGCAGCTCCTCCGAGAAGGAGTAGTTGAAGTGGATGCCCGAGTAGGTCATGACGTGGCGGCCGTAGCGGCCGGACAGGTACTCCCGGTAGGCGGTCTTGTGGAAGTCCTCTCCGGGGAACTGGGCGATGGGGATGTCCTCCTCATCGGCGATATACGGCGGGTTGGAGAACGGCCACAGGTACTCCCGGGGCTCCATGGCCGCGAGGGTGCGTTCGATCTCGGTATGGAGGTCCCAGAGCATGTTCCGGGCCTCTTCCGCGGAGTCCGCGACCGGGGTGTTGATCTCGGTCTGATTTTCACAGAAGTCTTTGGTAATGTTCGGGTGGTCTAAAAACGGGTCCGGGGTGTGGGACATCCGCCCGTCTTCAGTCACCCGGAGGCTCTCTTTTTCCAGCCCGAAATGGCCGGTCAGCAGCAGTTCCTGCAGCTGCTCCTGCGGCAGTTTCAGCATGGTCGAGTCCTCCTTCCGGTGTAGTGTCTGCGCGCTCAGTCGAGAGCGGCGTAATCATTAATATAATACTCCAGCGGCACGCCGCTTTCCAGTCCTTCGACCTGGACCCGGGCCGGGCTCATGAGGTGCGCGGCACGGGAGTAGAGGTTCTGCACGAATTTCTCCTCGCCCCGTCCCCGGCGGCGCAGGCCCTCGGCGGCCAGGTCGATCACATCGCCCAGGAGCACTTCGAGGTCTTCTTCCCGGACGAAGTCGGGCAGATGCCGTTTGACCAGCAGTTCCCGCAACTCGAGGTAGCTGTACCCCTGGTCGTAGAGGAAGCCGGCGTTGTCGAGGCGTTCGTTCAGCTCCGGCAGGACCTCCATGAGTCCGGTTTGGAAGGCGGCGACGGTCATGATGTCCCGCACCGGCTGCTCACAGGCGCTGCGGAACTCGATGGTGCCGCGGAATGTGACGTCATCGAACTTGAACGACCGCAGGTACTGAAGGTCGTCCCACTCGGGGATGAAGCGGATCTTGTTGAACCGCCCCTCATAGACGTCGTAGTATTCGCCGTCGATGTGGTCCTGCCGGAAGTACGTCTCGAGCGGAGTCGGCGGGAAGTTGATATACTTCTCGTCCCGTTCGACGCAGTAGAGAGACATGGTGCGGATGTAGGCGACCACCTCGTCGACGGAGGTGAGCTTTTTGTCGTAGATGTCCACGTTGTGCGGGTTCACCCCGTGCATGCTGTGCTTCCAGAAATAGTCCCGCGAGCAGAGGAAGTCCTCCCAGGGAGAGTTCGCGAAGAGCAGCGCTTTCACCGGCTCCAGCCGTGTGAAGGTGTTGAGGGTCTCGACAAGCGTGTCCTTCTGGGCGTCCAGCTGGACCTGGGAGGCGCAGCTGAAGAGGCCGAAATTCGGCCGGTCGTGGAACAGGATGGTGCGCGGGTACTTCGGGTAGGACTCGAGGTGGTGGAGCAGCATCCGGTAGCGGCCGTTGGCGATGGGGACATTGTTGTTGAAATGCCGGTACGGGTTCAGCCCCATGCCCGTCAGCGTGTGGCGGCGGGGCAGGAGAAAGTCCTGGATGAACGAATAGTAACGGCAGAAACGGTCGTAGATGTCGCTCAGGTCCTCATCGATCCCGAAGGAGAACTCCAGCGTATTGAAGCTGCAGTCGTAGGACAGACAGTCGCCGGTGCCGGGGTCGGTGGCGTTGTAGATGTCGCCGTTGTCGTCCCGGAGAACGTTCGAAAAGTCGAACCGGGAGAGGAACGCGTCCGTCAGGGCGTGCACCACGGAGAAGTCGACGGGCTTTTTGTCGAGGTTCACGACGGGCAGTTCGAATTCGAGACCGGCACAGGCCTTTTTCGGCCGTTCGGTCGGGGCGATGTACTTTTCATAGATCAGACGGCGCAGGGTCTCTTCGACCGGCGTATGCTGAGGGGTTTGCGGTGTCATCCGGCTCACTTCCTATTACCTACTGAGTTGATAGGTTTATGTTACCAAAGAGTATGCACCAAAGCAGGGACAAAGTCAAGAACGAAACACTTTCCCTTTAAAAACCACGAACCCCCGCCGGGGAAACCGTACGAGGGTCCGCTTGGTAAGCGCCAATCTGTATTTCTTTGCAGAGGGTAAGGGTACTTGTTCAACCGCCGAAGGTGACGGCATCGACAGCGTCTGCGGTGCGGAGCAGCCATTCGGTGGACATCTCCTTGCGGATCTTGAAGAGGGAGGAGTCGAAGCCGAGGGCGTTCACGACGAAGTCCATGGCGTTGCCGACGATGTAGCCGACGTCGACGGGCTCGTTCTTCTCGATCTTCATGCAGGCGTACTCGAAACCGCCGCCGACGCAGAAGGTGATGGTGTCGTACAGACGGTCCTTCATGTCGTCGTCGAGGTCGGACATGTGGTCGAAGATCCAGTCGCAGATGCACTGGACGACGAGCTGTGCCGTGTTGTAGTTCTCCATGACGTCCATGCGCAGCGCCTCGGTGGAGGGACAGCTGGTGACGTACCAGAACTCGAAGTAGGCGATGTCATAGAGGAGTTCCACGAGCTCGGCGCCGGTGAACTCGTCGTCATCGTCATCGTCAAAGGGGTCGACCGCGACGAGGTCGTCGTCGAACGCGGCGGCTTCCTCTTCGGCTTCCCGGGCCCGGATGGACTCTATGACCTGGTCGATGACCAGGGAGAATGACGTCTCGATGAACAGTTCGATGAACTTGGCTTTTTTCGGGAAGTAGTACTGAAGCAGGCTCTTCTGCACGCCGGCTTCCTTTCCGATGACGGACAGGGGGGTCTTGGCATAGCCGGTCTCGGCGAACAGCTTGAACGCGATGCGGGCGATGCGCTCCTGTTCCGCGAGGTATTTCTGGGTCTGTTTCATAATATGCTCCTTTACAGCGAGTGCCGAAAAACGGTACTGATTCAGATTACGGCGGTAGTATAACACATTTCGAAAAACGTTACCGTACAATTTTTTGTACAAGGACAAAATTTCATACACGTACAAAGAAATTTGACCGAATAACCCCTCTTTTTGGCGATTTGTGGCGAAAAATCGTTGACGGCCGTCAACGGGATACTGTATAGTAAAAGTGAATTTGTACGCGTATAAAGCAATACGCTACATTTGTGATTGAGAAAAGGAGGAATAGTAACAATGATTCTCAATTTCATCAAGGGGATCCTCGCGGGCCTGACCCAGCACCCCGGCGTGCAGTGGGGCAACACCGTCATGGAGACTCCCTACGAAGGCTGGCGCCTCTGGATCCAGGATATGTTCGCCAACATGGGTTGGGGTTCCATTTTCCTGATCGCCCTCAGTGCGCTGACCTGGACCGGCGTCTACCTGATCATCATCTGGCGCCTCCACAAAGACCACGCGCCGTCCATGCCGTGGGTCTGCCTTTCCATGAACTTCTCCTGGGAGTTCCAGTTCGCGTTCCTGGTCCCGTATCCGGAACCCGTCACCCGCTGGGGCATCTACCTCTGGGTCGCGTTCGACGCCATCATGTTCATTCTTGACCTCAAGTATGCCAAGATGTTCTATGCCAGGCGCTTCCCGGGCTATGACTGGTCCTACTACATCGTCAAGCTCTGCACGTTCGCCATCATCTTCGTGTCCATCCTCATGATGAACCCGCAGTGGCCGAACCTTCCGGATTCCCCGATGTTCGCCGCCTACCTGATGAACGCGATCATGTCCATGCTGTTCTGCGTCCACATGTTCTCGAGAGAGACCATCGAAGGCCTCAGCGTCTGGGTCGCCGTCCTCAAGTGCATCGGTACGCTCGCACCGACCGCCCTCGGTACCATCTGGACCGTCGGCCGCGGCAACGAGATCGAGTGGTTCGTCTACTGCCTCGGCGCCATCTGCGCGATCTTCGACTTCATCTACATCTATCTTCTCACCAAGCGTTTCGCCCGTTTCGGCATCAACGCGTTCACCCGCAAGCCCCTCAAGGGCAAGGAAGAACTCGCCGCCAGAACCTTCGCTGCTGTGGAAGAGTACAAGGAAAGAAGCGGCAACTTCAAGCTCATGAGCTACAAAGAGTGCCAGGAATTCCTGAAAGTCGAATAATTACGACTGTCTGCCCCTGCCCGGGTCTCCGGGCAGGGCTTTTTTGTTTGACAACCTCCACAGCGGGTTGTATAATGAGTCGTACTAATGGCTAGTAACCCTGCTACAGTTGAAGGGAGGGACAACATACAATGAGCGAAATCAAAGTCAGAGAGAACGAATCCATCGACAGCGCACTGAGACGTTTCAAGAGACAGACTTCCAGAGACGGTGTCATTAAAGAGGTTCGCAAAAGAGAGCACTACGAGAAGCCGTCTGTCAAGCGTAAGAAGAAATCTGAGGCAGCTCGCAAGCGCAAATACAAATAAGTCTTGAACTTATACCGGCTGCAGGGAGCACCTGCGGCCGGTTTCTTTTTGAGGTGATTCCCATGAAACTGCTGAAACCCGACGCGAAGTGCCGGTACCTGACGGACGTCACGCCGGCCACGGTGAAGGCCCTCGGCTGTAAAGCCGTCCTCATCGATGCCGACAACACCTCGTCCTATGACCTCACCACCGACCCGCTGCCAGGCACCGAAGACTGGGTCCGCTCCATGAAGGAGGCGGGGCTCAAAGTGCTGCTCCTCTCGAACGCGAAGGCGGAGCGGGCGAAGGTCCTCGCGGACCACTACGGCATCCCCGTCATCGGCATGGCGGCGAAGCCGGCCCCCTTCGGGTACTTCCGTGCGGTTCTCACACTCCGTACATCGCCAAAGAAGATGCTCATGCTGGGGGACCAGCTCTTCACAGACATCCTCGGGGCGAACCTCGCGGGGTGTAAAAGCATCTGGGTCGAACCCTATGAGGAGGACAAGCGGGAAGGCTTTTTCCTCCTGAAGCGAAAGCTCGAACGACTGGTCTCGGCGCGGTGGGAATGACCGCCCGGACCTTCACATAACGAAAGGAACCACACTATGAACATCGCAACCCTTGCGTCGCAGCTCAAATCTACCCAGGCGGCGCTCATCCTCAGCGAGGAGAACCGTCTCTACTTCACCGGTTTCGCGTCCTCCAACGGCACCCTTCTGGTCATGCCGGAAGAGAGCACCTTCATCACGGACAGCCGGTACTATGAGGCGGCCTGCAGCGCGGTGACCGAGGCGCGGGTCCTCTTGCAGGGCCAGGTCTACCAGCAGGTCTTCGACCTCCTGCAGAAACACAACTGCACGGAGATCCTCGTCGAGGCGGACCGGATGACCCTGTCCGAACTGGGCACCTGGCGCAAAATGCTCCCCACTTACTCCTTCAACGTCTCGAACCGGCTCGACACGCTGGCGAACGGCATCCGGGAGATCAAGTGTGAAGAAGAAGTCGAAAAGATGCAGAAGGCCCAGGACATCGCCGAAAAGGCCCTCGAAGAACTGCTCCACATGGTGAAACCCGGTGTCGCGGAGCGGGACCTCGCGAACGAACTCGAGTACCTCATGCGCAAGTTCGGCGCCGACGGCATCTCCTTCGACACCATCGCGGTCAGCGGCGCCAACTCCTCGAAGCCCCACGGCGTGCCCGGGGAGAAACTCATCGAGGCGGGGGACTTCCTCACCATCGACTTCGGCGCCCTCTATGACCACTACCACTCCGACACCACCCGCACCTTCGCGGTCGGCCAGCCGACCGAAGAGATGGTCAACGTCTACGAGACCGTCCGCAAGGCACAGCAGGCGGGCCTCGACTATGTCCGCCCGGGCATCTCGGCCTTCGACCTCGACAAGGCCTGCCGCGACATCATCGCGGACGCAGGCTACGGCGAGTACTTCGGCCACAGCACCGGCCACGGCGTCGGCGTCGAGATCCACGAGCACCCCTTCGCCGGCCCGAAATCCGAGGAGACCATCCGGGAGAACGCGGTCGTCACCGTCGAGCCCGGCATCTACCTGCCCGGTAAATTCGGTGTTCGCATCGAAGATATGGTCCTCGTCACCCCCGACGGTCACCGGAACTTCTGTCATCTGACGAAAGAACTCGTTGTTTTATAAGGAAAACTGGACCGTCAACCTTGCAAAAAGGCGGTTCCTACTGTACAATAATTTTAACTTTAAGTTTGAATACCCTATTGGAGGTTTTACACATGATTTCTGCAGGAGATTTCAGAAACGGCGTAACATTCGAAGAGGACGGACAGGTCCTCCAGGTCGTGGAATTCCAGCACGTCAAACCCGGTAAAGGCGCGGCTTTCGTCCGCACCAAGACGAAGAACGTCATCACCGGTTCCATCACCGAAAAATCCTACAACCCGAGCGCAAAGTTCCCCACCGCTTTCATCGAGAGAAAAGACATGGACTTCTCCTACAGCGATGGCGACCTTTACTATTTCATGGACCCCGAGACCTTCGACATGGTCCCGATCAATGAGTCCGACCTTCCCGACGCTTTCAAGTTCGTCAAAGAGAACATGACCTGCCAGGTCCTGTCCTACAAGGGCAAAGTCTTCGGTCTGAACTGCCCGAACTTCGTCGAACTTGAAGTCACCCACACGGAGCCCGGTCTTGCCGGCAACACCGCTACCAACACGCTCAAACCCGCTACCGTCGAAACCGGTGCTGAAGTCCGCGTCCCGCTGTTCATCAACGAGGGCGAAGTCATTCAGATCGACACCCGTACCGGCGAGTACATGGGCCGCGCATAAATCACAAAACAAACACACAGACAAAACAAAAACCCGTAAAAGAGAAAGAGAGGACCCCAACATGAAACTGTCCGAAAAAGTTGCTTACCTGAAAGGCCTGGAAGAAGGCCTCAACCTGGATTCCGGCAAGTCCGAGTCCAAACTCATCAAAGGCATTCTCGAAGCGTTTGATGAAATCGTAAACGCCATCGACCAGAACGCTGCCGATCTCAAAGAGATGACCGACCGCGTCGACGAGATCGATATGGACCTTGGGGACCTCGAAGCCATTCTCTTTGAGGGCTTTGAAGTCGAAGAGCTCACCGAAGATGAGTTCGACGAGCTGGACGCAGACGAAGACGAAGCGTTCGAAGTCTACACGACCGACGAAGCTCCCGCTGAGGAAGCTCCGGCCGAAGAAGAAGCTGCGGACGAACTGTTCGCGGAAGCTCCGGCAGAAGAAG
>ONFJ01000032.1 GCA_900317085.1 uncultured Eubacteriales bacterium | reverse complement strand
AGCCGCGGTCCGAAACGCATCGTCTACTCGACCGACGGGCTCATCTACTACACGCCAGACCACTACGAAACCTTTGAACTGCTTTACGGAGAGGAGTAACGACGATGGCTGAAACAATCAAAACCTTTTCCACCCTGACGGTCGACCTTTCCGAGGTCAAAACGGTCGAAGCTTTACACGCAGCACTGAACGAAGCCTTCGAGTTCCCCGAGTACTACGGCGGAAACCTCGACGCTCTTCACGACTGTCTCACAGACATCGCCGTAAAGGCAACGGAGGCGGAGCCCATCACGGTCACGTTCGCCGGCTACAAAAGGCTTAAGCAAATATCTAAAAAAGAAGAAGCATAACAAAGTTCGCAACTAGTTACAATCGTACCGGTCTCATCTGGAAACAGTATCAGGTGTTCTCGCCCATCGCCGAACGGTTCCTGCAGCATCTGACAGAGTATTTCAGAAACCTGACGTAAATCGCCAATACAATAAAGGAAAACAGCCGACTCGCAAGAGCCGGCTGTAATTATATGCGTGTTCTGTTTACGGAAGTTTTGAATAGGTCTCGTCGTCGACGGGTTCACACCACTCGGATGCGGTGTTCGTGCCCGGGACTTCCTGCGCGATGTGCTGGAACCAGGAGTCCTTCGCGGCGCCGTGCCAGTGCTTGACGTTGGGCGGAATGGCGACCACGTCGCCGGGGTGGAGTTCCTGTGCTTCCTTCCCCCATTCCTGATACCAGCCTCGGCCTGCTGTACAGATGAGCATCTGCCCGCCGCCGGACGTCGCTTTGTGGATGTGCCAGTTGTTCCGGCAGCCCGGTTCGAATGTGACCGCAAAGGTCGGGATGACATCCATGGTGAGCGGGCTTAAATAGCTCTGACCGATGAAGTACTGAGCAAAAGCGTCGTTCGGGGCACCCATCGGGTACGGGGCAACGACGTTGAACGAGTCCTGGTCGCCGGGGAAATTGTATGGCGATGTGTCCTCGCTACCGTATACCTCTTCGATGAGCGGGAACGTGCTCCAGGCCTTCGGCCAGCCGCAGTAGAACGCAAGCTGGGTGACGGTCTCCACGACTTCCTGTTTCGTCAGTCCGTGGGCCTTCCCCATCTGCAGGTGAGCTTTCAGTTGCGGGTACAGTCCTGCGGAAAACAGGGCAGCGATCGTGATGAGGCTTCTGTCTCGCGGGTTCAGTTCCTCTTCCCTTGCCCAGATTTCTCCGAAGAGCACGTCATCGTTATATTTCGCGAATTCCGGCGCCAGCTTGCCGAGGTGGTCTCTGCCGGCCGTCTGTTTTTTTGCCATACGATAGTTCTCCTTTCTGATCGTTCCGGTACGATTATATCACAATCCCTCACATATAATGGTACACATTTCGACGCGAGTAGAGGAGATATGCGGCAAGGCAGATCGCCAGAGCGTCGGCCACGACGATGGACATCCAGACGCCGTTGAGCCCGAAGACCATCGGCAGGAAGATGACGCAGCTCGTCTCCAGAACCACCGTCCGTGTGAAGGAGAGCAGCGCCGAGACCTTCCCGTTGTTGAGGGCCGTGAAGAAGTCGGACGTATAGATGTTGAAGCCGGACATCAGGAAGGCCAGCGAGTAGATGCGGAACGCGTGTTCCGTCAGAGCGGATAGGTCGGCGTCATAGCCGACGAAGACTTTGGAGAGCGGGTTTGCCAGTACCTGGGACAGGACCGCCATCGTTACCGCGGAAATGGCGATGAACGTGACGCCTTTTCGGAAGAGGTTTTTGAGTTCATCATCGTTTTCCGCCCCATAGTGGTAGGAAACGATGGGAGCCGTCCCCATGGAGAAGCCGATGAAGATGGCTACGAAGAAGAAGGCCACATACTGGATGACGCCGTAAGCGGCGACTCCGTCTTCCCCGATGATGCGCATCAGCTGCCAGTTGTACAGCATGTTGATGAGTGACAGAGAGATGTTGGTCACGAACTCCGACAAACCGTTCCAGCAGGTCTGACGGAGGGCGCCGCCATCCCAGCGAGTCTTTCCGAGCCGGTACAGGCTGGAGTTCGGGAACGCAAAATAGAGGAGCGGAAGAAGCCCGCCGACACATGCGCTGAGCATGGTCGCCCAGGCGGCACCGGCGATGCCCCAGTGCAGAGGCCCCATGAACAGATAGTCGAGCCCCATGTTTGTCACACCGGCCGCAACTGTCACCCAGAGCCCCAGCCGGGGCTTTTCTGCTGCCACCAGCAGGGTCTGGAACATGTTCTGGAGCACGAACGGCGTCAGGCCCAGCATCAGGATGCGGCCATAGGTCAGGCAGTACGGCAGCATCGCGTCGCTCGCGCCCATCAGCCGGCAGATCGGCTCCATCGTCAGTTCGCCGAGGAGCGACAAAAGCAGTCCGACCCCGATGCCGGTGTAGACCAACAGCGAAAACGTCCGGTTCGCAAGCGCCTTGTCCCCCTGCCCCATCTGATAGGATACCAGGGCCGTGCCGCCGACGCCGAGGATGAACCCGACGCCGCCGAGGATCATGATGAACGGCCAGACCAGGTTCAGCGACGCGAACGGCGTCGAGCCCGTGAAGTTCGACACAAAGATGCCGTCCACCACGCCATAGAAGCTCGTGAAGATCATCATGACGATGGAGGGCAGCGCGAATCGCAGCAGTCGTTTGGTTGTGAAGTGGTCGGATAACTGGATGTTCAAAAAGACTCTCCTCTGTATTAGTTACAAAGGAGAGTATAACGTGTTCTATAGAGTTTGTCTACCGAATCGGTCAGATGAATTCTTCCGGGAGGTGGAGACAGGAACGGATGACATCAGCGATATATGCCGTGCTTTCCCTGCAGTCGTTCTGCATCCAGGCAAGAACGACCGAGTGGATGGCGCCCAGATAGAAGGCCGACATGTAGTCCGCCTGACGGACATCGTCGATATCATATCGTTTCAGAACGGGAAGAACGATATTCATCACCAGTTGATCGTATTGTCTGGACGAAAAAAATGTTCCTTCCTTCATTGCAAACAGGCGAAAGACGTCCCGATACTCCCGGACGAGTTCCAGGTAATACTCCAGGATATCGCTGGAGAGGAGATATTGTTCCGGCTTCAGTGTCTTTTTCCTTTGTTCGGACTCTTCGATCCGTTCTTCGAACTTCTGGAGGAACACCTCGATACTGGCATTCATCACGGCATCGCAAAGCTGATGTTTGTCATCAAAATAATTATAGAAGGTGGAGCGATTGACCCCGGCCTCACTGCAGATCATCTTGACTGAGATCTGTTCCAATGAAGCCTCTCGAAGCAGCCGGATCAGGGCTTCTCCGAGCCGGGTCCCGACGCCGTCTTCTTTCCACATTTCTGCCATAGTTCCACCCCACTTTGTACACTCGTAAAACTATTGTTATTGTACAGACACTTCTATTTCATTTCAAGTTATCCCGACAACAGATTTTCCAAAACTGTCTACGGGAATCTCAGAGATGCATATTATACTCACCATGAAATAAGTGACTGTGCTCCGTGGATAGGCTCATCGATTAGACCTGATAATGAAAGGAAGGTAACTATGGCATACGTCAACATCAAAAGAGAACCGAAAGCTGAAAAAGAGATCGAGGTCGCGATCCGCGATCGACTGCTCAACGGGTTTGCCAACTGGAACGGCGGCTACGATGCCTGGCTCGAGTGGTGCAATACGCTCTATGAGCCGGACGCCCACTACAACGTATACGGAAAACGGATGACGCTGCAGGAATACAAAGATATGATGGGCCTGTTGTTCAAAAAGTATACGATGGAACTCGGCGACTTTGAAAATATGTTCATCCAGGACAACTGGTGTGCGATCCGCTACAGTGTCACGATCAAAGACCTGAAGTCCGGAAAAGAATATCCTCAGCAGACGATGGAATTCGTTGAATTCAAAGACAATCCAGAACCCATCGGTGTTCGCGTCGTCGAAGGATGGGCTCTGTCTGACTCTCCGCTGTCCGAGGATCAGGGTCCCATCGACAAACTCCTTGAAAAATTCGCGATGAAGATGATCGCGAAAAAGAATAAGAATTAACGTTCCCCTATAGAAAGAGCTCCGGGCAGGATTTCCTATCCGGGGCTCTTTCACTTTATGTCGTTTTATTCGTTTTTATTGTTGTCTTCCGAACTGAGGATCTTGTAGACCTCGATGGCCTTACCCAGTTTGGACTTCTTGAAGATCTCGGACATCTCGCCGCCCATGAGGGACTCGATGGCACCTGGTACTTTGGAAGCCGCGCCTTTGATTAGGTCGCTGATGGAGACGTTCTCGGCAGCCGCCATGCCCTTGTCGATCATGTTCTGGATGCTGGCCGGGATCTTCACGTTCTCCGGCAGGTCCATGACGTCGTTGATGGAGTGTCCTTCCGGAAGGTCCGCCACTTTGGACGTCCGGTTCTCGAGGCGCTCGCGGAAAAGCTGGCGGAACTGCGCACGGCCGTTCGGGCTGTCGAAGTCCGTCGCATTGAACTCGCCGAGCCAGAGCATCTCCATGAGGAGGATGTAAGCTTCACCGAGCATGGTCGTGATGGCCGCCGCGGTAGAACCGGAGATGGTCCCGCCGAGGACCGTGCCGGCGCCCGGGATGAGTTTCATGAGACTCGAGCTGATCGCCTTGCCGGCGAGCGTGGCACCGGAGGTACCGAGCATGGCAGACGCGAACGTCACCATGATGCTCTTGTTCACTTCAAGGCCGAAGATCGCGGTAATGGAGCCGATCATGGCGATTTGGGTCGGGATGAGCAGCGCGCTGTCCGCAAAGGGGATCGGCATGAACCCTTCCCCGAACGCCGCGGAGGTGGCAGCCGCGACTGCCGTTCTCGCGTAATAGCGCTTGAGGTCAAGGGACGCGCGTTGTACGTTTAAAAGGGTACTCAGGAGCTCGTCCGGCAGGGCTTCCGCCATGACCTGGATGAGCACGTCGAGTCCGTAGGCTTTGGCGATATAGTCCTCGTCGATCTCATAGTCCTTCGCCAGGACCGGAACGACCTGCAGCACGTCGAGCTTCTCGTCGAGGACGAGCTGGCGCAGCGCCTGGGCGTTCTTCTTCGAGAAGGACTGGGTCAGGACCACAATGACCGGGACATTCGTCATGGCATTCTCTTTCGCGAACTCGCGGAGCCAGTCGATCTCTTCCGGCTCAATGCGGTTCGTGGCCGTGTTGACGCAGTACCAGATGCAGTGGATCGCCTTGTTGACATCCTTACTCTTGACGCCCTCTTTGATGGTGTCGATGATCTCGTTGCGGACCTGGATCTGTGCATCGCGACCGAGCTCGAACCCGCGGGTGTCGTAAATGTTCAGCGGGAAGCCTTCCTTCGAGATCTTGCTCATGTGGCTGGTCACGGGCTTGCCCATGCCCTCCGTCGCAAGGTCCTCCCGGAAGACGCTGTTGATGAGCGTGCTCTTCCCCGCGCCGGTCTTGCCGACGACGATGATGTTCAGCGTGTTGAGGTTGGCGATGTTCCCCTGGATGGAACGGAGCGCCTCCTCCGCAAACTTTTCGGTGTTGAACTCCATTTATTTATCCTCTCGCTTGTCCTCGGAGCCATCCTTGCGGACGATCTCCGGACCCATATTGTCAAAATCGATGGTTGCTGTTGTCTTTCTGATCTGCTGTTTGGCAGCCTTTTTGGTGGCTTTCTGTGTCATAGCCGGCACCAGGGTGGAACCGATGGCAGCCATGCCGGTGAACAGCCCGAATCGTACTAATTTCGGATTCATACTGAGACGCCACACCTCCATTTTGTCAAAAACTGTTTAACGGGCAACTCCTGTATAAATCGCCCGACTTAAAACTACTTTAAAACATAGCCATTATACCACAGAAAAGAAGAGCTGAGAACGAACGCCCTCAGCTCTGTACGGTTTTGGCGATTTACTTGCGTTTGGTGCCGTAGCCCTTCAGCTTCTGATTGTAGTACTTGTGGAACTTGTACTTCTTCAGGAGCTTGCTGCGGCGGGGCTCTTCGAGGTTTTTGCCCTGGTCGATGACATAGGAGGTCTTGCCGGACTCGATGTCTTTGAAGTAGGGCGTGTCGTTCGGAAGGATGAAGGTGAAGGCTTCCGGAACGGACTCGAAGGTGACCTTCGTGACCGGGCGGCACTCGCCGTCGACGTTGACGTCATAGGACTTGCCGAGGCCGTCGATGGTCATGATCTTGCCGCGGGTGTAGTCCACGAACGGGTACTGGTAGTAGTCGAACTTCTGCTGCCAGTGAAGGAGCATATACGGGAACATGAAGGGCCAGGACATGACGCGGTGGATGACCGAGAAGTCCAGAAGGCCGTCGGTCGGGTCGCCGAACGTGCCGCCCTTGATGCCGGAACCGTAGTAGTTGCCGACCCATGCGGTGCACTGGATGAAGGGACCCCAGGTCTCTTCCCCGTCGATGAAGACACGGTACTTGTTGTAGACCTTCGCGAACATGCAGTAGAGACCGCCGAGGACATAGGTCTTGTGACCGATGGCACCGGGAAGTTTCTTCATGGCTTCCTGCTTGGAACAGGCTTCGGCGTCGAAGCCGAGGGATGCCTGGTTGATGGCATATTCGACTTTGCCGTCCTGGTCGGTGACCTTCAGGGCATCGACCGTCAGCGGGATGCCGTTGATGAGGTTCTCGACGTTCAGGAACTGATCTTCCGTGCCGTAGAGACGGATGTAGTCATTTCCCGAGCCCTTCGGGACAACGGTGATTTCAACATTGTCATACCCGACGACACCGTTCACGACTTCATACAGGGTACCGTCGCCACCGACCGCGTAAAAGCGGACGTTCTCCCCTGCCTGCTTCGCCTCCTCTGCCTTCTCGTGGCAGAACCGTGTGGCGTCGCCTTTGCAAGTCGTGTCGTAGATTTCATAATCGATGCCGGCTTTTTCCGCTGCCGGAATGACACATTCTTTGATGACATCGACTTTCTGATTCTTCCCGGAGTTCGGGTTTTGCAGAAAATAATGCTTCATACATTTTCCTCCAAAAATTCAGGCTTTCACGCTTGTACGAGAAAGCCTGACATTATTCACTTTTAGTATACCACCATATAAGAAAAAGGCAAGATAACACTTTACACTTTCGTTAGTTTCGCAAAATTTGCCATGACTTTTTTCGTTCCGGCCTTTTCAAAAGCGATCTCCAGGAGGGTATCGTTGCCCATGGGCTTCGCGTTCAGGACGACACCGGTGCCGAAAGCTTTATGTTTGACAGTATCGCCGATGGAGTAGGCATTCCCTGAAGCGGTCGCGGCCGCAGCTTTGGCGGCTCTCGCCTTCTGCGCGTTCTTCTGGGCGGTACTGGTGTGGGTAGCGTCCAGGTCCGCGGAACGACCGCGGGAGTACCCGGAGGTGCTGCCACTGCTCCAGCCGGAGGAGTGTCCGTAATCGGAAGCACTGCGTCCGAAGCTCGAGTAACCGGTGCCGTAGTCGGAGCCATAGCCCCGGTCTCTTCCGCCGCCAAAGCCGAAGCTCCGGTTGTTTTCTGCGGAATACGGGGAGTTTGCGTTGCCGTCTTCACTGACCTCCGGCGGCAGTTCGTCGAGGAACGGGGACGGCTGGTTGCGGTTGGTCTGGCCGTAGAGCATGCGCTCGGCGGCATTGGTGAGGTACAGCTTCTCGCGGGCTCTGGTGATGCCGACGTAGGCCAGCCGGCGCTCTTCCTGCATCTGTGAGGAGTCGAACATGGACTGGCGACTCGGGAACACGCCCTCTTCCATACCGGCGATGAAGACGACCGGGAACTCCAGGCCCTTCGCGGCGTGCATGGTCATGAGGACGACGGAGTCCTGCTGCTCATTGTACTGGTCGATGTCTGTCAGAAGGGAAACTTCCTCGAGGAAGCCGGACAGGTCTCCCCCTTCGGTCTCCTGCATATAACGGACGATGTTGTTCTTGAGTTCTTCCAGGTTCTCTCTGCGCTCTTCAAACCGCTCGCGGTCCGCCTTGAGGCTTTCGAGGTAACCGGACTGGTCCATCAGTTCATCGAAGAACGCGCTCATGTCGGCGTCCTCCAGACTGTTGCGGAACCCGTCGATCATCCGGGTGAACTTCTGCAGCTTGGTCGCGCTCCGGGAGAGCTTTGCGTACTCGTCCGGGTGGCAGATGACTTCATAGATGCTGGTGCCGAGGCCCGCCGCAATGTCCGCTGCCGCGTTGACCGTCGTGTCGCCGATGCCCCGTTTGGGTTCATTGATGATGCGGCGCAGCTTGACGTTGTCCGCCGGGTTGTCGATGACGGTCAGGTACGCGATGGCGTCCCGGATCTCCTTGCGCTCGTAGAACCGGCGACCGCCGATGATCTTGTACGGAATGCCCGCCTTGATGAACGCGCTTTCCACGGAGCTCGACTGCGCGTTGGAGCGGTACAGGATGGCGTGGTCGGAGAACTTCCGGCCGTTCGCGACATCGGTCTCGATGACGTCGGCGATGTACTGCCCCTCCATCATGGCGTTGGCTGCCGTGAACAGAGTGATCTTCTCGCCGTCACCCGCGTCGGTCCACAGGTTCTTGCCCTTGCGCTGCGTGTTGTGGGAGATGACCTCGTTCGCCGCGTTCAGGATGTTACCGGTGGAACGGTAGTTCTGTTCGAGGCGGATGGTCTTCGCGTTTTTATAGTTGCTCTCAAAGTTGAGGATGTTCTCGATGGTGGCGCCGCGGAACCCGTAGATGGACTGGTCGTCATCGCCGACGACACAGATGTTCATGTACTTGCCGGCCAGGAGGCTCGTCAGCACATACTGAGCCGGGTCGGTGTCCTGGTACTCGTCGACGAGGACATAACGGAACTGGTTCTGGTAATGTTCCCGGACCTCCGGTTCCTGCTCGAGGAGTTTGACGGCATTGAAGATCATGTCGTCGAAGTCCATGGCGTCCGCCTGCATCAGAAGTTTCTGGTAAAGGGCATAGCACTCCGCGTACTTGGAAAGGCGGATGTCCCCCATCGTCTCCTTCTCGTACTCCGCCGGCGTCAGCAGGCGCTCCTTGGCGTGGCCGATCGCCGACAGGATCTCCTTGTGGGGCATGATCTTGTCGTCGATGTTCAGGAGCCGCTGGCATTCTTTCATGACCCGCTTCGAGTCATCGGTATCATAGATGGTGAAGTGGTTCGAATAACCGAGCCGGTCCCCGTAGCGGCGCAGGATGCGGGAGCAGATGGAATGGAAGGTGCCCGCCCAGATGTCGAGGGCTTCATCGCCCAGGAACGCGCCCAGACGGTCTTTCAGCTCGTTCGCGGCCTTGTTGGTGAAAGTGATGGCAAGGATCTGCCAGGGCTTTGCCGGGTACACGGAAAGCAGGTCCTGCACGTCGAAGGGCAGTTCCTCGATCTTGCCGTCGAGGTAGTCCTTCACGAACTGCACGTCCGCCTCCGTGACCTTTCTGCAGAGGTCGTCCGACTGGTATGCCTTGCCGTATTTGATGATGTTGGCGATGCGGTTGACGAGGACCGTGGTCTTCCCCGACCCGGCGCCGGCCAGGACCAGCAGAGGGCCTTCGGTCGTCGTGACCGCTTCCAGCTGCATGTCGTTCATCCGGGAGAATTCCTTTGCGATGACCTGCCGCCGGAGTTCTAAAAACTGTTGTTCAAGCATTCTGTTTCCTCAGCTCTTGTGTTGTTTGATGTAGTCTTCGAGAATGATGACCGCCGAGACGGCATCGATGACCGCTTTCCGGTCCTTTCCCCTCGTGTTCGTCACATTCAGGGCGCGGTGCGCTTCCACGGTGGTGAGGCGCTCATCCATCATGTCTGTCTTGAGACCGTATTCAGTTTCGAGGAGTTTCGCGAGCTCGCGGCACTTCTCCGAGCGGTCGCCTTCGGTCCCGTCCATGTTGACCGGGTTACCGACGACCACCAGTTCCGCCTTCTTCTCTTCTGCCAGCGCGGCGATCTGTTTTGCCACCTTCGGCATGTACGTTTCCTTGATGACGGTGACCGGAGAGGCCAGGAATTCCATCGCATCGCAGACGGCGATGCCGGTGCGGGCATCTCCGTAGTCTACGGAAAGCATGATCATAGGGTGTGGTTCCTTTCTCAGAAAAAGGGACGGCGAACCGGCATTGCTGCCAGCGCGCCGCCCATTTCATTCAGTTGTGGGTCACTGCGTGGCCACCGCGGTCGTCGCGATCGGCGGTGTGGTGACCGACGGGACAGACACGGACGGGACCGAAGTGCCGCCTGCCGCGGAAGTCGCGGAGGTGGAGCCGCCGGCCGTGGTCGAGTAAGTCCGACGTCTGGTCGTGCCGCTCTCGCCGCTGGAGAGGCCGCCGCTGTGGCGTCCGGAGCAGGTCTCGGGCAGGTTGTCCTTGTCGTAGTAGCCGACCGCCTTCGGACAGCCGGAGCCGGCGAGGAGACCGGAACGTGTGCAGTAGCTGCGTTCGACGATCTGATCGTCGAGTTCGAAGTTCTTCTTCGACAGGCCGTTGTGGACCCGGTTCATGACTGCGGACCAGATGTGAGCCGCCGGGTTATAGCCGCTCGAGAAGTTGGTCATCTCTTCCTGCTTGTCATAACCGTACCAGACAGCCGCCACGTAGTAAGGCGTGCCGCCGCAGGTCCATTTATCCTTGGTATCGGATGTGGTACCGGTCTTCATGAAGGACGTGAAGCCGACGACACCGCAGCCTTTACCGGTACCCTGCGTAACGACGGTCTGCATGATCTTGTTCATGGAGCCTGCCGTACCGGGCTTGATGGCCTGCGTGGGTTTCTGTGTACCGTCGAGGAGGGTCTTTTCACCCTTGTAGTCGGTGACGGTGGTGTAGCACTTCGGCGCGTAGTATTTACCGCCGTTGCCGAAAGTGGCGTAAGCCGCGCACATTTCGAGCGTCGTGACACCGTGGGTCATACCGCCGACGGCCATGGAGGACAGGTTGCTGTCCGTATACTTACCATCTTTGACCAGCGTGGTGATGTGGAAGTTCTTCATGAGGTAGTTGAGACAGGTGGTCGTGCCCATCTTGTTGGCCAGCTGCGCCGCGCAGGTGTTGAGAGACTGAGCGACTGCGTACTGGACCGTGACGCGGTTGTTGGGGCTGCCGTGGTCTCCCGCGAAGTTCCGCGGCCATTCCTTGCCGTTGATCTTCAGCGCGTAATTCAGGACCGGAGTCGAGTACCAGATGAGGCCCTCTTCCATGGCCGGAGCATAGACGCTCAGCGGCTTGATGGAGGAACCCGGGGAACGGATGGAGTCCGTTGCACGGTTCAGACCGCGGTTGATGGTCTTCGGACCGGCGCCGCCGACCATGGCAACGACGTGGCCCTGATAGTCCATGATGGTGATGGCCGACTGGACCTTCTTCTTCGTATTGTTCTCGCCCGTTTCGGTCCGGCTCGGTTCCGAGGGGAAGGAACGGCGATTGACGTAGACATATTCCGCAGCCGCCTGGATGTTCGGGTTCTCGCAGGAGTAGATGCGGAGACCGCCGCTGTACACCTTGCGGGTGGCTTCCGACTTGGAGTAGTTGTACTTCTCCATCATATCGGAGATGACCGTGTCGATGACGTAGTCCACATAGTAGCTGTTGATCTCGCTGTCGGTCGAGGTCTCGGCTGCGGACTTCTTCGGCACGTAGTTGGCGGAGTTGGTATAGACGATATCTTCATCGAGGGCAGCCTGATACTGTTCCTTCGTGATGGCGTCTTCGTCGAGCATGTATTCGAGACAGAGGGCTCGTCTTTCCTTGTTGGCGTCCGGATAGAGCAGCGGGTTATACGCGGTCGGAGCCTTGGTGATACAGGCAAGGCAGGCATCTTCCGCGATGGTCAGCTCGTTGAGGTCCTTGCCGAAGTACTTCTCGGCAGCGGTCTCGACGCCGTAACAGCCGGAGCCCAGAGGAATGGTGTTGAGGTACGCTTCGAGGATGTCCTCTTTGCTGTAGTTGTTCTCGAGATTCAGAGCGTACAGGATCTCCTTGAGCTTACGGGCAATGGTGACCTGGTTCTCTTCCGTCAGGTTCTTGATGAGCTGCTGAGTCAGCGTCGAACCGCCCTGACGGCCGTGATATTTGACGATGGCACCGATGGTACGGATCCAGTCGACACCGTCATGTTTGTAGAATCGTTTATCTTCGAGGCAGATGAACGCCTGCTGGAGCCCTTCCGGGATCTCATCGAGTTCCGCCCAGATACGGTTCTGTTCTCCGTGAAGAGCGGCGATCTGCGTATACTTGCCCTGCGAGTTCTTCGCATAGATGATACTGGTCTGTGCCTGCTCCGACTTGTAGTCGTCGAGGTTGATGGCGGCACTGCCGTGAACATATGCGATGACATAGACAAACATGAAGATCATCGTCAAGAGGATGCCGAGTAACAGGATCTTGACAATGGTACCGAGGACAGAATGCTTCCCGTCCGGACGTTTCTTTTTCGGACGCTTCGCATTCGTCGTCTGCTTCCGCCGTCTCTGTGCATTTGCCGAGGCGGAGGCGGATCTTCTCTGTCCTGCTGCAGCTGCCATGAAGTTAACCCTCCTTCATTGCATAACATTTCAAAATAACTTCTCGAAATTATACCATATCTTGTAGTAAAAGAAAAGGGCTTACGCTACAAACGCAAGCCCATTCTTTACTGTTTCTTTGTCAAATCTGACTTATTTCACCATGCTGGCGATCTCAGCAGCGAAGTTTTCTTCCTTCTTCTCGATGCCTTCGCCCTTGGCATAGCGGGTGAAGCCGGTGACCTTGATGTCGCCGCCGATCTTCTTGGCAACAGAAGCAACGTAAGCAGCAACGTCTTCATGGTTCTCAGCCTTGACGAATTCCTGGTTCAGCAGGCAGTTCTCTTTGTAGTACTTGCCAAGCTTGCCCTTGACGATGTTGGCGAGGACCTGCTCCGGCTTGTTGGCCATCTTCGGGTCTTCCTTCATCTGAGCCTTCAGGATCTCGGTCTCATGGTCGAGGACTTCCGCCGGAACGGAAGCCGGGTCGAGGTAGGACGGGCTCATGGCAGCGATCTGCATGGCAACGTCTTTACCCATGACAGCGAAGTCTTCGGTAGCAGCGACTTCATCGGTGGTGTCGAAGTTGACGAGAACGCCAACAGCGCCGCCCATGTGGATGTAGGAGCTGCAGATGCCCTCAACGCGGACGAAACGACGGATCTTCATGTTCTCGCCGATGGCAAGGACGAGGTCCTGGATGGTCTCTTTGACGGTTCTGTCGGAACCGGCAAGCTTCATCTCTTCGAGAGCTTCGACATCGGCCGGGTTCTCGGCAGCGATGGTCTTGGCAACGTCAGCGACGAAGGACTGGAACTTTTCATTCTTGGCAACAAAGTCGGTCTCGGAGTTGACCTCGACGAGGACGGAGACTTTGGCAGCGTCGTCGGTGTAAGCATAGACAACACCGTCAGCAGCAGTTCTGCCGGACTTCTTGACGGAAGCGGCGAGTCCCCTCTCACGGAGAACGTCGATGGCTTTTTCCATATCGCCGTCAGCTTCGACGAGTGCCTTCTTGCACTCCATCATGCCAACGCCGGTCTGTTCACGAAGGGCTTTTACGTCCTGTGCAGTAAAACTCATAGTGAGCATCTCCTTTATAGAAATTAAGTAGTGTTAGCTTATTCAGCGGCTTCCTCTGCGGGAGCTTCTTCGACATCGGTGTCCTGAACACCCTGACGGCCTTCGATGACAGCGTCAGCCATAGCGCCGGAGATGAGACGGACCGCACGGATGGCGTCGTCGTTGCCGGGAATGACATAGTCGATTTCGTCGGGGTCGCAGTTGGTGTCGACGATGGCGATGATCGGGATGCCGAGTTTATGAGCTTCGGCGACAGCGATGCGCTCTTTGCGCGGGTCGACGATGAACATGGCGTCCGGGATCTTCTTCATGCCGGTGATACCGCCGAGGAACTTCTCAAGCTTTTCGATCTCGAGGTCGAGCTTGGCAGCTTCCTTCTTGGTGAGAAGGTCGAACGTACCGTCTTCCTTCATCTGCTTGAGCTGCTGAAGTCTCTTGATGCGGTTCTGGATGGTCTTGAAGTTGGTCAGCATACCGCCGAGCCAGCGGGCGTTGACGAAGGGCATACCGGCACGGGTAGCCTCTTCACGGATGGAGTCCTGAGCCTGCTTCTTGGTACCGACGAAGAGAAGGGTACCATTATCGGCGGAAAGGTCGCGGACATAGTTGTAAGCGTCCTCCAGTTTGCGAACGGTCTTCTGCAGGTCGATGATGTAGATGCCGTTGCGCTCGGTGAAGATGTACGGAGCCATTTTCGGGTTCCATCTTCTGGTCTGATGTCCGAAATGGACACCGGCTTCGAGTAACTGTTTCATAGATACTACTGACATTGTTTTTTCCTCCTTGAGTTTGTAACCTCCGCGAGGCTCGAAAGACGCGTAACATAGCCCTTTTCGGTGGGCGATGCACCCTGGCGTCCAGCACCTCACGTGCGATTTGCCCTGATAGTATATCATAAGGGAGCCCCGCTTTCAAGAGAAAACCGGGGCTCCCCTCACATTTCTTTTTACAGGATCGGGATCTTGATTTTGAGGTCGCTCAGCGGCCAGCTGGCGCAGGTACCTCCTTTATGTAAACCATTTGTCATATAAGGTTTCATCCAGTCCGAACAGGTGGGCGATGTACCTCCCCTCGAACACCTCGCCCGGGCTCCCGAGCCGGTCGAGTCTCCCCTCCCGGATACAGGCCACCCGGTCCGAGACCAGCCGGGCCAGTTCCGGTTCGTGGAGCGTCATGAGGACGGTCTTGTTCTGCGTTTCGGACAGGTCCTTCAGAGCTTCCAGAAACTCCGCTTTCCAGCGGATGTCGAGGAAGGTCGTGGGCTCATCGAGCAGGATGATCTCCGGCTGCTGGCACAGTGCCCGTGCCAGGACGACGCGCTGACGCTGGCCGTCGCTGATGGCGGTGAAGGGCCGGTCCTGCAGTTCGGTGACGTGCACCTGTTCCATGACTTCATCGATGATGCGCTCGTCCTCTTCGGACAGCCGGCCGAACCGGCCGGTGTACGGATAGCGTCCGACCGCCACCGCTTCGCGGCAGGTCATCTGTTCCGGACGCAGGGCATCGGAGAACACGACCGCCATCCGCTTCGCGAGCTCCAGAGGCTTCGTGACGTTCAGGTCCTCTTCATCCAGCAGGACCGTCCCCGCCACCGGCGCCAGCTGTTTCGCCAGTGTTTTCAGCAGCGTCGTCTTGCCGGCCCCGTTGGGACCGATGAGCGTCAGGACTTCGCCTTTATAAATTGGAACATCGAAGGGGCCGGCAACAGCCGTTCCATCATAACCGACTGAGAGGTCCAGGGTCTTCAGGAGTTCTTTCATGCGCGTTCCCTCCCCTTCTGGTTCTTGACGAGGATCCACAGGACCACCGGCGCGCCGAAGACGGCCGTGACCGTGCTGATGCTGAGTTCCGTCGGTGCGAACATGGTCCGGGCCAGCAGGTCACAGAGCAGACAGAACGAGGCGCCTCCGAGGAAACATCCCGGGATGACGCGTCTCGGCTCAGACGAGTTCAGCAGGGAGCGGACCAGATGCGGGACCGCGACGCCGACAAAGGACACCGGACCGGCGAACGCCGTGACCGTGGCCGCCAGGATGCTGGACAGTAAGACGAGCAGTACACGGAACGCTTTGACGTTCACGCCGACACTGGACGCGTACGTCTCGCCCATCCGGAACGCGCTCATGGGTTTCGAGAGCATCAGGACTCCAACGAAGGACAGAGCCACGACGACGGTCATGACGAGCACGTCAGACATCCGGATGCCGGAAAAGCTGCCGACGGACCAGGTGTGGAGACGGACGATCTCCTCATCCGCGGCAAACGTGATGACGAATTCGGTAATGGCGGAACACAGGTACCCGATCATGACTCCGCCAATGATGAGGACAGACATCCGGTGGACGACCGTCGAGAGCAGCAGGACGAGTCCCATGCTGAGCATGGCGCCGACGAACGCGGCGGCCACCATGGCGGCGGAACTCACCGGCAGGGCGCGGCTCATCGCGATGACCATGGCAATGGCGACGGTCAGCTTCGCGCCGGAGGACACACCGAGGATAAACGGGCCCGCGATGGGATTGTGGAAAAACGTCTGCAGCAGGTAGCCGGACAGAGCCAGCGCTCCGCCGAGGACCACCGCAGCCAGCGCCCGGGGCAGCCGCAGCTGCAGGACGACGTTGCTCGCCGTCGCGTCCGACGACGTGCCGGCCAGCGCCTTCCAGACTTCCGGGAAGGGCACCGACGTGCTCCCCACCGCCAGGTTCAGGACCAGGAGGACGAGCAGCAGCACCGCCATCGCCGAAAAGGCAACAACGTTCCGTGTTTTCATAAGCTCTCCTCCTTTCTGTACTCGGAAAATGCTTTTCAATCGGTTCCGTTTTTCCGTCCGTTTTTCTTTGGGAATCGTTTTCCGGATCGGGTTCCGGCGAAAGAGGCCCTGAGCCAGTTCCCGATCCTCGGAAAATGCTTTCCAATCGGTTCCGTTTTTCCGTCCGTTTTTGCTTGCCATGCCATACCACGCGAGTGCTTTGGAAAAAAGGGGCACTCTTTCCCCCTGCGCAAAAACGTTCCGAAAAAACTCCCCTTGCCTCATATCAAAAGGTAGAAAGCATTTTCCTCGTCAGATCAATAATCACTCAAGTTTAAAAATATAGCAAAACTCTTCTTCACCGGTCAACATGTTATAGAGGTCGCGGACGAAGGTACCCTGGCCCATCGAGTGCTGGTAGAGATCAGCGGTGGTGCAGAAGACGTTGCCGTCCTTGACGGCTTTGCAGTCGGCGAGGACCGGGGCGTCCTTCACGAGGCCCGCGATGGACGTGCGTTCCCCTTCGATGCTGCTGTTATAGATGAAATAGTCGGCGTCTTTCGCCGTCTGGTAAAACTCTTCCATGGAGATGACCTGGGTCGATCGTTTGCTGTCGTCCTCGGCGCCGAGGTCTTTGAAGGCGTATTCACCGCCGGCCATCGCGATCATCGACGGGATGTAGTCGGTGGCCCGCCGGACCACGACCGTGCCGTTCGCGCGAACGCTGAAGAACGCCACCTTCGGAAGGTCGGTCCCGCAGTGGACCGGCAGGTCCGGGAACTCCTTCTCCTGGGCACGGAAGGCCTGTTCGGCGGCCTTCTCCTTCCCGGCGATGACGCCAAAGAGCTTGACCCACTCCATGCGGGCCTGGGGCGTCGACTCATTGCTCGAGTTGTCGATGAACACCGGGATTCCCAGGGACTCGAGCTGGTCGATGACGTCCGGCGTGTGGTAGATCATCGTGTTCTCGATGGCGAGGTCACACTTGCCGGAAGTCAGGAGTTCGTAGTCCGGCGTCGAGTACTTCCCGGCGTACCGGATGTCCCCGTCGTGTACAGCCTCAGCCGCTTCCGGGATCTTCCAGCCCTCTTCCCGCAGAGAAGAGAACGCCAGCTGTTCGAGGCCGCCGAAGGACACGAAGTAGTCCATGCAGGCAGTGCCTGCGAGGTAGCCGTTCTGTACGGGAGCCGGCAGGACGGACACGTCTTTCGAAAGGTCGCCCGGCACGTTCGCCGCACCGTCCGAAATGGAAGGCACGAAGTACTGCCGTCCGTCCACGACCGTGATGAGGCTCCCGCCCTCTTTGAAATAGTCGACTGCGAACTCTTTCGCGTATTTCAGTTTCAGAGAATGGTCGTAAGTCAGTTCCTTGGAGACCGCGCAGCGGTCCGTCGGTTCCATCTGCAGGAGTTTCGCTCCCGAGGTCTCCCCGCTTCCGCCGCAGCCGGAGAACACCGACAACAGCAGAACGAGGCATAACAAGACCGGGAGATACATCGCCCGATGTTGTTTCATGGCTGGCACCTCCCGGTAAGTCTTCAATGGTTTATTTCTTTTTCTTCTTACCCCAGTCGCTGACCCAGAAGTAGTAGACTCCGAAGGCAGCGGCAAGAACGAACAGGAACGCGAGGAGCATGTAGACCCAGAGGCTCGAGCTGTACCGTTTGACGCTGTCCTGGTGGAAGGTCAGTTCGTACTCGACTTCGTGGGGCGTGCTCATGGCGGTGGTGTCGCCGATGACTTTGAAGGGTTCATCGAACTTCAGGACCGGGATGAGGAACGAGGAGTTGGAACCCTCTTCCACATTCTGCGGGGTGAGCTTCTCGCCGCCGACGATCATGTAATCGTAGTTCGGGCTGCTCCACTGGATGGTGGCGAACGCCTTGCCATCGATGACGGTCAGCGTGGTGGGAGACGTGATGCTCGCTCTGCCGCTGCCGCCGGTCATGTCGACTTCGACGGAGTAGGAGCCGTTGTGCAGGTCGATGTCCGTGGCAAGCGCCTTCAGTTTCTCGTCCTGCTCCTTCTGCATCTCGGCGATGCGCTTCTCCTGGGCGGCCTTCTCGAGTTCTTCATAATCCGGGAGTTCGACCTTCACGGCGCCCTCCGGCAGGCTCTGGGCCCGCACAAGGAGGTTGCGGTCGTACCACATCTGCTTTCTCTGACTGAACGCGGCACAGGGGAACCCTTCGTCGAGGTTCGCGACCGGAACGGTGAAGGAGTACTTCCCATCCGCTTCCGTGGGAGCGATGTACTTCGTCTCGTCGTTGAGAGCGGCTGCCTCTTTCGCCGTGCCGGCGAAGAGGTACGGGTATGCGGTACCGCTCAGGGTCATCGTGACGTTCATCGCGTCATCGGTGACTTCCAGAACGGCTTTCTCGATCTTGAACATGGAGGAACTGGACTCCATCTCCACTTCATAGGTGCCGTTTTCCACGTCTTTCGGGGCGATGGGCGTCATGCCCTCGACACCGACGGTCTCGACCGTCGTCATGTCCGATTTCGACGCGACCTGGTCGTATCCTTCGGCAAAGCTGAGGGTCAGCGAAGACAACGTGGCTACCGCAAAGCAAAGGGTCAGGATGGCAGCCAGCAGGGCCTTGAAGCCGTGTCTGGCAGTGAACTGTTTCATGAGTTTGTCCTCCGGTGATTCGTTTGATTATTTCAGAGCGTCCGCGACGTGCTGGACGTAGATCTGCTGGATGGCTTCGATCTC
>ONFJ01000108.1 GCA_900317085.1 uncultured Eubacteriales bacterium | reverse complement strand
AAATCGCCAAACTTTTTAAAGAAGTACTCAAAATTAGGGGTTGTATTTTGTGCGGAAAGCTCTATAATAGTTTTAGCACTCCGAAGAAAAGAGTGCTAACACCGTTTTAAATTAAGTTTATATATGGAGGAATCAGTTATGACGATCAAGCCTGTAGCAGACAGAGTGCTCATCAAGACAGTGGAAGCGGAAGAGACCACCCAGAGTGGCATCCTGCTGGCCGCTGCCGCCCAGGAGAAGCCGCAGATCGCGGAGGTCATCGCCGTCGGTCCCGGCGGAATGATCGAAGGTGTCGAAGTGGCTATGTTCCTGAAGCCCGGTGACAAAGTCATCGTTGGCAAGTACAGCGGCACTCAGGTCAAGGTCGGCTCGGAAGAGTATACGATCGTCCGCCAGTCAGTCCGACGTCCTTGCGGTCGTCGTAGACTGAGCACGTTTTCTGAAAATCAATCATAAAGAGGTAATACACAATGGCAAAACAGATCATTTACGGTGAAGAGGCCCGCAAGGCTCTCCAGACCGGTATCGACAAGCTTTCCAACACTGTCAAGATCACGCTTGGCCCGAAGGGCAGAAACGTCGTTCTTGACCGCAAATACGGTGCTCCGCTGATCACCAACGACGGTGTCACCATCGCCAAGGAAGTCGAGCTCGAAGACGCGTTCGAGAACATGGGCGCACAGCTCGTCAAGGAAGTCGCCACCAGGACCAACGATATCGCCGGTGACGGTACCACCACCGCAACGCTGCTCGCACAGGCCCTCGTCCGCGAAGGCATGAAGAACGTTGCCGCCGGTGCCAACCCGATGGTCGTCAAGAAGGGCATCCAGGCCGCGGTCGACGCCGCTATCGAAGCCGTCAAAGCCAACGCCAAGCCCGTTTCCAGCTCCGCTGACATCGCGAGAGTCGCTACCGTCTCTTCCGCCGATGAATATGTCGGTCAGCTGATCGCCGACGCCATGGACAAAGTTTCCGCAGACGGCGTCATCACTGTTGAGGAGTCCAAGACCGCTGAGACCACCTGCGACGTCGTCGAAGGTATGCAGTTCGACCGCGGTTACCTGTCTCCGTACATGGCCACCGATACCGAGAAGATGATCGCCGAGATCGAAGACGCGCTCATCCTCATCACCGATAAGAAGATCACCAACATCCAGGAGATCCTGCCGCTGCTCGAGACCATCGTCAAGACCGGTCAGAAGCTCGTCATCATCGCCGAGGACATCGAGGGCGAAGCACTCGCCACCCTGCTCCTCAACAAGATCCGCGGTACCTTCACCTGCGTTGCCGTCAAGGCTCCGGGCTTCGGCGACAGACGGAAAGAGATGCTCCAGGATATCGCCATCCTCACCGGCGGTACCGTTATCACCTCCGACCTCGGTCTGGAACTGAACACCACCACCGTCGACCAGCTCGGTCGCGCGGCTCAGGTCAAGATCTCCAAGGATGAGACCATCATCGTCAAGGGCGCCGGCGCCAAAGACCAGATCGCTGCCCGTGTCGAGCAGATCAAGGCTCAGATCGAGACCACGACCTCTGATTACGATAAAGAGAAACTCCAGGAACGTCTCGCCAAACTCGCCGGCGGCGTCGCCGTCATCCATGTCGGTGCTGCGACCGAGACCGAGATGAAGGAGAAGAAACTCCGCATCGAAGACGCTCTTGCCGCCACCAAGGCAGCCGTTGAGGAAGGCACCGTCGCAGGCGGTGGTACCGCTCTCATCAACGCCATCCCGGCCGTCGCCGCTCTCCTTGAGAAGGAAGAAGACGCCGACATGGCCACCGGTATCAAGATCGTCATGAAGGCCATCGAAGAGCCGGTCCGTCAGATCGCGAAGAACGCCGGTCTCGAAGGCTCCGTCATCATCGACGCCATCAAGAAGTCCGACAAGGTCGGCTACGGCTTCGACTTCGCTTCCGAGCAGTATGTCGACATGTTCGAAGCCGGCATCCTGGACCCGGCCAAGGTCACCCGTTCCGCGCTGCAGAACGCGTCCTCTGTCGCCGCCATGGTCCTGACCACCGAGTCCCTTGTCGCGGACAAGCCGGACCCCGCTGCTGACGCCGCACAGGCCGCTGCCATGGCCGCTGCCGCTCAGGGTGGCATGTACTAAATCGCCAACGAAACAGAGCAGTCTTCTTCGGAAGACTGCTTTTCTTTTGGGGCGATTTATGTAATAATAATTTGAACATTTCAAACGGCAAACACAGTCTTGTTATTTGCTCTTTATTGCTTTATAGTATTAAAGTGATAATAACGTGAAAAGGAGTTGTTTCCCATGATTTGGAACCCTTCCAAAGAGTGCATGGATCGCGATACACTGCACGAACTGCAGAGCGCCCGTCTGCGCAAGATCGTCGAGCATGTCTACTACGGAAACGAATATTACCGCAACAAAATGCAGGAAGTCGGTCTCGAACCCACCGACATCAACGGGATCGAGGACCTGTCCAAACTTCCGTTCACTACATATGAGGACCTGAGAGCGACCTATCCCTTCGGCATGCGCTCCGTCCCGCTGTCCCAGTGTGTCCGCCTTCAGTCTTCCTCCGGTACGACCGGCAAGCCGAAGATCGCGCTCTACACCCGCAAGGACATCGACATCTGGTCCGAAGGCGTCGCCCGTTCCATGGCCATGGCCGGTGTCACCAACGAGGACATCGTACTGGTCTCTTACGGCTACGGCCTGTTCACCGGCGGCCTCGGTGCTCACTACGGCGCGGAGAAACTCGGCGCTCTGGTCATCCCGATGGGTACCGGTAACACCAAAAAGCTCATCGACATGCTCATCGACTGTAAAGCCACGGTCATCTGCTGCACGCCGTCCTACCTGCTGCACATCGCCGAAGAGCTCGAAGCCCAGGGCAGAGTCGGGGAGATCTCCCTCAAATGTTCCATCAACGGCGCCGAGCCCTGGTCCGATGAGATGAGACAGCAGATCGAGAAGCGTCTGAACATCAAGGCGTACGACATTTACGGCCTGACCGAGATCTCCGGCCCCGGCGTCGCCACGGACTGCGATTTCCACAAAGGTCTCCACATCTGGGAAGACCACTTCCTGCCGGAAGTCATCAATCCGGAGACCGGCGAACAGCTTCCGGAAGGTTCCGAAGGCGAGCTCGTCATCACCTGCCTCACCAAGGAAGGTCAGCCCCTCATCCGTTACAGAACGAGAGATATTACCCGTCTCGAATATGAAAAGTGTGAGTGCGGACGCACCATGGCCCGTATCCAGCGCTTCAAGGGCCGTTCCGATGACATGCTCATCATCAAGGGCGTCAACGTCTTCCCGTCCCAGGTCGAAGCGGCACTGCTCAACGTCGACGGTGTCACTCCGAACTACTTCATGACCGTCGACCGTGTCGACAACTCCGACACCCTCGAAGTCGCCGTCGAAGTCGAAGACCGCTTCTTCTCCGACGACATGGCCGAACTCGAGAGACTCAGCCAGAAGGTCAAGGCCCAGCTGAAGTCCGCCATCGGCCTCAACGCCAAGATCAGACTCGTCGAGCCCAACGGCCTCGAACACAGCCAGGGCAAGACGGTCCACGTACTCGACAAGAGAAAACTCTACGACTAAGGAGGAACCACCATGACCGTCAAACAGTTATCTGTCTTTCTTGAGAACCGGGAAGGCCGTCTTCAGCAGATCTTCAACATTCTGAAAGAAGCCAACGTCAACGTGGTTTCCGTCTCCATCGCGGAGACCTCCGACTACGGCATCGTCCGTATGATCGTCTCTGACGTCGACGGTGCTCTGGCCGCGCTGAAGGCCCAGAACATCACGGCGAAGGTCGTCGACGTGCTCGCCGTCAACATCTCTCATGAGGTCGGCAGCCTGTCCACGCTCCTCAATGCCATTGCCGACGCCGGCATCAACATCAAGTACATGTACGGCCTCTCGACCGGAGACACCGGTGCGTCCATCGCCTTCAAGACGGACGACATCCCCGGCACCGAGAAAGCCCTCCGCTGGACGTCCAGTACTACACGCCCGAGTCCCTCGAGAACGTCGAATAAACAAAGATGCATGAGCGCTCCACGTCTGTGGGGCGCTTATTGACTTTTGAGGCGCTTTGTCTTATATTTGCTATGATTACTCATCCTTTTATTAATTAAGGGGAACCTGGCAATATGTCTAACGTCATTTCTGAACTGCGCAACACGACAGAGTCTTCCAGGCTCTACAAGTTGCGGCTGTTTTTGGCCAGCGACGTTTTCTGCGCGCTGGTGGTGGCCTATTCGTTTGTGGTCATCTGTTTCAACTGGATCATTCCCGGCGCGTTCGTGCTGGCGGTCATCACGGGGTTCGTGTTCCTCCTGTCTGATGACATCGTCTCCGTGTTCCTGCCCATCATGCTCATCGCGTCCTTCGGCATCCAGGCGAACGACTCGCTCTGGGACTACATGGCGCTCGCGCCCTTCGCGGCGTTCCCGATCCTCGCCATCCTGTTCCACCACATCTTCTACCGGGAACGGGACAAGTCGAAGGTCAAACGTCCGGGTGCCCTTCTCCTGCCGATGATCCTCGTGTCCATCACGAACTTCCTCGGCGGCATCGGCACCATCCCGGTGAAGTCCTACTTCAGCCCGACGTCGCTCATCTACATGTTTGCCCTCGGGTTCATGATCGTCATCGTGTACTTCCTCAACTATAACCATCTCGGGGCGGGGAAGAACTACACGGACCGCATCGACAAGCGCATCGCGAAGATCGCCTGCTGGCTCATGCTGTTCCTCGTCCTCGCGACCATCGAAGGCTACGTGGAGCGCTGGGCGAAATTCATGGAAGACCCGGGCATCCTGTACTTCCAGTGGCGGAACAACGCGAGCACGCTCTTCATGATCGCGATGCCCTTCGCGTTCTAC
>ONFJ01000052.1 GCA_900317085.1 uncultured Eubacteriales bacterium | reverse complement strand
AATTATAAGCCGTTGGCCGTCTCTTTCATAGGGGCGGCCGACGTTATTTCAAAAAAAGGGAGCCATGTCACTAATTTAGCTTAGTGACATGGCCCCTTTTGGTGGTTGTGCTGTTATCAGACTGCTGCTTTTTGGAACTGATGGAGCTTGAACAGTTCTTCCGCCTGTTCAAGCACAAACTGCCGCTCTTTATTCGTGGCGGTTCCCATTTCAATGTTGTATCGCTCTGCAGTTTTTGTTACAAAGCTCAGAAACTCAAGAGCCTCGTCTGAGCATGGTTCTACGTACAGGTTGCCCTCCATGAAAGCTTCCAGCGGTTTGTGGCTCATTCTTCTTCCTCCTCGTAACTTTCCAGAATTGGGAGACCGGCATCTGGGAACAGGATCAGTTCATAGCCGGTGTGGCCAAGCGGCATCGCATGGTATTCTCCGATATAGTGATAGTATAACTCCGTTGTTTTTGCTTTGAAAACGAGTGTTCCGTCTCTTAACGTTTAGCCTATTTTGAAAGGCCTGTCAAGCCTTTTCCGGCGAACGGTTCGAAATTCGTGCCGAACGGTCGTTATGGTGGCGTTACTTTCGTATTTCCCGGCTGAAAGGCACACCCTGCCTTTCGGCCGATGTCTGCCTCCTTGCACCGGTTCGAAGCAGGGTCAAGGCCTGCGAAGCAGCCGCTTTCCGCGGGGCAAGGGAGCCCGCTCCCGCTGCAGCCTTGACGCTGTGAAGAAACGGTGCTATTCACGGGTGGGTGGGCACACTGGAACCAGCAGGGAGGCAGAAAATCAGGGGAGCAGTTCTCTATTGTTCCCCCATTTCTAGATTTCGTTTTGAGGTTGAATCAGTACATCGCCACAGAGAGAAAGGACGACTTTATGGTCGTCCTTTTTGGTTCAGGCGATAGAGACATAGAGTTGCATGCCCAACGCCATAGCTATTTTGTTCAACGTGGAGATGGATGGATTGGCAACGCCTCGCTCGATCTTGGAGATGTCGGACTGGTCTATGCCGGTTGCCTCGGAAAGTTGTTTCTGCGTGTAGCCCTTTTTCGCTCTGGCGGAGAGGACCGCCTCGCCGACCGCTATGTTCGGCGCCGGAGGCAGTTTCCTGACCGTCTCACCTTCCTGGTAAACAGTTTCTGTCTCGAGGTCCAATTCGTCCGTCCAGCGGATGCCATAATAGCCATCCAGCTTTCCCGAAAGGAAAAGCGTGCGGTCTTCCAAAGCTTTCAGCTGAGGATATTTTTCGAACAGTTGGGCTATGTCATACCGTTTGACATAGCCGTCCTGGAAAGTCACCTCAAAAGCGGTTCCTTCCAGGAATTGAATTTCTAGTGCAGGAGTTTCAACTCTGTAAAAATTGGCATCGCCTTCTCCGCGCTCGTAAGCAATTGCTTCGTTCAAGCCCTGCATCAAGTCATCAAAAAGCGTGGTCTCTTTGTCAGTATCACCATCTTCTGGTTGCATATAATCCTCGGTAAACATAGATAAGCTCGCTTCGCGTAGAGTCGCACAGAGGTCAATGTAATCATCTACTGCTTCCTGGAATTGTGTCACTAATTCACTTTCGGATTCCGCTTCAAAAGTGACAAGGTCACGAATACCATCGAGTCTGCCAAAAAAGACCTTGCTTTCAGGTTCATATTCCGCCATCGCGCTGAACCCTCGGTATTCTTTTAGAAGGATACGTGCCTCGGCTACTTTTTCAAATATGATTGGGCGGTCCTTTAACGCTTCCAATTCTTTTATTTGTTCTTCGGTCAATGGTTCGTTCGGGTCTAGTTCGACTGTTATAATTGCCATATAAAAAACCTCCTTTGAGTCATTCTTCCCCATTTAGAGAAGTGATGATCAAAGGAGGTTGTTCTATTTGTGGTCTCTTAATGTTTAGCTTTTTCCAAACGCCTTGTCAAGAGGATTCGGGCGAACGGTCGTTATGTTTTTTTAGCGACGTCCTAAATGTACGATAACGTACACGGCTCCGCCGTTTCCATGGGAACAAGTGTTCCAAGCGTGGGTCAAAAGGCCGAAAAACGCCTCTGATGATAACCCGGTTCATTTGGTGTTTGTTATGTCAGACCGAGCCAGCCGATGATATCCTGGAAGGACCAGCCGGCGAGGTGGCTGAAGAAGGCGAGCGGCGCTTGCCACAGTACGGACAGTATTCAACATTGTCGGGGATGCGTGCACCACATTGGCAGATCATAACGGTTCGCTCCTTTTCCGGGGTATTCTACGATTATCATCGCCGAAGCATGCACACCTGTCAAGGTGTTGAATGGGACAGTACCTCGCCACGAAAAGAAAGGTTGAAGCGGTGCATCGCCAAATGCTATATTGAAGGTGTCAAGGTAAACACTTGTTAAATTTGTGTAAGGGGAGAGAAAACTATGGGACTTCAGTATGAGAAGAACGCGGTAGTCATCACCGAGGCGCCGGCGATGAACTACTTCGGGAACCACGTACGTCTGCCGAAGGACTACGGCACGCCGGAGTATGAGGCGCGGCCGGACGTTAAGGCCATTAAGGCGACTGTTCGCAAGAGCCTCGATGACCTGGACGCGACCACCGGCTGGAAAGACAAGTTCCGCGGACGCAAGGTGCTCATCAAGCCGAACCTGGTCTTTGTGTACCTGAAAGAGGCAGGGCGTTTCAAAGAAGACAACCCCCAGACCACCGACCCGCGCGTGTTCGACGCGGTCGTGGAGAACCTGGTCGAGCTCGGGTGCGATGTGGAGATCGGCGAAGGCTCCGGTCTCGTCACCTGGCTGTACGCGAAGATGACCGGCTTTGACCGCATCGCCAAACACTACGGCATCCCGTTCATCTACTTCGAGGAAGAGCCGATGGTGCACTACTTCGTCCCGCACGCCGAAGTCGGCCAGGACGTTTACGTGCCCCGCGCTTTCAAGGAAGTCATTGAGGGCGAGCGGCTGTACGTCTCCGTCCCGAAGACCAAGACCAACGTGTACACCGGCGTCACGCTCGGCTTCAAGAACGGCATGGGCACGTTCTCGCCGAACATGCGTTACCGCAACCATAACTGGAAGATCAATAAGAAGCTGGCCGACCTTCTGTACCTGTTCAAGCCCGACCTGACCGTCGTGGACGGCATCATCGGCGGCGGCGGGAACACGCCCGGCCCGAACATTCCTGTTGAGATGAATCGCATCGTCACCGGCACGAACTCCGTTGAGGTCGACCGCGTGGTCACGGAGCTCATGGGCTTCGATCCCACGAAGAACAAGCTGCTCATTGAGGCCAGCGCGCGGAACTTTGGTGACCCGAACGTGGAGATCATCGGCGAGAAACGCATCACGCCCTTCGAGCCCGCCGAGCCCAGTGTCATGACGGACAAGTTCCACAAGAACTGGCCCCGCGTCCACGGCTATGCCGGCTGGACCAACGACCGCGCGCCGAAGCTCGAGAAGATCGACGGCAACCCGCGGTCCCTGGCGCAGGAGATGGAAGCGGTCAACGCCGGCTTCGACGGCGCCTCCATGGCCACCACCTTCGAGTGCATGCTCCGCGGCTACACCTACCCGCTGAATAAGTACCGCCGCGTGAACATCATCTACGGCGACGGCGCCGAGCTGAACGGCGTCCGCTACTGGCTCGGTGAAGACGGCCACGCCTACACGGTCGAGGAGCTGAAGAAGCTCCCGGGCATCAAGATCGGCTGCGGCGAAGTGACCAAAGCGGCCGCCGATGCCATCACACCGTTCTTCTGGCTCCGCGGCGAAGGCGAGGTCTTCAACGTGGCGCTGCGCACGGTCATCGCGATGCAACCTGCGCTGCCGGCCAACATGGACGTGACGCGCCTGCCGCTGTACCTCGCCGGTTTATTCCGCCGCTACTTCGTGAAGAAGTACCGCGCCGCGACCGGCCACCCGACCGAGCCGCACTTCGACGCGTATGAGGACAAGCTCTTTACCATCCCGGAACTCGCCGCGAAGAACCTCGATGTGCCCTTCGTGGAGATCCCCATGCCGAAGATGAGCTTCAAGGAGCGCCGCGCGGCGATGAAGGATGTCAACTTCCTGGCACAGTTCCTGTTCTAAGACACGTAAATCGCCACAGAAAGAAAGGACGACCTCGCGGTCGTCCTTTTTGTGTTCTGATGTTTAAATATCCAGGGTGATGAGCGGGTACTGGATTATGAGCTCCATGTCGCGGGCTGCGCAGGCGCGGGTCAGGCTGTCGAAGTTGGCCGGCGTGTTGTCCGCGATGCGCGGCATGCCCTTGATGGGCTGGTCGAGCGGGGTGAAGAAGTCGTCCCAGTGCAGCGGGATGACCTTCTTCGGCTGCACCTTGTCGAGGGTCTCCTTGTAGAAGGTGTCGACCTTTTCCGGGGACATTTTCGCCATGGCCCCGATGCCGAGGAACATGACCTCCGCCTGGAGGTCGTCGAGCTGTCCTTCGATGTAGTTGCAGCTCGGGCGGATGAGGATGGTACGGCCGCCGTGGCGGACAATGAAGTCCACCGAGCCGCCTTCCTTGTACGCCTTGGTCCGGGCCGGCTGGCGGAGGGGCTTGTCGATGGTCTGCCCCAGGTCATTGGAGATGGGCGTCGGGTCCGAGTGCTTCGACGGGATGACCGTGATGGAGAAGTCCCCGACCGTTTCCGTCTCATGGTACCGGTACTCGTGGATGCGCTCCTTCTTCACCTTGCCGCCGAGACAGACGTTCTTCGCAGACGGAGACCCGTAGACTTCCGCCCTGGTCTTGTTGGCGATGTACGGCACGTCCATCGCATGGTCCGGATGCGTATGGGAGACGAAGATGGCTTTCACCCGGCTGAAGTCATAGTCTTTCATGAGCTTGTCCACGGCCTTTTTGTTCGTCTTCACTCTGGCACCGACGACATATTTCCAGAGGGACGGCCGCGTGACATTCGCGTCGAACAGGATCTGATCCTTTCCGTCGTCGAACAGCAGCATGGTCGTCCCGAAGAATGTCACTTTCATGAGTACCTCTCCTAACCAAAAATTTCGATAACCAGTATTTTACATTGCAATTCCGGAGTTTACTTTATTATTTGTTAAGTTTTGCTTATGCAATTATACTCTTTTGCTGAAAACGGTGCATCGCCACAGGAATGGCGGTGTGGTATAATTGGGAAAGTTTTTTGAGAGGAGGGGTACGCTGTGCAAACGCTGGTTCAGTTTTTGCGGTCGCAGACCGTGCTTGTGGTGTCGGCCGTGCTGGCTCTGGTGTCATGCTTTCTGGTACCGCCCTCTCTTTCGTATGTCTCGTACGTGGACTGGCGGGTGCTGGGTCTTTTGTTTTCCCTGATGGCCGTCGTGGCGGGGCTTCGGACCGCGGGCACGTTCCGCGTGCTGACCGAGTTCCTGCTGCGGAAGGTGAACTCCATGCGGGTCATCGCGCTGCTGCTCGTGCTGCTCTGCTTCGGGTTCAGTATGTTTTTGACAAATGACGTGACGCTGATCACCCTCGTCCCCTTCACCCTGCTCGTATTCCGGCAGATGACGGGAAGCGAGAAAGCGCTCGTGCACACACTGGTGTTAGAGACACTCGCCGCGAACCTCGGCAGTATGCTGACGCCCATCGGCAACCCGCAAAACCTGTACCTTTACAGTCAGTATGACCTCTCCCTCGGCACGTTCTTCCGCACCATGGCGCCATACACGGCGCTGTCCCTGGTGCTGCTCGTGGTGTTGACCCTTGTGCTGGTGCCCGGCGGGGCGGCTTCTTTGTCTGAGGGCAGCACTTTCCACTCGTTCCACCGAAAGACGTTCTTCGTCTACGCGGCGCTGTTCCTGTTGTGCCTGTTGTCTGTTGCACGGGTGCTCGACTGGCGGGTGCTGCTCGTCGCGGTACTGGCCGTCGTGGTCATCGAGAACTACCGGCTCCTGCGGATGGTGGACTACTCGCTGCTCCTCACCTTCGTGTTTTTCTTTGTGTTCATCGGCAACGTCGGGAGCCTGCCGGACGTGCGGGAGTTCCTCGAGAACGCCGTGCGCGGCCGAGAAGTGGAGACCGGCATCCTGGCGTCGCAGGTCATTTCGAACTGATCGCCTCCATGGCAAGCCTGATTACGTACCGGCTGTACGCCGCTTCTTCCCATGCGCTGAAGGGGCGGTACTTCGCCGAGTTCACACTCTGGAACGTCGTGTTCCTGGCGGCGTTGTATGCACTGACACTGATATAACAGACAGGAACTGCCTGTCGCCCAAAGGAGTGAGACTATGAAAGTTCTGGTAGACGCGGATGCTTGCCCGGTCACGGACATTGTCGTGGAAGAAGCGCGGCGGAGAAACGTGCCGGTCGTGCTGTACACAGACACGAACCACGTGCTGCGCTCGGACTATGCCGAGGTGAAGACCATCGGTGCCGGAGCGGACGCCGTGGACTTCGCGCTGGTGAACGGGACGTCTGCCGGAGACATCGTCGTCACGCAGGACTACGGGCTCGCCGCCATGGTGCTGGCAAAGAAGGCGTACGGCATCGGGCCGTTCGGCAAGGTCTACTCCGAAGCGAACATCGAAGACCTTCTGACCCGACGGGCGATCACGAAAGACGCCCGCCGCAAAGGCTCTCACGTCAAACTCCGTGGGGCGAAGAAGCGCACTACCGCGGACGATGAAGCCTTTCGCTCTGCGTTCGTCTCCCTGCTGGAAACCGCACTGAACAATCAGTAAGCTCCCGTAGCCCACCCACTGAAAACACCAACATATAAAAAGGACGACCACATAACGGTCGTCCTTTTCTGCTTTCTTTATTTATGCTTGTCTCTATGACTTGTCAGCCTTCGACCGCCTGCAGCAACGCATCCTGTAGAACTCTCGAAAAGTTGATGCCCATTTCTTCTGCTTTTTCGTTCAGCCAGTACGGGAGCGTTACGTTTTTGCGCACCGCTCGGTTGCGCAGTTTTTCACTGTACTTGACCACGTCGACATCCACATAGGTCAGGATGCCGTCTGAGTAATGGAAGTTGGCATCGTCTGCCTGCTTCTTCGCTTTCTTCTTTGCGTCATTATACGATGACGGGACCGGTTCATGTCCCACACAGTCCACCCAGGCAAGGCCGATGGCGTCCCGTGCCATCGCAATGGCATCCGCCACACTGTCTCCCTCCGTAAAGAGCTCCCAGTCCGGGATATAGACCAGGCTCTGCTTCCCGTCTTCCTTGATGAACACAGGGTATGCACGTTTTGTAATTTCCATGCGCCCACCTCCTTCAGGTTAGTCATGGCTGCCACCATGCTCATAGAAGACGAACCCGGCGGCTTCCAGCTTCTTGATCAGGATTCTTCTATTCACTTTGCTTTCCTTCCTTGAGTATATGCGCACTTTATGCGCATTGTCAACAGGATTTACCTCTCTGATTTCATGGTTTTCTGAGAAGTCGGTCGGGAAAAGCTGAATATGCTTTCCCGAACCGACGGCTAAAGTGTGACTTCCGGGAAAGTCGGTCGGCAGAGCCTTTTTTGCTCTGCTGGACCGACTTTCATGCCTGAAACAGGCGCTCCTCACTGGTGCAGGTGATCTGAGTCTTTCTCGCCTGCCTGGCCAGGAGAAAAGTTCTCTCTATAATCGGTCAGAAACGGTGAAAATGGCATGAGCTGAACGACTTGCGAAATAGCCATAAGGAACACGTCGGTCAAGGAAGTCCCAAATGGCTTTGCTTGACCGACAATGCTAAAAGCCATACTTCCGAATCGGTCAGTGCAGAAGAATCGGACTCTGTCTGACCGATTTTTCAGCATATTCCTTAGCCAGTCAGGTCAAACAGAGCTTTTCTCTCCGTTTGACCAACCACATACCGCTTGCAAATGCACTCTCTGTAGTGAAGCCAGACGCTCATCACAGGCAATACCGTTTGATGATCATCTCTGCTTCTTCATAGTCAATCATTCTCCCATCGCTCTCCATGGTCACAAAGAAGTTGATGCCTTCATAGTAGCCATTCTTGTGATAGCAGCGGAGCTTATGGATATTGTTGGCACGGTACTCTTCGTTGTCCATCATGCCAAAATGCTCATGATAAAGCGTCTGCCTGGTTCGGACATTGAGGACCACAAAATCCGGTCTTGCGGGCCCGTATCCGTCCAGATAAAGACTGGGCTCATAGACATAAGGGATGTCATACTTTTCGTAGATGTCATGGTAGATGATTTCGATTCTGGAACGATAGTCTTCCCCTGAGGCTTTTTCCTTCTTTTCTTCTAACCAGCGCCTTATGTATTCTTCGTCCGGCAGGACAAGAGGTTCTACCAGAGACCGAACCTCCTTCGGTAAAGCTTCATACACCTCGATTGGTGTTGGTGGAACTTGAAGCTCCACAGACCGAATCATTTCCTGCTCCTGTTCCACCGCTTTTCGCAGTTCCTGATCATATGCCTTCTGAGCGAGACCATCGCGAAGAGCAGCTTTCTTCTGCCCCAGATACTCTTTCCCTTTTCCTTCTGCTCTCCTGTTTCGGTAATAGCGGGCAGCACCTCTGTAATGAGAAATCTGCAAGTCCCCCTTTGGTGCATACCGAAGCTCTTTATCAATTTCTTTCAGAAGTGTTTGGTTCTCTTCCAAATGCCGAAGCATCTCCTGGACCCATAGCTGCATATAATCGACCTCCTGTTGCAAAATAAAAATAGCTCTTCACCAAATTGGTGAAGAGCTATTTGTTGTTGCAGAACAATGGGGTCTCTTTACGCTTAACATTTTTCAGGGAGCCTGTCAAGCGGTTTCCGGCGAACGGTTCGAAATTCGCCGCGAACGGTCGTTATGGTGGCGATTTTGACCGGCGAACGGTCATATCCAGTCGCGGCGGTTGCGGTGGCAGCCGGTAAGGAAGGCGCCGACTCCGTCCACCGTTATGTCTGGGGCCACAGCCTCACTATCGGCCGGATGAAGAGAGACAACTTCCATATGATCGACAAGGACAACCTCGTCATCAACTGCTACGACCACGCGGTCCGTCAGGTCCCGGGCAAGGAGCCCGAGAAGAAGAAACTCGCGCCGGAGTTCAAGAAGTAACACCTTTGAAGGAAGACTTCCCCTGTCTTTCACTAAATAAAGAGAACCGCTGCCCGTTCGGGTAGCGGTTCTCTGTTTTGTTTCTTTTTGCTGGCTGCAAAAGTGTCCGTTCAGCGGACCACCACAGCCTGGTTGCCGAGGAGTTCGTACTTGCTCTCGAAGGCGGTGCGGGTGAAGGTCTTGTAGCTGCCGCCGTTCGGGTCCATGATGTAGACGTTCTTCTCGTCATAGCCGCGAAGCACCATGACGTGGGTGCCGCGGGGGTACGAGAAGTACTCGCCGGTCTCGTTGATGTACCAGGAGTTCTTGTACTCCGGAGTCGTCATGTTGTAGGTGGCCCAGATGACCATCGGGTTGCCGTTGCGCAGGTTGCGGAACAGGTCCGCCGTGGTGGCGCCCGTGATGTTGAGGGCCACCTTCTGGCTTTCATGTTTCGCGAGCACGTTGTTCATCGCCTTGGCCACGACCGGAGAGAACGCGCCGTAACCCGGGTTGTTGGAGGTATAGCCGCCGCGAGGGTCGCCCACGAACTTCTCCTCGATGGAGGGGCCGTACCGTTTGCCGTCCCGGAACTCGATGTTCTCCCGCGGAATGGCGTCGATCATCTCGTCCAGAGTGACGTCCAGGCCGTAGAACTGGAGGACCGCTGCGGCAGACGCGCCTTCACAGCCGGTCGGGTACTTCGGCAGCTGGTTGACTTTCGGGACATTCAGGATGGCGGCGGTCACCTTGCCTTCACTCAGTGTGTACGTGCCGTTCTCGGCCTTGTACTCGCCGGACTTCGTGCTGCGCTTGCCCTCTTCGTAGAGGTACACGATGCCGTCGTCCTCATAGAAGCCCTCCCGGGGGCCGGGCCTCAGTGCCGCGTAGGAAGAGACGGAGAACTGGTACACCACGACCAGGACCAGCAGGAGCGCGAGTCCCGCTTTCGAGATGGTGGTCGTCTTCTGGTTGAGCATAGGTTCTTCTCCGTTTCTGGGGTCGTTTTTTCTTTAATTAGTATACACGAAATTGTCCTTCGTATGAACCGAAACCGGCGGAAAACTTTCTGTCTGTTTCGCTCACTTTTTTACACAAAATGACGGTCGCCGGAATCGCCTCGTCGAGATCTCGAAGGGCACAAACCTGAAGCTCCAGTACTCCCACGCCATCTTCGTCGGCAGAAGCTCCTTCAAGGACAAGGATGAGCTGCTGAAGATGATCAACGAGCTGCGCCATCCGTTGCTGAGCGTACTGAGCTTATGCGGTGCATCGCCAACAGAATAAAAGAAAAAGGACGCCCGCTTGGACGTCCTTTTTATATGATCGAGAGCGACTCGTTATTTTTCGTCTGTGTTGTCTTTCTTCGGACGGTCGATCGCCCAGAAGATGAGGGCGAGGAGAACACTGATGGATGTCTTTTCTTAACTCCACCCTCATTGAACTTCCGAGAAAGCGCGTTGTATAGCACTTTTCGGCTTTTCCTTCCTCTGCCTGCGCAAGGGCGTCAGTCCTTTAAGAGCCACAGGATGCCTTTTGCCATGCGGCGGTCTGCTTCGTGGATGTGGTTGCCTGGGTTCAATTCAAACGTAGTCTCAGCGCCGGCGGTGCGGAGCAGTTCTCCAATGCCCTCGGTGCGCTTGTCCAGGTCTCGCGTGCGTTTGCTGCGGGACTCTTTGCTGCCGAGGGACAGGTAGACGCGCTCCGGGACGACGGCGAGGGGATGCGACGCGCAGTACTCCGGAAAGTCCGGGTACCAGAGGGAACCGGACGCGGAGGCGACGCGGGTGAACGCATTCGTCTTCCAGAGGGTGTAGAGTGCGAAGAGACCGCCGAGGGAGTAGCCAGCGAGGCCGACCCACGAAGGTTCGATGCCCCGTGCACGCAGTTCCTCGAGTATGCCGGGCAGGATGACGCCCTCGAGTTTCTCAAGGTACAGGTCCGCGCGCCCGTTGCACTTCGCTTCCCACTTCGCCTGAGCTTCTGACGGCCAGGGCGTCATGTCGTCCGACCAGTTGACGCGCTCAACGACCGCCAGCACGAAGTCCGGCGTACCGAGCTTCCGGCAGGCCTTCCACACGGCCTCGCCTTCACCTGCCACAGTGTTCAGGAAGATGACCGGCAGTTTCTGCTCTGCAATTGCCTCTTTCGGCAACCCGTACAGCTTAACGAGCTTGCCGGCGAGTTCTAACTGGTACATCGCCTCAGTCCTTTCCGCCACGGATGCTCTTCACGAGCAGCGTAATGTCCCGGTACTCCGCGACGAACCCGAGCAGGACGGGAACGAGCACGTCCGACCACTCGAACACATAGGCCGTATGCGCAATGACAGCGGCCGCCAGGTACGAGAACGCCATGTAGACGATGACCACGAGCGCGACCGTCGCCAGAATCTTCAGCACAAGTCTGGTAGTCTCATTCATAACAAAGCTCCTTTGGAGGTATAGTCTGCAACCATTATAACACTGAAAGTGGAAACCATGAAAAAAGGACGACCGTAAAGGGTCGTCCTTTTGAAGATTCAGGTGTTCTTTGTCCCTGACGCTGGAACTTACTTCAGATCCAGGCTGTCGAGGAAGGTCTTGACCGCGGTGTACCAGGCGTCGGGCTCTTCCTTGATGGGCGAGTGGGCGGAGTCTTCGAACCAGACCCATTCTTTGCGGGGAGCCTTCAGGACGTCGTACCACTGACGGGCCGCTTCGAAGGGCGTGTTGTAGTCGTGGCAGCCGATGGTCATGAGGACCGGCATCTTCAGTTCGGGGACGCTCTTGAAGAAGTCGCAGGAGATGACGTCCGGCCAGAGGATGTCGGTCAGGTACAGAGCGCCCTTCGCGTACTTCGGCAGGTCCCAAATGTGGTATCCGTCGAACTTCAGGAAGGGGATGATCAGGGTCTGGACCATGCCACCGCGGTTCTTCCACTCTTCGCCGCCGTACTTGGAGAGGGCATCGCGCTGAGTCCTCATGATCGCATAGTCGTCGTAGACACCTTTCACCGGCGGGTGGTCTTTGAGAGCCTTGATGACCTTCTTGTCCTTGGCCTTGGCGGCCTCTTCCATGACGAACTTGTAGGAGAGGTCTTCGTTCATCTCACCGTTGACGACCTGGCCCTGGCCGATATATGCGGCGATGTGGTCCGGGTACTCATAGCACACCGGCGTGCCGAGGACGGTGCCCCAGGAGTGGCCAAAGACGACGATCTTATCTTTCTTGAACTTCTTGCACAGGTAATCGATCAGCTGCTTCGCGTCACTCTTGTACAGCTCTACGCTGAGGTCCTGTTTCTTGGTCTTGAAGTACTTGTAGCTCTTTCCAGAAGCTCTCTGGTCCCAGAAGACCATGGTGTAGTTCTCCGCCAGCTTCTTCTGGTAGTGGAGGACCCAGTGGCGGTCGCAGACGCCGGGGCCGCCGTGCAGGAACAGAAGGACAGGCGCCTTCTTGTCATAGGTATAGACGCGAATGTTCTGTTTGTCACCGTTCAGTTTCACCCATTCGGTGTGGTCGATGAGCTTGCGTTTCTTTGCCATAATCTTTCTCCTTCCCAGGTCCGGAGTTGCCGCTAGCCGCTCCTTATTTCACGTAAGATTTTTGCCACTTTTACAATACCACAAAAGGACGTCTGGTAAGACGTCCTTTTTGTTAACAGGTGGGTTTCATTCACCTTCCGAGGCTTCGGGTGCATCCTCAATTGGGTGCCTGACCTCTCACCCGATCAGGTTCTTGTAGAAGTCCACCGCGCCGGGGAGGCAGTTGTACTTGATGTTCTCGTCGACGCCGTGCATGCCCTTCATCTGTTCCGGTTCATAGACGACCGGGGCGAAACGGATGCAGCAGTCGCAGATCTCCTGGTAGAAGTGCGCGTCGGTGGCGCCGGTCATGACGTACGGAGAGTACGGCAGGCCGGGGAACGTCTTCTCGACGGCGGCGACCGCCCGTTTCCAGGGTTCGCCTTCTATGTCGAGGGCCGGGGAATAGTCGTTCGCGCCGTCCATGACCTGCATCTCGAGGTCGTACTTCTCGGCGATCTTCCGGATGATGCCGAGGCTCTCCTCCATGCCCTGGTGCGGAATGAACCGCATGTTGGCGCCCACGGTGGCCTCCTGGGGCAGGACGTTGAACGCCGCCGAGCCGGACTGTTTCGTGAAGGCGATGGTCGTCTTCAACATGGCGCCCGCCTGGTTGGAGAACAGGGGCAGCACCTGCAGAAGCAGCGGCTTGAACAGCCACATGTTGCCGAAGAGAAGGCGCAGCGGGAAGCTCGCGTAGGGCGCCAGGTGTTCGAACATAGCCTGGACTTCCGGCGCCATATACTTCTTATAAGGGTTCTTTGTCTCCACCTCGTTCACGAACGCGGCGAGGCGGGCGACCGGAGAGTTCTTCGGAGGCGCGCTGGCGTGGCCGCCGCTGGAACGGGCGGTGAACAGTACATCGCCCTTGCCCTTTTCAAAGACGCCCATCATGGCGAAGTTACCGGGGATGCCGCCGACGGGTTCGTTGATGATGGCGCCGCCCTCATCGCAGACGAGCCAGGGCTTGACCCCGCGGCGCTTCAGTTCGTTGACCAGCGCGGGGCAGCCGGGGCCGGACCACTCTTCCGTGTTGGAGGAGGAGAGGTACACGTCCTGGGGCGGCACGTAGCCCTCCGCCAGCAGTTCCTCGACGGCCTGGAAGAACGCCATGACCGTACACTTGGTGTCGGACGCGCCGCGTCCCCAGACATATGTGTCGTCGATGTCACCGGAGAACGGGTCGTGGGTCCACTCCCCTTCCGCCGGAACGACGTCCTGATGGCTCATGAGGACGATGGGTTTCTCGGAGCTTTTGCCCTTCCAGTAGTACAAAAGGCTCCCGTCGATCTCCGTCTTTTCGAGGTTCTCATGCACCAGCGGGAACAGCTCTTCAAGGACCTTGTGGAACCCGAGGAACTTCTCTCGAAGGAGTTCGCCCGGGACGGAGACGGTCTCGTACTGGATCATCTTCGACAGTTTCTGTGCGTAGAGCATGGCCCGCTCCGGGTCCGGGTCCGGCGTGTAGGCGGACACCTTCTGCGGTGTCGCCAGCGTCTTCCCCACCGCGTACAGCAGCGGGCTCATGGCCGCGCCGGCAGCGCCGAGTGCCACAACAGACTTTTTCATTCTTTTGTCTCGCTTTCTTTCTTATAGAGGCGATATGCCACGAAAATGGCCAGGGCGCCCGAGGGGATGATCATCATGCTGGTGTTCGCCACGAGGGACGGCAGCAGCATGAACAGGACACTCATGAAGACGAGCGGGTACACCGCGATGTTCATGTGTCCCCGGAAGTACTTGTATGCCATGGCGCCGAACAGAGCCGGGACGACGGAGTCGAAGGCCGGCTGCAGCGTCGGGGATTGGAGGATGGGCTGCAGGGGAATGAGCAGCGCCACACCCAGCGCCAGCACGAGGATGGTCACCAGCGAAGCGGTGGCGATGGACAACGTGGAGATGATCTCATTCTCCTTGGTGCCGCTCTTGGCGCCGACGAGGTCCTTGGCGTTCATCGCGCAGGGAATCTTCATGTTGATGAGGTTGCCGGTGATGAACGCGAGGTAAGAACCGCCCGCTCCCAGCATCGGTGTGTAGATGAGGTACTCCGCAATGCTCGAGACCATCCAGACGATGCCGATGGACAGGAAGCCCTTGGCGACCGCGCCGAGGTCCGGCATGGCGCCGAGGTACCCGCCGATGGCGAAGGGCGCCCCGAGGAGCAGTGCCAGCGTCACGATGCTGATGATCCGCCCGAGGAGGTGTGTGGTCTTATCGTATTTTTCAAAGTAAGCCTGATTCTTGTCTTCCATGTCGTCACCTCCTTACAGTTTTCCGAGGAAGATGGCCGCGACCATTCCCACGAGCATACTGCCCGCAATGGAGAAGTTGTCGACCCAGTCCATCTTCTTTTTCTCTTTGAGCCAGAGGAACCCCGCCATGGCGAGGGCGGAGACCGCGACCACCGCCAGGGGCAGCCAGGACCCGCCGAAGGAGAAGAGACCTCCGTTCGAAATGAAGTCGCCGAGGTAGCTGCCGATGTACGCCGAGATGAGACCGATGAACATGGCAGTCATGGCCATGTCGCCAAAACCCGCGATGCCGGACTTCTTCCCGCCTTCCGCAGACTGGCTGCCGCTGAGCTTCTTCGTGTACTTCTTTGTAAAGAACGTCGCGAAGACCATGCCCCACATGATGCAGACGCTCATGAGCAGGGCGATGGTGCTGAAGGCCTTCGCCGTCATGGCGGCACCGGACAGGTGGCCGATGCCGACGGCCTGGGCCGCCGCGTCCGCGACCGACGTCTCGTAGTGGAGCGCGCCGATGACCGAGAGGCGCAGCCAGGGCCAGGGCGTCCCGAGACTGCCCGAGAGGGCGATGACGCCGAGGAGGATGCCCACGCTGGGCAGCACCGCGAAGGTCGCGCTCGAGGTGATGGTCCGTTTCATCTTGGTCTTATCCATGCCGATGGCGAGGCCCGCCCGGTACGCGCGTACGAGGAACAGGACACAGACCAGCGCCACGAACAGGATGATCCCTCCGCAGATGAGGTACAGGACCGGACTGTTGAGTTGTGACAGAATGGACATTTTGCTCTCCTTTATTTCCAGCTGTATTCAGCATGTTTTGCGAGGTAGCCGTCCGGCATCGTGTAGATCCAGACGATGTTCGACGCCACATCGTGAGCGGCGATGAGCGTCAGGATGTTCGCAAGCAGAGTGACCGTCTCCGCCGGGTACTTCACCGCCATGCGGGCGAGGCCTTTTGCGACGATGCCGAGGGCCGCCTTCATCTCAGACCAGTCGTAGGTCGTGATGTTTTCGGCGCGCATCGCCTCCGCGAAGTACTGGCCGAGGACCGCTTCGCCTTTGCCGGTGACGAGGGCTGTCATGACCGTGCCTGCGTTCTTTTGGACTTTGTTCAGGAAGCCTTCCAGTGCATCGCCCAGGGAGATGTCCTTGTCGAGGCGGGAATACCAGACGTTCACCGCGTCGGAGAGGACCTGCTGCATGCCGGAGTTCACGTAGTTCTTCCGGGAGGAGACCATGCCTCTGGCGACCGCCGTCATCAGACGATCATAGTACTCTCTCTGGTTGTTCGGCATGCCGAAGAGACCGACGTAGAGGTCCGGGAAGTAGATGTCGAAGAGTTCGTTCGGGATCTCCTTCAGTTTGGCCTGGGCGTTCGCGGTCAGTTCCGCGTAGTCCGCGCCGGAGGAACGCTTGCTCGGGTAGATGTAGTCCCTGCCGTAGCGGGCGAAGCCCCAGTCCTTCGGGACCACGTACGTGATGATGTCGTTCTCGTTGAGGACGTTGTGGATGTTGTCATACTTCGCGTCCTGCACCTTGCTCTTCTGGACGCCGCGGGGGCACTCATAGGTGTAGCAGTAGAGGTCTTTCCGGGCCAGGGTGGCGGCGCCGAGGTCATAGCCGTTGTCGAGCTTGCCGGCCACCAGGTTCGAGACCGCAGCGGAGCGGCTGTAGCCGGTCACCCAGAGTTTGATGCGGCCCGTGATGCGGTTCGCTTTGATATATTGTTTCAGGTACTTCAGCGCCTTGTCCCGACACTGGCTCCAGTTCGCGTGGTCTCCGGTGGCCCCGACGAGCAGGTTGCCGCCCCACTCGGAACGGTATACATCGCCCCGGATGCCCATGGCGATGAGCGTACTGCCGTCCGCACGTTTCTTGTAAGCGCAGCTGACGCCGATGGTGTCCTTCGCCGTCGGTTTCTTCATGTCCGCGTTGCTCTGGGGGTTCTTGAAGCCGATCTGCTTCATGAGGGCGATGAAGTTCTGGTTCTCTTTCGAATGGTCGCCTTCGTTGATGGCGTCCCGGCTCGTAAAGGAGGCCATGGCAAGGCCCAGCGTCATGCAGGCGAGGTCCTGGCGGAACGTGTAGCCGCTCTTCGTGAAGTAGTCGTCGGAATAAGTGAAAGACCATTCCTCGTCGTGGGAGTTGCTCGTGAAGTGGTCCTCCACGGCCCGGACAGTAACGGTCTTCGTTTTCGGTGTCTTCGCCCCTGCCAGAATGGCCGTCGGCGCAAAAGTCAGCACCATGACAGCCGCAAGGAGGAGGCTCAGGATCTGCTTATTCAGTTTCATAGTCATTTCCCCTTCAGTTCATTCACTTTTCGCGGGGTCAGCCCGCTTTTCATTTTCACTCCTTTATTTTAATCCCCTGTGGCGATTTTCTCAAGTAAAGTCAGCATCAAAAAAGACGACCCGGACGGATCGTCTTTTCATAGTTTTGATTCTTATAAGAATAACCAATAGAAGAGTGCCAGGTGTGCGGCCAGCAGGACCGGCACGCCGTAGGCGAACTTCGGCTTGCGGGTCTTGTGCCGGAACGTGTACATGCCGAAGAGCGCGCCGACGGAGCCGCAGGCAGCGGCCAGGGTCAGGAGCGTCGCTTCGGGGATGCGCCACTCGTCGTGGATGGCGCGTTTCTTGTCGACGCCGTACACGACGAACGCGATGACGTTGATGGCGATGAGTAACGCGTAGATGACGCGGATCGCCAAAGGCGGCAGGATGTGGACCAGCATGTGCTTCTCCTTTGTGTGCTTATTCAGACGGGTGGTCTCAGGACTCCACGAACTTCCTGATGAAGTTCCAGACGCGGGTGTTGTTCTCCATGCACTGGCCCTTGGCCCAGTTGAACATGAAGCAGTGGTTCTGGATGGGGTTCGTGCTGTGGAACTCCTCGTAGGGCACGCCGAGCGCGTCGAGCTTCTTCAGCAGGTTCTGGGTCTGCCCGTAGCAGAGGGCGTCCCACTTCGAGTAACTCAGGAACAGGGTCCGCGGGAAGTTCGCGTTCACGAAGTTGATGGGGCTGATGAGCTCCTTGTCCGGGGACTGTTCGAAGGTCCGCTTGCCGTAGCCCATGGTGTCGTAGGTCAGGACACCGGAGACCGGGGCCACCGGGAACGTGTGGAGCATCTTGCGCAGGTCGTACATACCGCAGTTAAGGTACGCGGCGTTCGGTTTCAGGCGCAGTGCCGGGATGCCCAGCTGCTCGTGGAGCGTCTCGTCCGTCGAGAGGTCCAGCATGTAGAGCGCGCACCAGCCGCCGGAGGAGTCGCCGCCGACCATGACTTTGCTGAGGTCGAAGTTGTACTCGTCGGCGTGGTCCACGACCCAGTTCGCCGCTTCG
>ONFJ01000035.1 GCA_900317085.1 uncultured Eubacteriales bacterium | reverse complement strand
GGCTTTCTCCCACGCTCTTTGGCTTCCCCTTCCCCGGGGGGCAGAGCATGTCGCCTACAAGGGCAGGGCAGCAAGCAGGCTCATCGGTAGATTTCAGTTCGTTGTTCCGGTAGATGTCAAAAAAGCAGCTCATCGCACGATGAGCTGCTTTTGTCATGCCCGAACGCGATTCAGTTGCTGAAAAATCAGTACAGGTTGTTCGCGAGGAGCGAGATGACGGCGGAGCCGACAGCAGAGGCACCGATGAGCGCGGTGGCTACGGTCTTCTGGGTGCTCTTGCGTTTGTCGCCGGCGTCTTTGATGGGTCTGCCCTCTTCGTCGACGGGAGCGTGCTCGGCGGCGAAGTCTTCGTCAACGACCGCTTCCGAAGTGTACTGGGGCTCGGCGTAGCCGGTGCCGGACCAGAGGTCCATCATGCGGAACAGCACTTCGATGGATTTGTAGATGAGCTGGGGCGGTGTATCGCCGGGCTTCGCTCTGATCTTCGCCTGGTTGGCGGTCTTGCCATCGGAGATGCTCGCGTACATGTAGTAGCTCTTCGTGCCGTCTTCGTTAGTCTTCGCGTAGACCTTGGTCAGAGAGGCGCCGAGGCTGGCTTCGCTGGTGTCGAAGGCACCCTTGGCCAGTTTGACCGCGTACTCGTCAGCCTTCATGTCGTTCTTCGCGAAGGTGTACGGGCTCAGGAAGATGACCCGGTCCATGTTGACGGTCTCAGAGATGCTCTTTAAGAAGTCGACGGTCTTCGTGGTGGCGACGGCGACCGTGAGGCCCTTGTCGCGCAGGCCGGCGATGACTTCGTTCAGGTAGTCCACATCGTACGGACTCTTCTTCACGGGTTCCGCGGGTTTCTCTTCGACCGCGGCGGCTTCTTCGGCACGGGCTGCGGCAGCAGCACCGACCGCGACGCCGTCTGCCTCACCGGTGATGCCCTTCAGCGGGTCGTCGACGAATTCGCCGATGTCGAGGGTGTCACGCAGGTACGGGAACAGACCGTCTTCGAGGATGAAGTCGATACGGGACGGGTCGAGGGGCAGGACGATCAGGATCTGGTCGTCCGCGTTGACCGCGTAGCCGGAGTACAGGCCGTCCTGGGAAAGGATGGCGTCGGCGTCGACCGGGATGAGGGAGTGGTTCAGGACGGTCTCGGAGGAGACGGTCGGGGCACTCTCCTGGATGAGGCGCTGGATGGCCTTCACCGGGCGGGCCTTGAAGGTGAACGCGTTGGCCACGAAGGACTTGAACGCGGTGTAGAGTTCGGGCTGGCAGGCGAGAACGAGCACGTCCTCGGTCTCGATGGCGCCGGAAAGCGCCTGAATGAACTCTTTTTCGGAGCCGTAGTTCGTGAATTTGAACTCTCCGTCAAACACGGCTTTGAAGTCGTTCTCAATGGATTTCTGAGCCTTCGCCATCGCGGAGGAGACTTCATTGCCGAGGCACATGAGTTTAATGTCCATCTATGTTTGCCACCTTTCAGGAAATGGTCGGGATCCAGTTGTCAGAGCTGGTGTAGGGGTTCTCTTTGCCGTTTGCATCGTACCAGACCTGGGGGTACCGGGGCGATTTATTCTTCTTCACCAGAGTCTCGTCGATGCCCTTGCCTTCGTCCTCACGGACGAGACGGGCGACTACGACGAGGCGGGCGCCTTCAAAGTCGTCGACGCTGGTGGAAAGAGTGAGCACCTTGTCGGAGGACAGGATGTCCACGCCGGTGTCATAGAGACGACGCTGGTTGATCTGGTCGACGTAGCCCGCGAAGGACTCTACCGTGCCGAGGTTCGGGACGGTGTAGTCGAAGACGTAGCCGTTGTCCTGCTCGGGGGCGGAGTTCGTGAGGAACACGCCGTAGACCTTGAACTGGTAGGACTCGGACAGCGTGTCGTACCGGATGACCGGGTTCTTCTTGAAGAAGTCGGCGCTGCGGTAGGCTTCGAGTTCGCCGAAGACACGGGGTGCCTTTTCGGCGTTCTTGCCGTAGAGGACGTTGTTGAGGTCCAGTTCGGAAGCATCGTTCTTATAGCTCAGGAAGGGCGTGCCGTAGGGGCTCGAGGCCTTCTTGAAGTTGTGGTTCTGGTAGAAACTGTCGTTGTCGGTCTGGACAACGGGGTAGTTCAGGGCGGTGCCGGGGACAGAGACCCAGCCGACCAGGTCCTGGTTCTGGGCGTACAGTTCGCCGAAGGCAGGGTTCATGTCCTCGGGGAAGGTGACGTCCGGGTATTTCTTCTGAACAGCGGTCAGGTCTTTGGCACTCTTGCCTTCGGCGAGAAGGGTGGCGGCCTGGTCGAACTGACGGGCGTTCAGGCGGGTCTGTGCGTAGTTGTAGCCGAGGACGGCGATACACGCCACAATCGCAAGGGCGGCCAGCGTGACCACGATGTTGCGGATGACGCGCAGGGCTCCGCCGGATTTCTTCGGCTCTTCGTATGTGGCGTCGAATTCGGCGTTGCGGGCGTTCGCGTCAAAGTCGGCGACGGCCGGCGCGGCACCCAGCGTGGTCTTCTCTTCGTGGATGACCGGAGTGTCGGCGGACGGCGCATCGCCCAGGGCCTCTTCGAGGGACATGTGCGGCTCGTCGGTCTCCCAGGGCTTGACGACTTCGTCTGCTTCTTTCGCGGCGGCTTTCTCGGCAGCCTTGGCTTCCTTCTCCGCCTCTTTGGCTTCTTTGGCGGCGAGCTTCTCAGCTTCCTTCGCCTCTTTGGCAGCGGCCTTTTCGGCAGCTTTCGCTTCCTTCGCGGCGCGCTTCGCCTCTTTGGCGGCAGCCTTCTCAGCGGCTTTCGCTTCCTTCGCGACCAGCTTCTCGGCCTTCTTGTCGGAGAGGACCGGCTCAGCTACGACCGCGGCAGCGGCGGCTGTGGCGGCTGCGGTTTCTGCGGCGGGAACATCGCTCGCGTCCGTGGCCACGTGGACTTCTTCTTCGACTGCGACCTCGTCGACCGGAGCGGGCTCGAAGAACTCGGTCTCCTCTTCGACAGCGGAAGCGGCTTTGCGAGGCTTGAAGAACATGTTCTCGGCCTCGACGGGTGCTTCTGCTTCCACAGCGGGAGTTTCCACTTCCACAGCGGGAGTCTCGACGTCAAGGTCGGGGATCTCGGGAACGTCGGGAAGGACCGGAAGGTCCGGCTCGACTCTCACTTCGGGTACGACGACCGTGTCGGCCGGCGTCGGCTGGAAGACCTGGGTGGCCTCGACCGCGGGGGTCTCAGCAACAGGAGTCTCCACGACGGGCGTCTCCACAACGGGAGCCTCCACGACAGGAGCTTCCGTATGCTCCACCACCGGGAGGACCGTGTCGTCCACATCGTGGACGGACAGGTTCAGGCCACGGCGGGCTTTCTTCGCCTGTTCGCCTTTGGCGCGGGGCATGAAGTATCCGCCGGCAGCGGGTGCTTCGCCGGAGGACTTGGCCTCTTCGGCAGAGGCGGCGGAGTCCTTGGTGGTCACGGGCGCGGCGGCTTTGCGCTCGGCGCGTTCCACCCGGCGCTCTTCGCGGCGGGATGCGGAGCCGGCACCCAGGGAGAAGTCAGACAGCAGGTCTTTCTCGAAGGCCGGGGTACTGGAGACAGCCGGTTCTTCGAATGCGGGGGCGGTCGCCGTGGCAACGGCGGCAGCGGCCTCTTCTGCGGTCACTTTCGGGGTGCGGGGCGTCCGCGCGGCACGCTCGGCGCGGTCCTCGGGGGTCCGGGGACGGGGAGCGGCCTTGGTATCGTCGAAGTTGTCGAGGAGGGAGTCCACGAAGGACCAGTACTCTTCGCCTTTCTCGACGGGCTTTTTCTTTTTGGGAGTTTCGGAATTACTCATAGTATCACTACTCATCTGCTGCTCTGATCCAGCAGTTCCGGATTCAGTTGCAGCCCCTTTTTCTTCCGCTTGGAAGTCTTCAGATGGAACTTCTGCGGTTGGGGCGCTGCGAAAGGGTTGGGTCTCAGAGGACAGTAAGTCGGTCTGAGACTTGACGGGAACGTCTCCTTCTTTACCGTACAGGTAGCTGGAAAGTTCGGGTTCGGGTTCGGATTCGTCGGCCGGCGCTTCGGGCTCCTCCGGTTCGGTGGTGTCCTGGGCGAGGCTCTTGAACATGTTCTGCATGTTCGCCATGTAGTTGAGGTCGGGGTCCGTGTCTTCGACCGGGGCGTCAGCGGGGGCGATGTACTCCTCCACCGTATCCACTTCCGGTTCCTCGTCGAACTGGACGGGGGTGCCGGACATGAACCCGCCGAAGTCGGGCGCGTCGGACTTGCTCTTCTCGGTGGAAAAACCGTACTGTTCGAAGAGGTTGTCCTTGTTGTTATCTGGCAATTTCCATTCCCTCCTTTATAGGTGTAACAGCGCGGCGGTGGCGATGTACGCCTCGTCCGTCAGCGCGGTGATGTCGGGGGTGATGACGGCTCCTGTCGCGGTCTGCTTCATGACGATGGCCACGATGCAGCACAGGATGACGATGAGACTCACGATGACCAGGCCCTTGCGGACGATGGCACCGGTGGTGTCGTCATGGAGCGGGATGAACACTTCGGCGATGGTCGAAAGTGCTTTCTCGTCGTCTTCATAATCGTCGAACTCGTCGTCCTCGTCGGCCCAGTCGGGTGCCTGGGGCTCTTCGTCGAGGTAACGGCTCTGACGTAAGTTGAGCGGTCTCGTCTCGATGCCTTCCGGCTCCGGAGCTTTCCGGGGCGGGGCCATTTCCGAGACTTCGTTTTCAGTGGCCACTTCTGCGGCTTCCTTCTTGATGAACCCCTTCGTCTCTTTCTTCACGACGGGCTCAGAGGCTTCCACTGCCTCCGCGACCGGTTTCGCGACGGGAGCCGGGGTCTCTTTTTTGGGCCGGGAAATACGGGTGCCGTCGCCGAAACTGACGACGTTTTTCGCCTGGAGCGGTTTCTTTTCCATATTCGGTCTCCTAACCATTTACGGTGTGTTTGACAACTGAGCGTCCAGCATGGTCAGCGCAGTCTCCGCCGCCTGGACGCGGTGTTTCGTTCGTTCGTTCTCGCTTCGGTCTTCGAGCAGGACGACGTTGTCGGTCTTCTCGCTGACAAGGGCGATGTAGATTTCTCCCTCGGGGTGGTCTCCGTCCGGTCCGGGGCCGGCGACACCGGTGATGCCGATGCCAAAGTCCGCGCCGGCAAGGGCACGCACGCCCCGCGCCATCTCTAAAGCGACCTGGGGGCTGACCACGCTGTGCGCCGCGAGCGTCTCGGCCTTCACGCCGAGGACCTTCTGCTTGATGGCCTCGGAGTAGGCGACGACGCCGCACTCGAACACGTGGGAGGCGCCGGACACGTCGGTCAGGGTCTTGGCGAGGAGCCCGCCGGTGCAGGACTCCGCCAGCGCCACGGTCTGACCGCGGGCTTCCAGCTGCCGGACGACCCGTTCCGCGAGGGTCGATAGTGGTGAAAAGTCTTTCATATTATTGTACCTTTAATAGGCGCCGGGGTCAATGACGACTAATCTTGCCCCTTCGGCGGCGCGGGCCACCATGTCGTCGAGACCGGTCAGGCCGGCCTCCGCTTTTTCGACCTCTTCGAGGGTCGGACGGAGCCGCGGATGCTTCGGTGTGAAGACCGTGCAGCAGTCTTCGTAGGGCTCGATAGAGGTCTCGAAGGTGCCGATCTTCCGGGAGATCTCGATGATCTCGGCCTTGTCCATGCCGATGGCCGGACGGAAGATGGGCAGGTGGGCGACGGCGTCGGTGCACTGGAGCGCGTTCATGGTCTGGCTCGCGACCTGACCGAGGGACTCGCCGGTGATGAGCGCGCCGCACTTCTGCTGACGGGCGATAGCTTCGGACACACGCATCATGCATCGGCGCATGATGATCGTGAAGTACTCTTCGGGGCAGTCGTCCTTGATGTGCTCCTGGATCTCCGTGAAGGGGACCACGAAGAGCGGGATGCGGCCCGCGTATTCCGCCACTTCGGAGGCCAGTTCGTGGACCTTCTGTTCGGCCCGCTGGCTCGTGTAGGGCGGGGAGGCGAAGTGGATGCCGACGAGGTTCACGCCGCGCTTCGCCATCATGTACGCGGCGACGGGGCTGTCGATGCCGCCGGAGAGCAGGATGGCCGCTCTGCCGGCCGTGCCGACGGGCATGCCGCCGGCGCCGAAGAGCTGTGTGCCGTGGATGTAGGCGTATTTCTCACGCACTTCGACGGTGACACAGATGTCCGGATCATGGACATCCACCTTGAGGTGCGGGTTGTTCTTGAGCAGGTAGCCGCCCAGTTCCCGGGAGATCTCCGGGCTCTTCAGCGGGAAGTTCTTGTCGGCGCGCTTCGCCTCGACCTTGAAGGTCTTCACTTCCGCGAGCTGATCTTTGAGGTACTTGCCGGACACCTCGATGATCTGCTGCATGTTCTTCGGCGCCACGACGGCGCGGGAGAACCGGGCGATGCCGAAGACTTTGGAGACCGCCTCGACGGCAGCGTCCATGTCCGGGTCTTCCTCGGTGGGGACGACGTAGATGGTGGACTGGGACTTGGAGATGTCGCACTCCAGGATGCCGGAGAGTTTCCGGCGCAGGTTCTTGATGAGCATGTCTTCAAAGGTGCTGCGGTTGAGCCCCTTCAGAGCCAGCTCTCCGTTTTTGATGAGCAGGATTTCTTTCATGTCAGCCTCTTCTGAGTGTGTTTGCGGCGCGGGTCAGGACCTCTGCGGCGTACCGCGCTTCTTCGATGGTGTTGGTATGGGAAAAACTGAACCGGACGGCGGAGTCGATGCGCCGGGGCTCGAGTTCCATCTGTGTCAGGACCGTGCTCCGGTGGCCCTTCGAGCAGGCCGAGCCGGTGGACACGCAGACGCCCTGTTCCGAGAGGTAGTTCCGAAGGACTTCGGAGGGGATGCCCTCGAGGGACAGGTTCAGGATGTAGGGGAGCGCGTCGTCTCCCGAGTTGATGGCGCCGATGTCGGTGGCGAGAACGGCGTCACGGATGATGTTCCGGACTTCGGTCACGTGGGCGATGTACGACGAGAGGTCGCCATGCAAAATGCCGGTGTCGACGGCCGCCGCGAAACCCGCGATAGCGGGTGTGCCCTGGGTCCCGGGACGAATGTTGTCCTCCTGTCCTCCGCCGAGGACCGGGGACACGAGGCGGGTGCCCTTCTTGACGTAGAGAGCGCCGACGCCTTTCGGTCCGTGGACCTTGTGTCCGCTGACCGAAATGAGGTCCGCGCCGAGGGCTTTCGGCCCCACGGGGACCTTGCCGAAGCCCTGGACCGCGTCCACGTGGACGTGCCCCGGGGCACCGGCCCTTTTCAGGGCCTTCGCGGCGGCCTTCACAGGCATGATGCTCCCCACTTCGTTATTGACGAGCATGAGACTCACGAGAATGGTCTTGTCATTGACCGCTTCGTAGATCGCCTCTTCGGAGATTTGACCGGTTTTATCGACCGGAAGCCGGACGACGTCGAAGCCTTCGTTCTCAAGGCGCTTCATGCACCCCTCGACGCTCGGGTGTTCGACCGCGGTCGTCACGATCCGGTTGCCGCGGCGCTTCAGCGCTTCGACGGTGCCGAACACGGCGATGTTGTTGCTCTCCGTGCCGCTGCCGGTGAAGTACACTTCCTGCTGCCTGCAGCCGAAGGCGCTCGCCAGCGTCCGGCGCGCGTTCTCGAGCTCCCCGTTCGCGGTGTCTCCGATGACGTGCAGGGAGGAGGGGTTGCCCCAGGTCTCCGTCATGGCGCGCGAGACCGCCTCCACTGCCTCAGGCAGCGGCTTCGTCGTCGCACTGTTGTCAAAATAAGCTTGCATGACAGGACCTCCCGGAAAATTGACTTTTAGTATTATACAAAAACTCCTTTAAAAAGAAAAGAGCAAAAGTGCGGATACACTTTTGCTCTGAAATTACTGTTCGCCCGTTCTTTTTTGATCGGGTTCCGCAAAAAAGGTCCTGCTGGCCCTTGCCAAGCCATACCACCGCGCGCTGAAAAAGCATTGCGCCGCTCCCCCCTGCGGGCCATCCGGACAGCTTTTTTGCTCCCCTGGCCTCGTTTCACAAGGTGAAAAGAACGGGCTCACGGCAAAAACTCAGGCCCGAAAAGCTTCTTCTGCGTTTTTGCGAATGAGGGCGATCATGGCGGTAGCGTCAGAGGCTCCGAAGATGGTGCTGCCGGAGACGAGGACGTCGATGCCGTTCTCGGCGCAGAGGGCGGCGTTTTTCTCGGAGATGCCGCCGTCGACTTCGACCATGACGTCGAGGCCGCGCTTCGTGATCTCATCGCGGATGGCACGGGCTTTGGGCATCATGTCCGCCATGAAGGACTGGCCGCCGAAACCGGGTTCGACCGTCATGACGAGGACCATGTCAACGAGCTCTAAATAAGGGAAAATCGCCTCTGCCGGAGTGCCGGGCTTGACGGAGATGGAGGGCTTGCAGCCCGCCTCGCGGATGGCTTTGATGGTCTCCACCGGGTCGGAGTCGGACTCGACGTGGAACGTGATGATGTCGGCGCCGGCCTTCGCGAAATCGGCGATGTACTTCAGCGGCTCCGAGATCATCAGATGGACATCCAGCGGGACGCTCGCGTAACGTTTCAGGCTCTTCAGCACCGGGATGCCGACGGAGATGTTCGGGACGAAATGACCGTCCATGACGTCGTAGTGCAGCCAGTCGGCGCCGGCCTGTTCCATGCGCTGCGCGTCGGCACCGAGGGCGCCGAAGTCGGCGGACAGGAGCGAGGGGGAAATCAGGATCATAATAAGACCTCCAAAAGTCGTCGATGTCAATTTCGACAAGAGTATACCCTTGAGGCGCAGAAAAATCAAACAGTTTCCGCAAAATCCGCGAAGACACGCAAAAAATTCTTTTTTTCAGTAGAAAGATATGCTATTATAAACGTCGATTCAACGCATTAAAGTAAAATTGCAATACAGAAATTGGAGGAAACGAAGCATGAACGTTGCTGTCATGGGTTACGGTACCGTCGGTTCCGGCGTCGTAGAGATCATCAACACCAAGCATTCCTACATCAAAGAGCGCACTTCCGAGGAAGACCTCGAAGTCAAATACATCCTGGACCTCCGGGACTTCCCCGGGGACCCGAACGAAGGGAAGTTCACGAAGGACTTCAACGACATCCTGAACGATGACTCCGTCAAGATCGTCGCGGAGGCCATGGGCGGTGTCAACCCGGCCTTCGACTTCACCGCGAAGTGCCTTGCCGCCGGCAAGCACGTGGTCACCTCCAACAAGGAGCTCGTGTCCACTCGCGGTTCCGAACTCCTCGCCATCGCGAAGGAGCACAACGTCAACTACATGTTCGAGGCCAGTGTCGGCGGCGGCATCCCGCTCATCCGACCCCTCATCTTCTGCCTGGCCGGCAACGAAGTCCAGTCCATCAACGGCATCCTGAACGGCACGACGAACTTCATCCTCACCAAGATGATCTATGAGAACCTCACCTTCGAGGAAGCTCTGAAGATCGCCCAGGACAACGGCTACGCCGAGAAGGACCCGACCGCGGACGTCGAGGGCATCGACGCCTGCCGCAAGATCAGCATCCTGTCCTCCCTCGCCTCCAACTCCTGGATCGACCCCGAAAAGGTCCACACCGAGGGCATCACCCACATCACCCTCGAAGACGTTGCCTACGCCGGCAACTGCGAATGCGTCATCAAGCTCATCTCCACCATGGAGAAACTCGACGACGGCCGCTACTACATCGTGGTCAGCCCCGCCATCGTCTCCAAGGAGAGCCAGCTCGCCGCCATCGACGGCGTGTTCAACGGCGCGCTCGTGTCCGGTGACAACGTGGGCGATGTAGTCTTCTACGGTCAGGGCGCCGGCAAACTCGCCACCGCCTCCGCCGTCGTCGGTGACATCGTCGACTGCGCGAACCATGACGCAAATCGCCGCAAGATCGGCTGGAACGAAGAAAACAAAGACCTGGTCGCGGACTACAGAGAAGTCCCGAACCGGTACTATATCCGTCTCAAAGTCGAGGACCCGGACCTTGCCCAGAACGAGATCCGCTCCTCCTTCGGAGACATCTATCTGCTGGCGCGAAGCGGCGCCTTCAACACGGAGCTCGCGTTCCTCACCTCGGAGTTCACCGAGAACGAAGTGCGTGAGAAGATCGACGGCCTGACTTCCGCGAAGCTCAAGTCGTTCATCCGCGTTGCCCGCTGCTGACCCCACCTAAGGAGGAAACGAAACCACAATGGCACTCATCGTACAGAAATTCGGCGGTTCGTCCGTCGCTGACGCAGAGCGCGTCATGAACGTCGCGAGCATCGTTGCGGACACCTACCGCGACGGCAACGACGTCATCGTCGTCGTCTCCGCCCAGGGCGACACCACGGACGACCTCATCGCCAAAGCCGAAGAGATCAACCCGAAGCATTCCCGCCGGGAAATGGACCAGCTCCTGTCCGCCGGTGAGCAGATCTCCATCTCGCTCCTGGCCATGGCCCTCGAAAAGCTGCGCATCCCGGTCATCTCCCTTCTTGGCTGGCAGGCTGGGTTCAAGACGAACTCCCAGTACACCATGGCCCGCATCAAGAAGATCGACGTCGACCGCGTCAACTCCGAGCTCGACAAGAACAAGGTCATCGTTGTGGCCGGCTTTCAGGGGCTCAACAAATATGATGACATCACGACCCTCGGCCGCGGCGGTTCCGATACCTCCGCTGTCGCTCTGGCAGCCGCGCTCCACGCCGACAAATGCCAGATCTTCACCGATGTCGAAGGCGTCTACACCGCCGACCCGCGGAAGATCCCGAACGCCCAGAAACTCAAAGAGATCACCTACGACGAAATGCTGGAACTCGCCACCCTCGGCGCCCAGGTCCTGAACAACCGTTCCGTCGAAATGGCGAAGAAATACCACGTCGAACTGGAAGTCCTTTCCAGCCTCAATCCCATCCCCGGTACCATGGTTAAGGAGGTCACCAAAATGGAGAAGATGCTCATCAGAGGCGTCACCAAAGACAGCAATGTCGCCCGCCTTTCCGTCCTCAGACTGGAAGACAAGCCCGGCATCGCATTCAACCTGTTCTCGAAACTTGCTGCGAAGAAAATCAACGTCGATATCATCCTGCAGTCCTCGGGCCGTCGCGGCACCAAGGACATCACCTTCACCGTCGCGGAAGACAATGCGGAACTCGCGAGAGACTGCATCATGGAGTGCTTCCCCGAGATCGAAGAGGACAACGTCATCGTCGACAAGAGCATCGCGAAGGTCTCGATTGTCGGCGCCGGCATGGAGACCCACCCCGGCACCGCGTCCCGCATGTTCGATGCCCTCTACTCCGCCGGCATCAACATCGAGATGATCTCCACATCCGAGATCAAGATCTCCGTCCTCGTCGACCAGGACATGGCCGACCGCGCCGTTTCCGCCGTCCACGCCGAGTTCTTCCCGGAAGGCAGAGAGTACTAAGCGTAATTGAGGTTCGCTGCTCGGCCGCCATTTTGGCCCGCCAACCGAACCCCACTCCGCTTCGCTCCGGGACCCCAGGCCAAAATGGCGGTCCGAGCCAGCTCACACCAAAAAAAGCCCTCTGACGATTCGTCAGAGGGCAATTTTTTTATCTTGTTGGCGATTTGCGCGGACTTCGCGTTACCGGTTCAGGGAAGAGCTGTCGAGCATCTGGCCGCTGGCCTTCTCGAGGCCCTGCTTGCCCCAGCGCTCTTTGAGGCTTTCCTTGTAGGGCTTCGGGTCGGCGTACTTCTTGAGGGCACGCTTGCCGGCGCCGGTGTTCAGGTAGTTCGCGACGTTGCGGACGATGTTCATGAGGTCCTCGCTCGCGTAGTTCTCGATGACGGTGAGGAGGCCTTCCTCTTTGGCGGCGCCCATGCCGAGGATGGTGACCGCGATGAGGCTCTGGGTGTCCTTTTCGCCGTCGTCATAGTAGTTGTTGAAGGTCTTGAAGAGCTTCTTGCACTGCTGGCGGTCTTCCATGCGGATGTCGAGGAGGATGTCTTCGATCATCTTCGGGTTCTGCTGCAGGTACTCTTCCGGCAGGAAGGTGCCGAACTCTTCTTCGTTGGCGAAGGCCTTGCCGGCGTAGTCGGGGTAGATGGCCTCGAGACGGTAGATGAGGTCCGCGGGCTCATAGCTGTCGGACTTCTTGGCCTTTTTCTTCTTCGGAGCGGGAGCCGGAGCCTTTTCGTTCGCCTTCGCGCCGCTCTTCTGCTTCTGCTGGGCCTTCTCGGAGGAGCCGGCCGTCACGAAGGTGGTGCCGAAGAACTCGGCGACGGTCTCAGCGACTTCGTTGGCGGCGGAACGGATGTCCTTCGCGCCCCAGTCTTCGCTCTCCGCTTCGAACAGGAGGGTGCCGAGGTTCTTGAACGCGCCGTCCTCTTCGCTGGTGCCGAGGACTTCGAGGGAGCCGTCTTTGTACTCGAGGCGTACATCGCCCGCGTCACCGGCATAGCGGATGACGTCCATGGTCTCATCGGAGGCGATGACGTCTTTGTCGGCGGGTTTCAGCCCGGCGGCGTTCATGGTGCCTTCGAGCTGCTTGACAAGGCTCATGAGAGCCGCTTTTTTATCTGCCATAATGTGAATCATCCTTTACGGGAAAGAAGTGGGTCCGCGGGTTTTCGGCGGTCGCGGTTGTGCGAACTGCCTACAAATAAGCGGAATAAAACACGATAATTCTACCATAACAGACCCGCTTTGTCATCCTAATTTTCGTTGAGGAACGCCGGACCCTGTGATATACTGTTATGAATACATTTATAGTAGATTTTTAAAAGGGGAAATAGGCCTTATGAAAAACGTTCTGGTCCTGTTCGGCGGCGCTTCCAGCGAACATGACGTATCGACGGTCTCCGCAAGCTCTGTGCTGAAGCAGATCCCGCAGGAGAAGTACTCCATCTACATGATGGGCATCACGAAGGAGGGACAGTGGTACCTCTATGAGGGCGATGTAGACGCTCTGCCCGAAGACGGGTGGCTGACCTCCGGGACATGTACTCCCGCGTTCGTGTCTCCCGACCGCGGCATCCACGGCATCACGGTCCTGCGCGAGAACGGTTATGAGAACATCCGCATCGACATCGCGTTCCCGGTCCTCCACGGCAAGAACGGCGAGGACGGCACCATCCAGGGCCTGTTCCAGATGGCGGGCATCCCCTTCGTGGGTTGCGACATGGCCTCCAGCGCCGTGTCCATGGACAAGGTCTTCACGAACACAGTAGCCGATGCCAACGGCGTGCCGCAGGCCGCCTGGGACAGCATCACGGCGTACGAATACAGGACCGGCGCGAAGACGCTCGACGAGGTCGCCGACAAACTCGGCTACCCCATTTTCGTCAAACCGGCCAACGCGGGCTCGTCCGTCGGCATCACCAAGGCCCACGACAGAGCGGAGCTGGAGGGCGCCATGGAACTGGCCCTGAGGCACGACACCCGCATCCTCTTTGAAGAATTCATCGACGGCTACGAAGTCGAATGTGCCGTCCTCGGCAACGACGAACTCGAGACCGGCGTCGTGGGACAGATCCTCCCCGCCAACGAGTTCTACGACTACGACGCCAAGTACGCGAACGCCGCGAGCCTCCTGCGCATCCCCGCGGAGGTCTCCGAGGAGAAGCGCGCCGAAGTGGCCGAGGCCGCAAAGCACGTCTTCAAGGCCCTCGGCGGCACCGGTTTCTCCCGGGTCGACTTCTTTGTCGAGAAGGAGACCGGCCGCGTCCTGTTCAACGAGATCAACACCATTCCGGGCTTCACCAGCATCTCCATGTACCCGAAGATGATGGAGGCCGCCGGGGTCCCCTACGCGGAACTCTGCGACCGGCTGCTGCAGCTCGCGGAAGAAAAATGGAGCTGAGACTTTGACGAAAAAGCATAAATACATGATCCGCCTCCACGACAAACACGAGTACGAAGTGGAGACCGCGGACGCCACCATGTACCTGTTCGGGGACCTTGCCTTCGACAAGGACGCCTACACGATCACGTACAAAGACGAGGCCGGAGACCTCGCGGGCTGCACGACCGCCATCACCTGCAGGGGCGATGAAGTCAGCATCCGCCGCACCGGTCCCTACCACACCGAACTCATCATGGAGAAGGGGCGGCGCCACAGCTGCCTGTACTCCACCGAGTACGGCGAAGTGCTCATGGGCGTCTATGCCGAGAACATCGACTCCCACATGGCAGAGACCGGGGGCTACCTCGAATTCGCCTACACCATCGACTTTGACGGAGACTTCGTCTCCAGAAATACACTCCACCTGACAGTGAAGGAGACTTTTTAACAATGGCAAATACTGCTGAAACCGCAAAGATCCAGCTGAAGACAGCTGTTACTGCCGCCATCGAGGCGCTGACTGCGAAGGGAGACCTCCCGGCGGGCGAGCTCCGGGACTTCAACATCGAGGTGCCGGCCGACCGCAGGAACGGAGACTTCTCCGCGAACGTCGCCATGGTGAACGCGAAGGTGTTCCGCATGCCGCCCGCGAAAGCGGCCGCCATGATCGTCGAGGCCATGGACCTCGAGGACACCTACTTCACCCGTGCCGAAGTGGCGGGCCCCGGCTTCATGAACTTCTGTCTGAACGACCGCTACTATGCCGACATCCTGCTCGACATCGCGGCGGAAGGCGACGCCTACGGCCGCAGCAACTATGGACAGGGCAAAAAGGTGAACGTGGAGTTCGTCTCCGCCAACCCCACCGGCCCCATCCACATGGGCAATGCCCGGGGCGGCGCCCTCGGCGACTGTCTCGCGGCCGTCCTCGAGTGGGCGGGCTACGACGTCTCCCGGGAGTTCTACATCAACGACGCCGGCAACCAGATCGAAAAGTTCGCTCTGTCCCTCGACGTCCGGTACCGCCAGCACTTCGAAGGCGAAGACGCGGTCCCGCTGCCCGAGGACTCATACCACGGGAAGGACATCGTCGAACTGGCGGAAGCGTTCATCGCCGAAACGGGCGAGCAGTATAAGGACGCCTCCGAAGAGGAACGCCGCAAGGCCCTCGTCGACTACGCCCTGCCGAAGAACATCGCCGGCATGCAGGCCGCCATGGACAAGTACCGTATCAAATACGACACCTGGTTCTATGAGAGCACGCTCCACGAGAGCGGCCAGGTCATGGAGACCATCGACGAACTGACGAAGAAGGGCCTGACCTACGAACAGGACGGCGCCCTCTGGTACAAGAACATCGAAGTCCAGACGGACATCCTGCAGAAGGCGGGGAAGAGCCAGAAGGACATCGACAAGCTCGAGCTCAAGGATGACGTCCTCATCCGCGCCAACGGCAACCCGACCTACTTCGCGGCGGACATCGCGTACCACCGCAACAAGCTGGTCGTCCGCGGCTTCGAAAAGGCCGTCGACGTCTGGGGCGCCGACCACCACGGCCATGTCGCCCGCATGAAGGGTGCCCTGGAAGCCCTCGGCATCGGTGGCGATAAACTGGACGTGGTCCTCATGCAGCTCGTCAAACTGACCTCCGACGGCGAACCGGTCAAGATCTCGAAGCGGACCGGCAACGCCATCACCCTCGTCGACCTCCTCGACGACATCCCTATCGACGCGTCCCGCTTCCTCTTCAACACGAGAGAAGCCGGTTCCGAGATGGAGTTCGACATGGACCTCGCCATCGAGCAGAGCGCCCAGAACCCGGTCTACTACTGCCAGTACGCCCATGCCCGCATCTGCAGCATCCTGCGCAAGATGGAAGAGGAAGGCAAGACCTTCGAAGGCGCCACCGCCGACGAACTGGTCCTTCTGAAAGAGTCCGAGGAGCGGGAGCTCATCCGTCACCTGTCGAACCTGCCCGCAGAGGTCATCACGGCAGCGGACCACTATGACCCCGCCCGCATGACCCGCTACTGCAC
>ONFJ01000040.1 GCA_900317085.1 uncultured Eubacteriales bacterium | reverse complement strand
AAGAGATGGGCATCCCGGTTTTGGAGATCCAGCACCACTACGCCCACACCCTCAGCTGTATGGCGGAGAACGACCACCTGGAGCCCGTCATCGGCGTGTCCTTCGACGGCACCGGTTACGGGACGGAAGTGGTCGACGGCAGCGAAGTGCCCTCCATCTGGGGCGGCGAGTTCCTGCTGGCGGACGTCCACGGGTTCGAGCGGGCCGGGAGCATCGAGGTGTTCCCCCAGGCCGGTGGCGATGCATCGTCCAAAGAGGGATGGCGCATCGCGGTGAGCCTGCTGAAGCAGGCCCTTGCCACAGCACCCGCTCCCATTCAGGAGGACTATCCCCTCGACAAGCTCGTCCTGAGTCTCGGGCTCTGCAACACGATGCAGCTGTCGTTCCTCGAGGCGCAGATCGAAGGCAACATCAACTGTGTGCCGTCGACGTCTGCGGGCCGCGTGTTCGACGCCGCCTCCGCCATCCTCGGCTTCCGGAACGCCTCGACCTGCGAAGGCGAAGCGTCCATGGTCCTGGAGTTCGCGGCGGAGCGCTACGCGAAACGCTTTCCGGACGGCACGCCCCTCGGCACCCCGACGTTTCTGTTCGGTGCCGACCCGGCAGACGACCCGTTCCGCCTGCCGACCGCCCCGTTCCTTCTGGACCTGGCGCTCCGACGGATGGACGGTGAATCGCCCGACAAACTCGCCTACGAGTTCCACCTGTTCCTGGCGGACCTGATCGTCTCCGGCTGTACACTCTGCCGCGACCGCAGCGGCCGCAATGTGGTAGCACTGTCAGGTGGAGTTTTCCAGAACCTGCTGCTGACGGACCTGACGGTCGAAGGTTTGAAGGAAAACGGCTTTGAGGTTTTAACACATTCCTTAAGTGCCCCCAACGACGGAGGAATAGGACTGGGACAGGCTTTATATGGAATGATGAACAGATAAACTTAAAGGCAAATTTTTTCTTCGGAGGAAAAATCCGGCGTTTCCAAGTGAGACTGCTCAGCGCGCTGCGCCGCGAAGCGAACCAAAGGGCTGTGGGGCTCGTGGCTTTGCGCTGCCTGCGGCAGAACAAGCGAAGACTCGAGCAGGAAGAAACAAGGAGTATTGCGAAGCGCTCCAAGCGAGCAATACGACTATGTTTCTGACCGGGGGTCTCCAAGGGTTTTTCCGGAGAAGAAAGAAATATGACTTTTCACCTATCAATTGGAGGTATAGAAATATGTGCGTTGGATTACCTGCGAAAGTAATGGATACTCATGACGGTGTGGCCGTCATCAATGCCGGCGGTGCGGAGCGCGAGGTCTCCTCGGAGATGATCGCGGACCTGGCACCCGGCGACTATGTCATGGTGCATGCCGGCATGGCCATCGCGAAGATCACCGGCGATGACGAGACCCAGGCCGAGGACATCATGAACGAACTGGAGGACCTGCTCTCATGAGTGACGTCAAAAAGTCCGCGGCTGAGAAGGCGGCGGAGATCATCCAGAACTATGACGGGCCGCCCATCCGCATCATGGAAGTCTGCGGCACGCATACCCACGACATCTTCCGGCTCGGCATCCGCAACATGCTGCCGGAGAACATCCGGCTCATCTCGGGCCCCGGCTGCCCCGTGTGCGTCACTCCGGTGGGGTACATCGACGAGGCGGTCTGGCTCGCGCTGGAACAGGGCTGCACCCTGTGCACCTTTGGCGATCTGATCAAAGTCCCCGGCACGGAAATGTCCCTGGCGGGCGCACGGGCGAAGGGCGCGAAGGTCGACATGGTCTACTCCCCTATCGACGTCGTCGACTACGCCGAAGCCCACCCGGACGAGCAGGTCGTATTCCTGGCGGTCGGTTTTGAGACCACCACTCCGGCCTCCTGTGTCGCGGTGCGCAAAGCGAAGGAGAAGGGGCTTACGAACTTCTCGCTGCTTACCGCCAACAAGACGATGGACAACGCGTACCTCGCCCTGCAGGGTTCGGCGGACGCGTTCCTGTACCCGGGCCACGTGTCGGTCCTGACCGGCACGGAGATCTATGAGCGCCTGAGAGACGAACACGGCATGTCCGGCGTCGTCTGCGGGTTCACCGGTCCGGAGATCCTGACCGCGCTCGCGCTGATCGTCAAGGGTCTGGAAAAGGGCGAGCCCTTCTGTGCCAACGCGTACCCCCGCGTGGTCACGGCGGAAGGCAGTCCCGAGGGACGGGAGCTCATCGCCGAAACGATGGAGGCCATCGACACGGAATGGCGCGGCCTCGGGGTCATCCCGATGTCCGGCCTGAAACTCCGCGACGAGTTCGCGGACTACGACGCCCGCCTCAAGTTCGGCATCCCGAACATGGAGGGGCGCGCGAACCCGGCCTGCCGCTGCGGCGATGTGCTGCAGGGCAAGATCCGCCCGGACCAGTGCCCCTGCTTCGGCAAGGCCTGCGTCCCGGAGCACCCGGTCGGCGCCTGCATGGTGTCGGACGAGGGCGCCTGCTCCGCTTTCTATATGTACAACATTGATTGAATCGCCAAACGAGGAACACCACTATGAATGAGACCATCACTCTGGCTCACGGGTCCGGCGGTCGGCAGACCAACGAACTCATCGGGAGCCTGTTCAAGAAATATTTTGACAACGACCTGCTGACGGCGGACGATGCCGCGGTGCTGCCCCGCCCGGAGGGACGCCTCTCCATGTCCACCGACGGGTTCATCGTGTCCCCCGCGGAATTCCCCGGCGGGAACATCGGCAAGCTGTCCATCTGCGGCACGGTCAACGACATCGCCTGCATGGGCGCGAAGCCCCTGTACCTCACCTGCGGGTTCGTCATCGAGGAAGGGTTCGAGACCGCACGGCTCGAGCGCATCGTCGAGAGCATGGCGAAGACCTGCAAGGAGGTCGGCGTGAAGATCGTCGCAGGCGACACCAAGGTAGCCGGCAAAGGCCAGGTCGACGGCGTGTTCATCACGACCACCGGCATCGGCGTCATCCCGGACGACATGAACGTGGGCGGCGCCTGCGCAAAGCCCGGCGACTGCATCATCGTCTCCGGCGACGTTGGCCGCCACGGCTGCACCATCCTGCTCGAGCGCAACGAATTCAAGATCAAAGCGGACGTCACTTCCGACTGCGCTCCGCTGTCCACCGCGGTGGACGCGCTCATGGGCGTCACCCATGACCTGCACGTGGTGCGGGATGCCACCCGCGGCGGGGTCGGCACGGTCCTTTATGAGATCGCCGACCAGGCCGGTGTGGGCATCGAACTGAACGACAAAGACATCCCGGTGGATGAGACCGTTCAGGGCGTCTGCGACATGCTCGGCCTGAACCCCCTGTACCTCGCCTGCGAGGGTCGCCTCGTCATCGTGGCGCCGTCCGAATACGCGGAGGACCTTGTGAAGGCGCTCCGTACATCGCCCTATGGAGAGAAGGCCGCCGTCATCGGTCAGGTGACGGAGTCGAACCCCGGCAAAGTCATCATGAAGACCTCGATCGGCACGAAGACCATCCTCCCGCTCCCCGGCGGAGAACTGCTGCCGAGAATCTGTTAAAAGGAAGACCCTTATGACCACCAAACTCGCTGCCAACTGGCCGTACAAGCCCGGCCTCGAATACACCCCGCCTGCCCGCGGGACGTGGACCATCGCCCATACTCCCCTGCTCGTGCCGGAGAGTGTGGAGGTCTACGTCTGCCCGGAGAGCTGTCTGCGGGGCGTCTCCCTGTCTGCCGCGGAGTTCGGTGGGCTCGGCACCCGGTTCTCGCTGGTCGTCGTCGAGGAGGAGGATTGGATCCGCTCCCGCATGGAGCCCCTCTTCATCGAAGGCGTGTCGGACCTGCTCCGGCAGCGGTATGAACGGGACGGGAAGTACCCGCCCATCTGCTTCGTCTTCAACTCCTGCATGCACCAGTTCATGGACACGAACATGGCGCTCATCTTCCGGAAACTCGCGGAACGCTTCCCGGACGTCCTCTTCGTCGAGGGCAACATGAACTGCACCATGCGTACGACCCAGACCCACTACGAAGCCGCCACCAACCGGGCGCTGTACAAAGGCCTGCTGCCGGTGGGCGATGCACTGCGCAAAGCCCCGCCCGCTCCCGTGCGCGCGGTCAACGTCATCGGGAACTATTTTGCCATCGACACGTCTTCCGAACTGATCGAGCTCCTCGGGTTCGCGGGGTACCAGGTGAACGACCTGCCCCGGGTGAAAATGTACGACGAGTACCAGCAGATGGCAGACGCCTCATTGAATATCTACACGCACCCCTTTGGGAAGACCGCCTGTGAAGATCTGAAAAAGCGGCTCGGGACTCCGTTCCTGGAAGTGCCGTACTGCTGGAACTTCGAGGAGATCGACCGAACCGAGCGGGCGGTGCTGGAGAAGGTCGCGACGGCGATCAACGCCTCCGGTGCCGGAGAGCGCGTCGGGCTGACACCCATCGTCCGTGCAGGACTGCTGGACCCCTACAAATACGAAGCCGAACAGGCGCTGGCGGAGACCGCCGCGAAACTGTCCGGCTGGAATATCACGATCGACGCCGCCTCCACGCCCCGGCCTTTCGGGCTCGCGGCGCTGTTGGAGTCCTGCGGCTTTTCCGTCACCTGCGTCTATGCCGACGCCTGCGGCCCTCTGGACGAGGACGCGAAGGCCCGCTGGGAAGCACTTGCTTCCGAACACGGGCATGACGCGGAGACCCTCCCGATGATCGACTGGAGAATGCGTCAGATGCCCTTTGAAGACGCTTCCCGCGAAGACGGGAACGTGCTCGCCATCGGGCAGAAAGCCGCGTATTACGGCAACACAGGCCATTTTGTGAACCTCATTTACCAGTCCGGGCTCCTCGGGTTCCGCGGCGTGACGAAACTCTGCGCTCTGATGCGGGAAGCCGCCGAGAATGCAAAGGATACCGAGGCCGTTTTGTCTGAGAAAGCACTCGGCTCGGCCGAGGTCGTGGCGGAGGGGCTGGCCCGCTCCGCGGCGTGCGGGTGTGAGACGTCCATTGTGGAAGGAACGCCCGTGGATCGCCCCAAAGAGGCAGACCAGGCCTCCCTCTATGCGGTCAACTACTCGTCCGACCTCAGCGGCGTGTGCTCCGCGCTTTATGAGCTCGGCGGGCTCCTCGTCATGCACGACGCATCCGGCTGCAACTCCACCTACGCCACCCACGACGAGCCCCGGTGGTACGGCTCCGACAGCCTCATCTTCATCTCGGGGCTCAGGGAGTACGACGCCATTCTCGGCAACGATGAAAAATACATTTCCGATGTCGTTGAGGCGGCTGCGGAGACTCACCCGACATTCATTGCGGTGTTCGGCTCACCGATCGCCGCCATGACTGGGACCGACTTCAAGGGCGTGGCCCGGGTCATCGAGAAGCGGTCCGGCATCCCGACCCTGCACTTTGACACGTCCGGCATGCACACGTACCAGGCCGGCATGCGCCAGGCGTTCCGCGCGCTCGCGGAACGGTTCGTCGACGAGAAACCGGAGCCGGTGACAGACCACCGCGACATGGACTTCGACTGCAATCAGGGCCGCTGCCCCTACGACGTCATGGCGACACGCATTTTGGAGGAGCAGAAACAGAAGCGTTCCGAGCCCCACTGGAAAGTGAACCTGCTCGGTTTGACACCTCTGGACTTCTCGGTCGTCGGGAACGTGGAAGCGCTCCTCGACTGGTGTGCTGACCACCACTTCGACGTGGTGTCCTCCTGGGCGATGAACGGGCATCAGAGAGACGGCACCACCGCCGCGAATGCTTACGGCGAAGAGTTATCTTCTCTGGCCGCCATTGCCCGCTCCGCAGAGGCGGATGTAAACCTTGTCCTCTCCTCCACCGCGCTCGACGCCGCCAAGGTGCTTCAGGAACGCTTTGGCACGCCGTATGTGGTCGGGTTGCCGATGGGCGACGCCGCCTGCGCTCGGATAGCAGACCTGCTGAAGGAAGCAGCGCTGACCGGGCAGAGCAAGTCGCTGTGGGAGACCAGTGCTGTTGAGCCAGAAGCCACCCCCGCAAGCGCCTCCCGCTCCCTCATCATCGGCGAGCCAGTGTACGCGGCGAGCCTGCGGTGGGTGCTGGAACAGGGCGCGTCCTGCGCACTGACCGGCCCGGTCAGCGAGCCCGCTTCGAGCGTCCGGGTCCTCTGCCCCCTCGAAGACCCCTGTGGCTGTTTGCGAGACACCGACCTGCAGAGCTGGCGGGAGCCGGTCACTAAGGCGGCGCTCGCGGAAGCGGACGTCATCTATGCGGACCCGCTGTACCGGAATCTTCTGCCGTTCGGAAGTATGGACGGTACATCGCCCAAGGCATTCCACGACGTGCCCTCGGAGAACTACTCCGGCCGCATGTACCGCGGCGATATGAAGGTCTTCCTCGGCACAGAATAAGAAAACGACCCCGGACTTCTCTCTCGGAAGTCCGGGGCTTTTTGCGTGCAGGGCACATCATTTGACCGAGGGTGTATAATAGTCCCAACTTATGAAAGGAGGGAACGCGATGCGCCAGGTCGACTTTGAACACGGCTCGGTAGGCCGCAATATGGTCCAGTCTGCCCTGCCCATGCTGGTGGCGCAGCTGTTTGCTCTCCTTTATAACATCGTGGACCGCATTTTCCTCGGGCGCATTCCGGGCGAAGGCACCATGGCGCTCGCCGGTGTCGGGCTCTGCTTCCCGCTGGTCATCCTGACCATGGGCTTTGCGAACCTGTTCGGGACCGGCGGTGCTCCGCTCTTCTCGATCGCCCTTGGGGCAAAGGACCGGGAGAGCGCGAAGCACATCCAGACAACGGCGTTCCTGCTGTTGTCCGGCGCGGCCCTGGTCATCACCGCGGTCGGGCTCCTGTTTAGCCGCCCGTTCCTGCTGCTCTTCGGCGCGTCCGAAGCCACACTGCCCTATGCGCTGCCGTACCTGCGCATCTACCTCCTCGGCACCTTTTTCTCCATGGTGGTCACGGGCATGAACCCGTTCATCAACGCGCAGGGGTTCACCGGGGTCGGCATGCTGACTGTGTCCGTCGGCGCCATTTTGAACGTGGTGCTGGACCCGGTCTTCATCTTCGTGCTGGGGCTCGGGACCCGTGGCGCGGCTATCGCGACGGTCATTTCGCAGGTCATCTCGGCACTGATGGTACTGTGGTTTTTACGCCGGCGCTGTGAGCTGCTTCTCACACTGCATCGCCCCAGAGACTTTTGGACGGTGGCGAAGAACATTACGTCCCTCGGCACGGCCGGGTTCATCATGGCGGTCACGAACGCTCTCGTCACGCTGTCCTGCAACTCGGTGCTGTCCCGCTTCGGCGGCGACCTTTACGTCTCGGTCATGACCATCCTTGCCAGCGTGCGGCAGTTCGTCGACGTGCCGGCTCTGGCGGTCTCGGAGGGCACCAGCCCGGTCATGAGCTACAACTACGGGGCAGACCGGCCCGGGAACGTGCGCAAGGCGATCCGCCTCATGACCATCGCCAACCTCACCTACACTCTGGCGATCTGGCTCTTCATCCTCTGGAAGCCCGAATGGTTCATCGGCATTTTCACGAACGACAAGACCATTCTGGCAGATGCCATTCCGGCGCTGCACATCTACTTCTTCGCGTTTATCGGGCAGGGGCTTCAGTACTGCGGCCAGACGACCTTTAAAGCGCTCAACAAAAAGTGGCAGGCCATCTTCTTCTCGCTGTTCCGCAAGGTGGTCATCGTCGTTCCGCTGACCTACCTGCTGCCGCACCTCTTCGGCCTTGGCACCGACGGCGTCTTCATGGCCGAACCCATCTCCAACGTGGTCGGCGGCACCGCCTGCTTCACCACCATGATGCTCACGGTCTGGCGCGCACTGGGCCGGGCGGAAAAGGAGAAACAGCTCACCCATTGACAGCACAGCGCTTTTTCGCTATGCTGTTTTCAACAATTCGACTGACGCCTGCTGCCACCGGGTAGCAGGAAACCCGTCATTCTGAACTCCGTTAGGTCTTTGAAGGGGCTCAGAATGGCGGGTTTTTGTTCTATACGAATTCTTTTTTTGAAATGTCTGGAGGTCTTGTTATGTCCTGGTTTTACCTGCTGCTCGCTGCCCTGTTCGAAGTCACCTGGGCGGTGGCGATGAAGTACTCAAACGGCTTTACCGTGCTTTGGCCCAGTCTCATTACGGCGGTCACGTACATTCTGTCCGCCGTGTTCCTGTCGTTCTCTCTCAAGAACCTGAACCTCGGCATGGCCTATGCCCTGTGGACCGGGTTCGGCATCGTCGGGACGTCCGTCCTCGGCGTGTTCCTGTTCCAGGAGAAACTGACGGTCCCTCAGGTGCTCTGCGTGGTGCTGATCGTGGTCGGCATCGTGGGGTTACGCCTCTTGGCGAAGGAGTAAGGGTCACAGGCCGAGCTCCCAGATTGGGAAATAGAACGCCTGCTCATTGATCGGGCGAATCTTGTCACAGGTATCGATCACGAGGCCCGTCTCGATCGGCATGTTATACTTCTGCAGCACGGAAAAGTTCTTCGTCGCCTTGGTCGGGTTCAACCCTTTTTTGACTTCAATGGGGTAGATCGCCCCACCCCGTATATACAAAAGGTCGACTTCCTTCTGGTTAGTGTCCCGGTAATAGTAAATGGTGTCGGAAGGGTCCATGTTGTAGGCATAAAGGTTCTTCACGAGTTCGCTGACGACATAGGTTTCAAAGAACGCGCCTCCCATTGCGCCCTCCTCCAGCATTTCCGCGGTGGGCCACTTGCACAGGTAGGCGCAGAGACCGGTGTCCATGAAATACACCTTCGGCGCCTTGATGATACGGTTCGAGAGGTTTGCCATGTAAGGGTGCAGCAGGAAAATGATGCCGGATGTTTTCAAGATGGAGATCCACCGCTTGCAGGTGACAGTATTGATTCCCGCCTCGTTGGCAAGACGGTCATAGTGGAGTTCCTGACCCGTACGCAGAGCAAGCAGGCCCATGAAGTTTCGAAATTGCACCTCATGGGATGCGGCGATCAGTTTGCGAACATCCTTCTCAAGATACGTTTCGATGTACGACTTGAAGTAAGCGTTCCGCTCCGCGACACCGGTGCAGATGTCCGGCATTCCGCCTGCAAAAATGTCCTGAAAGATTTCCCGGCGGGAGCGTGCCGGCAGGGATCTGTTCTGCCGTTCCCGTTTCAGGAGCTCCGCCATGTCCGGTGTAAAAAGCGTTCCGGGCATGCCGTATTTTTCCGCCTGAGTGAACGAGTTCAGGTCGATGACCCCGCAGCGGCCTGCCAGAGAATCGGAGATTCCCTCCTGCAGTTCGAACTGGTTCGACCCCGTCAGGACGTACATGAGCTGACGCGACTCGCCTGTGTTCAGCCACTCTGCCCGCTGCCGGTCGATCCGCACTTTGATTTCATCCAGCAGGCCGGGTGCCTTCTGGATCTCGTCGATAATGAGCGGCCAGCCATAGCTGTCCAGGAACACTTTCGGGTTCTGCTGCGCCAGCGTGCGGTCATCGACATCATCCAGTGTGACGACCGGAAAACTGTCTCCAAAGAGGCGATTCACGAGCGTCGACTTCCCGACCTGCCGCGGCCCATATATCACGATGCTGGGGAACGACCGGCTGACGTCGAGAATCATTTGCTCTGCAGTTCTTGTGCGATACATGTCTTCGCCCTCCTTTTTAAGGTGAAAATGCTAGTCGACTATCGTTTTCACCTTGGATTATAGTATAAAGTTAAGGTGAAATCAATAGTCGGATATTGATTTCACCTTGATTTGTTTAAGGTTAATTTAAGAATCAAGCATTACATATATAGTACTAACCTACATACGAAAGGATGATTTCCATGGCAAAAAAGCTCTAGGTATTTCGACGCTTTACATTTATTGGCAACTACGCGGTTATGCCTCCCTAGCTCTAGGCGGATGCATTTAATAGCGGGCGAATCATAAAGCCAAGTATGCGGCAGCATCCAGAAGCCAATCCACATGCGGATTGGTGGCTTGGGCACTATGATTTCTGCTATTGCGTTAGGCAAATTAATCAAGAGCTTGGTTTTAGGTATTCTTGGCCTGTTTTTTTAAACAATATGCTCCGGCACCGTTCAACGGCGCCGGAGTTTTTCTTATTATTCATTTATATTCAATCGTTGCGTTTCCATAAAAGTTTCCTTCGTCAATTTCTTTCTGAAGATCCGCAGCTAACCTATTACGGTCTATTTCAACTACAATCCAGAAGTCTTCCCCCTTAGAAATAGCTGGCTCGTCATTGATTTTCACATCTTGAATCGGGATAGTTTTTCCGCTTGAAGTGCGAATATTGATGTTTGATACTTTTGTTAGATATACGTTCTCTCCAGTTCTGTTATGAGCCGAAATATAAAACTTAACATAGGATGAATCGCTTTGATTACCTCCGAGAACAGGAACAATAGAGTTAGTAATATCGTTACTTGAAGAAAAGATTTCCCGGACATTATCAGCGGCTTGATTAACGGTATCGTAAATCGCTCCATTGGGCACCTCCGACACATCCGCCACCCTCGCCACCAGTGGCGTATTCAACCCCGCGTCAGCGCGGGTCACGGTGACGGCGGTCGTGGACCGCGTATTTCCGGCGTTGTCGCGGGTGGCGGCAGGAGCCGGGGTACGGACGGTAACGGTGTCCACCGGGGCGGGGGTCGTGGCGGCACCGTTGTTTGTGGCCGGTCCGTTGTTCCCGGTGGGCCGGGCGGTGGTGGACTCTGCGCTCGTAGTACGCTGTGTCTGAGAAACACGAGTCGTCGCCACGTTCTGCCGCTCTGCGGGGACGGGGTTCGACACGGTCTGGATGCCGAGGGCCGTGCCGATTGCAACCGCAATAACCAGCATGATGGACGTGACCGTGGCTCCGGTGTCGGTGAAAAATTTGCGTGCGACAGAACGTATGGTTCCGGCCGCCACCGTTTTTGTGACCGTATTCACGACCGCTTCGGAACAGGCAGCCGCTACATCGCCACTGAGAATGGCCGTCTGGATTTTCGGGAACAGAGAAGCTGCCTCGGGCGGCACGGCAGGGACTACCTCGATGTATCGCTCCAGTAGGTACAGGAATGCTGCCACCGGGTTCGAGGCCACCGCTTTGTAGTCGAAGGTGCCTTCCTTCTCCATGCGCAGAAGAACTTTGGTCATCTTCTTTTTGGCGTAGTTCAGATTCGACTTCACCGTTCCGAGCGGCAGTTCCAGTTCTTCGGCGATTTCCCGCTGGGTGTAGCCCTCTGACCAGAGAAGGATGCACATCTGCTGGTGTTCCGGAAGCGCGTTAAGTACATCGCGCAAGGCGTCGTTTACGTGGGCGGCGTCCACAAAGGAGTTCGGGTCGTAGTCTCTGCGGTACTCTTCCGCGGGCAGCAAGTCCAGGCCCTGTTCCTCTTCGGTAGAAGTCTCCGGGCGCAGTTCTGTCTTTCCGAAATGCCGCTCGTCATACTCCACGCGGTTCAGAAGGGTGCGTTTGCACACGGTGATCGCCCAACCGAGGAACGTGCGCGGGTCTTTCAGCGTGTCAAGTTTCTGGAAGATGCGCAGGTACGTTTCCTGCAGAGCGTCGTCAATGTCGGCGGGTTCCGTGTAGAACTTCTTTGCTTCCCGCTCCAGGAACGGGTACGACTTCCAGTAGAGTGTCTCAAAGGCAGACTGGTCCCCGTTTTGCGCATCCTGCACGAGATCCGTGAAGTCGAAATATTCGGTTTTCTGCATCTGCTCGGATTCCGTTTCACGTTCTGTGACTGTCACAAACGCCTTCTCGGATCGTTCGTCCATTGGAGTCACTCCCTGTCTTGTTGATAACTCATATTGTTACACAATACAAACAAATGAACAAGGGTCAAATGCGGAAAACAGACGCACAATTTTCCGCACGGAAACCAGTCGACCATCACACACAAAAACTGCAGGAGCAAAGGGCCTCACGGTCCCTGTTCCTGCAGTTTTCTATTGTCTGTTTTATTGTGCCGCGCCGATGCCTTGTCTTACTGCACCGTTTTCAACGCTTTTTCATAATCGTCCATCAGAAGGTTGGTGGCGTCGGTGTAGGCGTCGTACAGAGCGTCGACATAGGTGGTCGCCGACTCGCCTTCCTTCCCGGAGTAGAGGACGAAGTTCGAAACTTCCTTGCTGCCCTCGCCGTAGAGGTCCGCAAGGACACCGGTCTTCTCTTTGAGAAGGACCGCCAGAGTCCCGTCCTGTTTATAGCGGGCAGGCGCTTCCTGTTTCAGTTCTTTGCCGAGCTTCTTAGCCTGCTTTTCCATCTTTGCAGCGTACGTGTCGACAATCTCCTGCGCGGAGCTGTAGTCCGACTCGGTCAGGTTCTGAACTTTGTCGAGTCCGCCGTAGACGGCTTCATCCATTTTCTCAGATGCCTTCTTGCATCCGGCAAACGACAGCGCGAGGACCAGGGTCAGCAGGAGCGCGAGCAAAGCCCCGCCCCGTTTGGCGATATAGTTCTTCATCATTCAACACCTCGTATTCACCGCATGTTATAGCACTCTGTCAGTTCGGTGTCAAGAGGCTGTATTATTTAACTCATCGATGTATTCTTCCAGACAATAGCCTTTTTCGTGTATTGTCTTTGCATGGCCTTTCCCAACATAGCGGTAATGCCAGGGCTCGTGTTCTACATGTGTAATGTCAGACTTGTTATCGGGATATCGACAAATAAACCCGTATTTCCAGGAGTTCTCATTCAACCAGTGATACAATTCATCCTTCTGCCCGGAATCCTCTGCATTGATATCCACGGCAAGTCCCAGTTCATGCTCACTGTGGCCTGGCAAAGCGACCCATTCGCGTGCCATCTTCTTTGCCTCGCGCTGCGAGTACCCTTCTGTAATGAACTCCGCCTGCTTGTCATCAAGGACCTGCTGCTGACTCTCTTTCGTGCGATATCCGGAACGGACTTCAAGCGAGAGGCCATCCCGTCGGGCAGCATCGAACATAGCCTGCAAATCCGGATAGATACGGGTGTCGACCTTCTTTCCGTTCTTCAATGTGGTGAGGTCCTCCGGGTAACTGTCCGGGACCGTGTAACGATCGTTTACCAGAACCAGTTCCCAGCCAAGATCTTCTGACGCAGGTTTTGAAATGTGAAGTTCCTCACGTAGAGATTGGAACCATCGGGCAGCTCCGTTGCGATTTGTGGTCTCATCGCCTTTCCCGCCAAAGAGCAGAGCCGCATACAGTATGAGAAGAATTAGCACAAAGAGTGCCATCAACCCTGTCCATCTACTTCTTACACGGTACATTCCATGCACCTCCTTTGCCCTTCATCTTAGCCTTTCCTGTGATGATTCCGATAAAGGATCCTATTATTTTGTATTAAGAATTGGCAAAGGAAAAGGAAAGATTTTCAGTCTCAGTATATAACACTGGACATGTTGGACTACACAGAAACACAGCTCCATGAATGGAGCTGTGTCAGAAAAAGATCAGTATGTTTGATATTCCACAAATCGGCTATGTTGTCACCTTCAAACGAGGGGTTTTCCGGCATCCCATGCTGTGGCAACTTTCTCGCCGAGGGTATAATAGCCGAACTGGAAGGTGTCGAAGGAGATGGCGTTCAGCTTCGTGATATCGACTTTGCCGTTCTCATCGAGAGCGCTCTCTTCGACCTGGGTGTTCACGACCTTACCGATGATGGCAAAGGTGTGCTCCGTATCGATGACCTCTTCGAGTTCGCATTCCATGACGAGCGGGAACTCTTCGATGACCGGAGCATTGACGACCTTGCTCTTCGTCTCATGAAGGCCGGACTTTTCGAACTTGTTCTCGACTTTGTTGCCAGTGTCGATGCCGACATAGTCTGCCTGGACGACGTTGGCGGCGTCCGCGATGCTGACAGTGAACGCCTTGGTCTCGAGGATGTTCTTGGTGGTTTTATGCGGCTTGCTGATGAACAGTGCGACCTCATCGCGGCCGGAGTTCATGCCCCAGGCAGCATTCATGGCATTGGGTTTCCCGTCTTTGTCATAGGCTGCGACGATGCAGACGGGCATCGGGGTCACGAGGGCGGCTGCGCCAATATCTTTTTTCATAATTACAGGTTCCTTTCCATTTGACCCGGTCGTTCCTTGACGACCTCTTCTTTATGAACACAATCATTATAGCACACTTCTCAGACTCGGACATTCCCCCACAAACTGAAATGGCAGGCGTTAATAAGTTTCTGAGAATTTATTATGCCCAGGCAATAGAGTTGTACGAGCTATAAATTCTATCGCCATTATAGCTGATTTTCAAAGCCGGCAAAAGCATGGCTTTGAAAAGTGCGTCCATTGTGAAGATTGAAAAG
>ONFJ01000070.1 GCA_900317085.1 uncultured Eubacteriales bacterium | reverse complement strand
GACGTGGTCGTGACCGAAGCGCACAGGCCGTCGATGCCGTCCGTGAAGTTGACCGCGTTGACGGTCGCGTACATGACGATGAAGGTGAAGATGCAGAAGACGAAGGTGTTGCCGTAGTCCCAGGTTCCGGCGAAGGGGATGTACATGTAGACGTTGCCAGACAGGATGAGGGTGGCGATGTACGCTGCACAAAGGAGGAGCTGCAGCAGGGTCTTCTGGATGACCGTCAGACCTTCGTTCTGTTCCTTTCGGACTTTGATGTAATCGTCGGCGAAGCCGATGAGGCCGAAGCCGAGGGCCATGATGAGACCGCCGTAGATCTTGGCTTTCTCTGCCCCGGCGACGAGGGACTCCCCGCCGACGAGGTCATAGCCGAAGGCTTTCGCGACGAGCACGACGACGAGGAATGCGACAGTCGTGCCGATGATGAACATGAAACCGCCCATGGTGGGTGTCCCCTGTTTCTGTTTATGCCAGTTCGGACCGATGTCCAGGATGGTCTGGCCGAATTTCAGTTTGTGGAGCCAGGGCACCAGTTTGATGCCGAGAAGTGCGCTGAGGGCAAAGCCCAGGACAGCGGCGCTGATGACAGCTGCAAGTTTCATGATGTTCTTCCTCGTTTCTCAATAATTCTCTCGTTTATTCGTCCAGATGATCGTAGATGCTCTGGATGATCTCTTCCATCTGCATGCCGCGGCTGCCCTTGACAGCGACGACATCGCCGGGTTTCAGCATCCCGGTCAGCTTGGTGGTGAGGTCGGCCTTGTCCTGGAAGTCGAAGACCCGGAGGAGGCCATGCTCCCGCGCCGACTGTGCGGCGAACTTCGACATGGGACCGTAGGTGATGAGCAGATCGACGCCCGCTTCGGCCATATACTGTCCGGCGAGGGCGTGGGCCTCTTCGGAGTAGTCGCCCAGCTCCAGCATGTCGCCGATGATGGCGATCTTGCGGCGGCCGGGGGCGCCCTTCAGCATCAGGGTCTCGGCCATGGCCTTCATGGAGTCGGGGCTCGCGTTGTAGCAGTCTTCGATGACCGTGACGCCGCCCTTCTCGACGACGTTCTCCCGCATTCCGGCGGGACGGTATCCTTTGAGCGCGGCGGCGCAGTCTTCGAGCGGAATCTCCAGTTCGAGACCCACGCCGATGGCGGCCAGCGCGTCATAGACGTTGTGTTCGCCGGTCGTCGGCAGTTCCACTTTACAGCGGCCCTGGTTCGTGACGGCGGTGAAAACGGTGGAGGCATCGAGATATTCGATGTCTTCGGCACGGACGTCCGCGGTCTCATCGTGGATCGCGAACCATTTCACGTCATAGTCCGGAAGTTCCACGGTGGACAGCATGTCGTTGTCCTTGTTGAGGAGGATCGGAGAGCCGGGCTTCATACCGTCGAGCAGTTCGAGCTTCGCGGCGAGGATGCCCTCTCTGCTGCCGAGGTTCTCGATGTGGGAGACGCCGACGTTCGTGATGACGCCGATGTCCGGCAGCGCGGTCTTCGACAGAGCGGAGATCTCGCCCTTGTGGTTCATGCCCAGTTCGAGGACGAGGGCCGTGTGCTCCGGTTCGAGCCGCAGCAGGACTTTCGGCAGGCCGATCTCGTTGTTCCAGTTTTTATAGGTCTTGTGCGCGTTGAACTTCGCGTTCAGGACGCACCAGATCATTTCCTTGGTCGTGGTCTTCCCCACACTGCCGGTGAGGGCGACGACCGGGATATCATATTCCAGACGGTACGACTTTGCAAGGTCTGAAAACGCTTTTGTCGTGTCGGCCACTTTGACGGTCGGCACTTTGCAGCTCACGTCCTTGTGGCAGAGGACAGCGGTTGCGCCCGCCTCTACCGCGGAGTCGATGAACTGATGGCCGTCCAGCCGCTCGCCCTTGATGGCGATGAACAGGCTGCCGGGTCTGGCTTCTCTGTTGTCGATGACGACGGAGGTGACCTCCGCATGGCCGCTGGCGACACCGCCGGTGGCTTTTGCGATCTCTTCAGTAGTGAACGTTCTCATGGGTGTTTGCTCCTTGTATTCTCAGTCGGAATTGCCGGTATCTTCGATTTCCATCTCCGGGGTCGAGGTCATGTAGGCGACCGTCACGGTCGAGCCGAGGGCGACCTTCGTGCCCTTCGAGATGCTCTGGGTGTAAGAGGCGCCGGTGAAGTCGTTCGACGTTCCGACGATCTCGACGTTGAGTCCCGCTGCCTTTGCGGTGGACCGCGCCTGGCTGACGGTGAGGCCGGTCAGGTTGGGGACTTCGACGGTCTCGGTGGCTTTCTCGCTCTTCGTGTAGAGGACGATGACACCGTTCTGGGGGATCAGTTTCCCGGCTTCGGGATACTGGGCTTTGACTTTCGCGCCATCGCCGATGACCCGGACCGTGTAGCCGCTGCCGCTCAGAGATTCCTGGGCCGCCGCGGTGGTGAGGCCGACGACGCTGGGCGTCTTGACATCCTGCTGGGCCTTGTCATCGACTTCATACTCCGGCTCGATGTTAAGGTAGCGGAGCGTGTTGCTGATGACCTCGGCTGCCACAGGTGCTGCGGTCTTGCCGCCGGTGAAACTGCCGCTCTTCGGGTCGTCGATGATGATGATGACGGAAATCTCCGGGTCATCTGCCGGCGCGAAGCCGCAGAAGGAACCGATGTAGTCTTCCGTCGAGGTGGTCAGCTTTTCGGACGTACCGGTCTTCCCCGCCACCTTGTAGCCGGTGACCGTCGCGTTCTTGGCCGTACCGTTCTTGACGACCTCGACCATCATGTCGGTGACGGTGTCGGCGGTCAGTTTGGAGACGACCTGTCGGCGGACGGTGGGTTTCGTCACGGAGAGGACATTGCCTTCGCTGTCCAGTTCCCTGGCAACGATGTAGGGCTGGACCAGTTTGCCGTCGTTCGCGATGGCGTTGATGGCGGTACAGACCTGGATGGGCGTGACCTGGAAGGACTGTCCGAACGAACTCGACGCGAGTTCGACGGGGCCCATGCGGTCTGCCGTGTAATAGGTGACGCCGGGTTTCGGGGCGGCTTCAGCCGCGAGATCGACGCCGGTCGTCTCACCGAGGCCGAACGCCTCGAAGTAGTTGCTGAATTTCTGGGAACCCAGGCGCTGGGCGACCTGGATGTAGATCGGGTTGCAGGAGTTCATGAGAGAGGTCGTGAAGTCCTCGGAACCGTGGCCTCTGCGGTTGGAGCAGTGGTACGTGATGTCCTTGACCCGGTAGCTGCCGCCGCAGACGAACATCTCGTCCGGGGTGACGACACCCTCTTCGATGCCGGCCGCCGCCGTGATGCATTTGAAGACGGAGCCGGGCTCGTAGGTGTCGGTGATGGTACGGTTCCGCCACTGGGCGAACAGCGCGGAGGTCGTGGCCTTGGCCCGTTCGTCGTCGTTGGCGATCTGATCCAGTTCCTCTTTGACGTCCGCCTTCGAGATCTTGTACGGGTCGTTGAGGTCGTAGTCCGGCTGGCTGCTCATCGCGAGGATGGCGCCGGTCTTGACGTCCATGACGATGCCGTAACCGTAAGTCGCGTCCTGGGTCTCAACGGCGTGGGACAGAGCGGAGTCGAGGTAGTACTGGATGGCGTTGTCGATGGTCAGCTGGAGGCTCGTGCCCTCCTGGGCGGCGTAGTAGGTGGCAAAGTCAGAGGAGATCTCCCGCTGCTTCGCGTTCTGTGCCGTGATGTTCCGGCCGGAGAGACCGGTGAGTTTCGTGTTGTAGGCGGATTCGAGGCCGGACATGCCCTTGTCGCTGGAGCCGGTGAACCCGATGACGGTGGAAGCGAAGTTGTCGTAGGGGTAGAACCGGGTGACGTCGTCCTCGATGCCGATGAACCGGTTGTAGCCCTTGTTTTCGGAGCGGAGTTTTTCGATGAGCTGCTTCGTGTTGAAGTCCACCTTGGATTTCAGGACGATGTAGCTCCGGTCTTTGTTGAGGCAGTCGGCGAGGACCTCATCGTAGTCGACGTCGAGGATGGACGAGAGGCTGGACGCCGCGCGTTTTGCCGTCTCCTCATCCGGGATCTCCTTCGGGTTGACGTAGATCTTCCAGGCGTCGGTGCTCTGGGCGAGGATGTTCATGTTGCTGTCGTAGATGGTCCCCCGGCGCGCCGCGACGACGGTGTCGGACAGCTGTTCCGATTCCGCTTTCCGGCGGTTCTCCTCCCCGTGGACGAGACCGGTGTTGATCATGCCGAACACCCCGACGCCGAAGCCCAGCACCAGGGTGAGGATCATCACGATATACGCCCGATCCTGCAGCTTTTTGTCTGTTTTCCTTGCCATTTTAGGTCCTCCGAAGCGCCCCTTATTTACGACGTTGAGAGTTAGGAAGGTTTTCCTAACTCTCAATCGCAGGTGCGTTATTCGTTTTTGTTGATTTTGAGTTTCTGTGCGATGCCTTTGTCATTGTGGGTCTTGCCGCCACTGACCTCCACCGCGTCGTCCTCCGACAGCTTGACGTAGTTGACCTGGTAGTCGGAGATCTTGACCATACCGAGTTCGTTCCTCGCGTACTGGTCTACTTTTTCGAGGGAGACATTGGCGTTGAGTTCCATGTTCCTTCTGGTGTTATCGCTTTCGATGACACTGATTTCTTTATTGATCGCGTCGAGTTTCTGGTCGAGCTCATCGACCTGGACCTGACTGTAGATCTTGAATCCGAAGACCAGGAACAGGACGGCAGCCAGGGCGACGACGCGGATGGCGACCGCGCGACTGCGCCGGGCCTCTGCCCGCAGCTGTTTCTGCGACTTCTGAACGACCCTCGGCCGCCGGGCCTTCCGGGTCTGGGGTGCGGGGTTCGGGCGAGTCTTCGGCACCGCGGTCCCTCGTACCACCTGGCGATTTGCACTTGTACTGGCATTTCTCTGATTCCGGTATGCACCGAGATCATACGTGCCACGATTCCCCCTGGCAGCCATCCGACTCACCTCCCCACGTTGCTAATGTATGTATGTAAATCATTCGGGATATCTGTCTTTGAGTTTCTTCACACAGCGAAGTTTCGCGCTGCGACTCCTCGGGTTCTGTTCCAGTTCCGCCTCCGAAGCCGCCTTGAACTTGAACGGCAGTTCTGCGCTGGGCGTCCTGCCGCAGACACAGACCGGGAATTCCGGCGGACAGATGCAGCCCTGGCAGTAGCTCGCGAAGCGCTGCTTGACCATCCGGTCTTCGAGGGAATGGAACGTGATGATGGAAAGGATGCCTCCGTCCTTCAGGACATCGAACATACTGTCCAGTGCGGTGTTCAAAACATCCATCTCTCCGTTCACCGCGATTCGGAGCGCCTGGAAGGTCTTCCGGGCGGGATGTTTCGCGCGGCGCCCTTTGGCGGGGACGGCTTCCTTCACCAGTTCCGCCAGCTGCAGCGTCGTCTCAAGAGGAGCGTCCTTCCGGGCCTTCACGATGGCGGCCGCGATGCGGGGCGCGTTCTTTTCTTCTCCATAGGTATAGAGGATCTTCCGAAGCTCGGCCTCCGGCAGGTTGTTGCAGAGGTCCGCGGCGGTCGGTCCTTCCTGACTCATCCGCATGTCGAGCGGCGCGTCCGTGTGGAAGGAGAATCCCCGTTCCGGTGTATCCAGCTGATGAGAGCTGACACCGAGATCCGCAAGGATGCCGTCCACGCCATCGACACCGAGTTCCGACAGAGCTTCGGCGATGTGCGCGAAGTTGTCATGGACGACGGTGACACGGGGATCCGCACCGATGCGTTCCTTAATAATCTGTATTGCATCCGGGTCCTGATCCATGCAGATGAGTCTCCCCTGTTCGGAAAGTTGCTCGAGGATCTTCGACGAATGGCCGGCGCCGCCGGCGGTGGCATCGACATAGATGCCGTCGGGTTTGATCTGCAGTGAGTCGAGCGTCTCCTGCAGCAGGACGGGGATATGGGAAAAGGTCAGTTCACTCATCAGAAGATGACCTCGACACCCAGTTCATCCGCGGACTTGGTCATACCGGAGTCTTCCTGGACGGAAGCGGCATCCCAGACCTCGAACTTGTTGCCGGAACCGATGATGAGGACCTCTTTGTCGAGGCCGGCGTATTCCAGCAGGTCTGATTTGACCGTGAATCGCCCCTGGCTGTCCATTTCCACCAGATCGGCGTTGCGGAAGAAGTCTCGTTTGAAGCGGCGGTATTCCTCTCCTCCGGGCAGGGACTTGACCTGCGCGGCGACGGGTTCCCATTCTTCTTTCGAATAGATGTAGAGACAGTGGTCGGGAGCTTTGCAGACGATGAAGCCGTCGGCGAGAGCGCTGCGGTACTTGGCAGGAATGAAAAGACGCTTTTTGGCATCCAGTTTGTGCCGAAAATCGCCCAGGAATTCCATACCGTTCACTCCTTTCCTCCACTTTCCACCATTTCGGTGTCATTTTTGGGGAATTTGCCCCACATCGATACTTAAACTATACACTTGAGATACAGGGTTTGCAAGGTATAAATTTTGCGCAGTTGTGGTCTGCTAACGCGGAAAACACAACATCTTGTGTTCACTTTTGAAACAGAAAGAAAAAGTTTTCACATTTTTTCGAAAAGTGGTGCAAAAACCCACCATTCCCCCCTTTGCCCCACTCTGCGTCCCATTTCCGAGAAAAAGCTTTACAATATATAAATAGTGTTATTGAAATCGCAGGGCGTCTTTGTTAGAATTGGAAAGAAAGATAGGAGGCTTCCCATGCCTCCGCGTCTGGAAAAAACTCTTTACAATTGGAGGATTCAAGAAATGGGAGGATTAGTTTATCTGATCCCGGTCGTCGGCCTCATTGGTCTGGCATACGCTCTGTTCCTTGCAGCGCGTGTCAGAAAAGCTGACCCGGGCACAGAAAGAATGCAGGAAATCTCCGGCCACATCCATGAAGGCGCTCTCGCGTTCCTGACTTCCGAGTACAAGATCCTGGCAATCTTCGTTGCCGTGTTCTTCCTCGTCATCGGTTTCGCGATCAGCTGGCCCACCGCCTTATGCTTCATCGTCGGTGCGCTCTTCTCCGTCCTGGCCGGTTTCCTCGGCATGACGGTCGCCACCAGAGCGAACGTCCGTACTGCGAACGCAGCCCGCACCAGCGGCATGAACAAGGCCCTGTCCATCGCCTTCTCCGGCGGTGCCGTCATGGGTATGTCCGTCGTCGGCCTCGGCCTCTTTGGCGTCGGTCTCATCTATGCCATCACCGGCCGCACCGACATCCTGTTCGGTTTCAGCCTTGGTGCTTCGTCCATCGCTCTCTTCGCCCGTGTCGGCGGCGGTATCTACACCAAAGCTGCTGACGTCGGTGCCGACCTCGTCGGTAAAGTCGAGAACAACATCCCGGAAGACGATCCCAGAAACCCTGCTGTTATTGCTGACAACGTCGGCGATAACGTCGGCGACGTCGCCGGCATGGGTGCCGACCTCTATGAGTCGTATGTCGGTTCCATCATCTCTTCCCTGTCCCTCGGTACTGTCGCTGCCGCTACCGGCATCGTCACCACCGTCACCAACAAACCCTATGGCGCGGTAGCGTTCCCGCTCATCCTTGCCGCCATCGGTATCATCGCGTCCATCATCTCCACCTTCTTCGTCCGCGGCAAAGAGGGTTCCGACCCCGGCTTCGCCCTGAAGATCGGTGAATGGGTCTCCGCAGGCCTCACCATCATCGGCGCATTCATCCTTTGCAAGATGTTCTTCGTCGGCCTTGGCCCGTTCTGGGCAGTCCTTGCCGGCCTTCTCGTCGGTCTTGCCATCGGCACTCTGACCGAGTACTACACTTCTGACAAGTACAAATCCGTTCAGAAGATCGCCGAGCAGTCCGAGACCGGTTCTGCCACCAACATCATCGCCGGCCTTGCTGTCGGTATGAAATCCACCGCCATCCCGCTGCTGCTCATCGCCATCGGCATCCTCATCGCCTATGCGACGGCAGGCCTTTACGGCATCGCTCTTGCCGCTGTCGGTATGCTGGCCACCACCGGTATCACCGTTGCGGTCGACGCCTACGGCCCCATTGCCGACAACGCCGGCGGTATCGCAGAAATGTCCGAACTCGACCCGCATGTCCGTGAGATCACTGACCAGCTCGACTCCGTCGGCAACACCACCGCCGCTGTCGGCAAGGGCTTCGCCGCTCTGTTCTCCACCTACACGCAGTCCATCGGCCTTACCAGCATCAGCCTGACCGACGCTCCGGTCGTCGCCGGTGTCCTCATCGGCGGTATGCTGCCCTTCCTGTTCTCCGCGTTCACCATGGAGTCCGTCGGTCGTGCAGCAAACAACATGATCGAAGAAGTCCGTCGTCAGTTCAGAGAGAGACCCGGCATTCTCGCCGGAACCGAGAAGCCGGACTACAAGACCTGCGTCTCCATCTCCACCAAAGCTGCTCTGAAGGAAATGATCGTCCCCGGCCTCATCGCCGTCGCCGCTCCCCTTCTCTGCGGATTCATCCTTGGCCCCACCGC
>ONFJ01000099.1 GCA_900317085.1 uncultured Eubacteriales bacterium | reverse complement strand
GCCCGAAGGTCGATCCGGAGTGGATCAGCCTTCGGGCTTGTCAATTATGTGTGAAACGCGGTCGGGATATATCCCTCTACTATTATTATGCGGAGATTTTGAAAAAAAGGAAAGTATTGCAAAGCAGGCGAAAATGAACAGTGACTCACACTTTTCGCCATACAAACTCTGCATCTTTTCGCGGTAGCAAATAAACATTATTTATAACGAGGGCATGAAATGCCGCGATTTGCTACGATTTGCGGGGGTGCTCAGATCCACTCAGAGTTTACTTTGTCCAAAAGGTGTAAAAAAGTAGTAAACACGAGGCGCATATGACCACGATTTGCCGCAATGTGCCGCGATGTGCTTAGAAATGTTCATCTATCATCCCGGCATGCCGTGGCAGACAAACAGGACTTTGGTCATGGAACGCTCTCCTTTTTCAACGATTACGAATCGATTGTACCATAATACTGACGCCAGGGCTGAAGTTTTTCAAATGTTCTGGCGGCGGTGAACACATCTTCATCGCGGAACTTTCTGCCGACGATTTGCATTCCGACGGGCAGTCCGTTTGGAAGGAACCCTGCGGGGACGCTGGCGGCGGGGTGTCCGGTGAAGTTTGCAAGGAACGTTTCCGCAAAGCCGATGAGGCGATTCACGGGTGTGCCGTTCACCAGTTCCGGCCCGAGTGTGTTGCCGTCCTCCGCGTTCCGGGGAGGCATGCAGCAGGCCGTCGGAGAAATGATGAGATCGTAGTGCTCGAAGATGTCTTCGTGGGCGTCCAGCAGTTCGGTGCGGGCACAGTTGAACCTGTAGTAGTCAAGGACGCCGCCTTTGGCGACCTGCTCCTTGTAATAGATGAACTCTTCCGGCAGTTCCTCGCGGTGGTCTCCAATGAGGTCGAAGCCGTTCTGTTTGTCCAGTTCGATCTCGATGGTGCTGTCCACGCTGATGCTGCGGCACCAGATGTCCGCGTACTCTTCCGCGGTCCGGGGCAGGTGGAAGTCCACCGGTTCGACGATGGCACCCGCTTCTTTGAAACGGTTCGACGCCCGCTCCACGAGTTCCAGCACTTCCGGTTCCACCGGGAACATGCCAAAGTCCGGGGTGAAAGCGATCCGCCAGCCCTCCATGGGACGTTCCATCAGCTTTGTGAAGTCCCGTTTCGGATGGTTCAGGCTCAGCGGGTCTCTCGGGTCGTAACGGCCCATATAGTTCAGAAGGATGGCCCAGTCTTCCACCGTTTTCGCCAGGCCGCCGTTGAAGCAGTACGGGTGGGTCGCGGACCAGGCGTCCGGGCGACAGACGCTCGGGATGGTCCCGACCGACGCCTTGAACCCGAAGAGGTTGCAAAAGGCGGCGGGGATGCGGAGGGGCGTTGGTCTTGCCGATCGCGATGCCGCCCGCCGCCTCCATGGCTTTCGTGAATTCCGAGTCGATGGGGTCCTGTTTGATGAGGCACTTCACACCGCCGTGGGAATGGGTCCAGCCCTTCTTCGAGGGCAGGAAATCCTTCAGCGCGAAGGGGACACCGGCAAAGGGCCCGACGTCTTCGCCCGCGGCAAGACGCGCTTCCAGTTCTTTGGCGGCTTCTTCCGCGTATTCGAATTTCGTATAGACGAACGCATTCAGATCCTGATTATGTTCTTCGATGCGCCCTTCAAAATACCGGACCACTTCCGTGGGGGAAATGTATCCGGCATTCACTTCTCTTCCGATCTCTGCTGCGGAGAGCAGTTCCAGGTTTTTCATCGTATATCGCCTCAGCTTTCGAGGACGCCGTTCGGGCAGTACTTGTCGAGGTACTCCTGTCCGACGTTTCTCTCTTTCCACTTCTGTGCCACATGGTAGCCGAGAGGTGAGAAGATGACTTCAGAAAGCAGTTCGAAGGCCGCGCAGAGGACCGAGGCACCCACACACTGGGCGATCGTCCAGCGGACCGGTAACGCGCCCGGCAGGTTCGGGAAGACCACGAATGCCAGGAAGACGAACAGGAAGTTGTCGACGCACTGGGACAGGAAGGTCGAGATGTAGGAACGGAACGCGAACGCCTTTCTGCCATCCGGATTCTGACGGAAGAACCGTCTTCCGATGAAGACGTTCGTGTAGTTGTTGGTCAGGGCCGCGACGATATAGGCGATGGTGCTCGCTAGCAGGATGGACCACTGTCCGCCGACGACCATGTCGAGGGACGGACGGTCAAAGACGCGGCTCAGGATGACGCAGACAAAGCACACCACCAGGTTGACGGCGATGGCGACGATGGACAGCATGTTGGCCGCCTTCGCGCCGAAGTGGCGGGTGACGATGTCGACAAATAAAAAAGACATCCAGGAAACAGTAATGCCTGCATTCAATGCGAGCCAGGGCAATGACACGAGGGTGATCCGCGCGAGGAAGTTCATGAGAACGACCGCGATGATGAAAATGATGGTCATGGCCACCGGTACAGAGCGAAGCAGCGCTGCTACCATGGTAGTCTTTTGCTTGATGATATTCATGATGTGTTCTCCTTGGTTTTCGTTTCTATAGCGAAGGATTTAGAGGCCGAACTCCGCTTTTTAGATTTGGCGTTCTGTATTATAACACTTCTCTTATGAAATGCAACCTTATTTGAGAGGCTTGCCGCACTTCGGGCAGTAGTCGAAGTCTTCGACGATGGGGTAGCCGCAGTGAGGGCAGTACCGGACATCGGAGCCGGCCCCGGAGTTGTCCCGCGAATCGCCAAAGAAGAAGTCTTTGATGCTCCCGCCAAAGCCGCCGTTTGCATAATAGTTGGCGCTCGAGGACTGGAAGCAGTCTTTCTCGGTGATGTCCACGTCTCTTCCCCGCTCCACGGCGCGGCCGACGTCTGCGTTCAGTTCGAAGACCTCGCCGTTCGGCAGCTGGACGTAGTAGTGCTTGTTCCACTTGAAGGTTGGGATGAAGAACAGGAGGAGCTGGGTGAAGGTCACGAAGACCGTCACGTTCACGGCTCTCCCGAGGTGGGTGAAGTACACGAGTTTTTCGTAGTAGAGAGCATTCTGCCCGTCGTTGACACCGATCATCAGAAACATGCTCAGTCCTCCTTTTGCTGGGTCTCTGTGTTTTTCTCCGAAGTTTCCATCAGAAAGTCTTTGTAGTGGTCCACCATCCGCGCTCTGCAGATGACCTCGATGATGAGCCCGTCTTCCCTATACTGCTCTTCGAGGACCGCGCTGTCATCCCGCAGGATGGACGCCTGGGACAGTTCCTCGAAGGGGAAACAGAACCGCGCGCGGACCCGCTGTTCCGGGAAAGCCTTTTCGAGGGCTTCCAGCAGCAGGGTGAGTCCGGAGCCGTTGCGAGCCGAGATGTAGATGCTGTTTCCGGCGATATGCGGATGTTCAAAGATAAGGTCACATTTGTTCATGACCTGCAGTGTCGGGATGCCTTCGGCACCGAGGTCCTTCAGGACCTCTTCCGTCACCCGCAGGTGGTCTTCGTACTCAGGCGAGGACGCGTCGCAGATGTTCAGGATGACGTCCGCGGCCGCCGCTTCTTCCAGCGTCGAGTGGAACGCTTCCACCAGCTGGTGGGGCAGGTTCCGGACGAGGCCGACGGTGTCGATCAGCATGACCTGCCGTCCGGAGGGAAGGCGGAGTGCCCGGGACGTTGGGTCCAGCGTCGCGAAGAGTTTGTCTTCGGCGAGGACGCCGGCCTCGGTCAGGGCGTTCATCAGCGTCGACTTGCCGGCATTGGTGTAGCCCACCAGGGCGACGGTCTCGACGCCGGTCTTTTCCCTTCTGGCGCGGAGCATGTTGCGCCGCTTTTCCACGTTCTTCAGTTCCTGCCGGATGGCCCGGATGCGCCGCTCGATGTGCCGGCGGTCCGTCTCCAGCTTCGTCTCACCGGGACCGCGGGTGCCGATGCCGGCGCCGAGTCGCGAGAGGCTCGTGCCCTGGCCGGCGAGCCGGGGCAGGCGGTACTGCAGCTGCGCGAGTTCGACCTGGAGGCGGCCTTCTCTCGACCGCGCCCGCTGGGCGAAGATGTCGAGGATGAGCGTCGTGCGGTCGATGACGCGGGCGCCCGTCGCCTTCTCGATGTTGCGCAGCTGGGTCGGCGAGAGTTCGCCGTCGAAGATAAGGAGGTCGCAGAGGTCCGCCTCCACCATCTCTTTGAGTTCTTCTATTTTACCGATGCCGAGGTACAGGGCGGCATCGGCCGACGGGCGCGCCTGCAGGACCGTCCCGACGACTTCCGCGCCGGCGGTCCTGGTCAGTTCCCTCAGTTCTTCGAGGGAGACTTCGGCTTCGGTCCTCGCCCAGCCCGTCGCGCTGACGGCCGCCGTGATGGCTTCCGCTTCCGTGAGCGTCTGCCGTCCGGTATCGAGGGCACAGAGGACTGCCCGTTCTGTAGTCTGTTGTTCTGTCATGTGTTCTCCAGGTGCATGAGTTTTCTCGGGATGTGGCAGTACCCGAAGGGATGCTTGTCGAGGTACTTCTGGTGGTACTCCTCCGCCGTATAGAAGTTGTCGAGGGGTCCGAATTCCACCGCCAGCGGCCGGCCGACTTTCTCGGCCACTTCGTCCATGACGGTTTTGATACTGTTCAGGGTTTTCCGGTTCTCTTCCGGTACATCGCCTACGTCGAACCAGATGCCGGTCCGGTACTGGGTGCCGATGTCGTTCCCCTGGCGGTTCACCGACGTCGGGTCGATCGTCATGAAGTAATAGCGCAGGAGGTCTTCGGTCGACAGTTTCGTCTCATCATACACGACGCGGACCGTCTCCGCATGGCCGGTGTCCCGGCAGCAGACGTCCTCATAGCTGGGTGCCTCCGTCCTGCCGTTGGCGTACCCGACTTCTGTTTCTTTCACCGCGTCGAACTGGTCGAGGAACTTCTGCGTTCCCCAGAAACAGCCCCCGGCGAGGTACAGTGTTTTCATGTTCAGGCCCCCTGGATCTGGCAGGAGCGCATGGTCTCGAGAGCCGCGTCATGTTTTTCCGGTGTGACACCGGCACAGCAGGCAGGGTCGATGGAGATGACCGCTTCTGGCATAGTTGCCTTCAGGAGCAACGCATTGGACGCCACGCAGATATCGGTGCAGAGGCCGACGAGTTCGAAGGTCACATCGCCGTCTGCCTCATCGTACTTTTCCTTCATGGCGGCCGCCAGTTCAGTGGACCCAAAGGTCGGTTTGTTGAAGACATGGTCTTCCGGGATCAGTGCCGCGATCTCCGGGCGAAGTGCCCATCCTTCCGTACCTTTGATACAGTGCTCCACCGGCAGGTTCTTCCCCTCCTGCGTCTGCAGGTAATCCGGCTGGTGCGTATCTCGGGTCGCATAGACGTCCCCATCCGGGTCGGCGATGTACTGTTTTATTTTCTCAACGACATTGCCCACGATGGCGACCGCTTCGGGAGTCCCCAGTGAGCCGTCGATGAAGTCGTTCTGCATATCGATCACAAGCAGGTACTTTTTCATGTCCTACGCCTCCTGATCACTATTCATTATTCTCTGCCCCTTAGTTTACCATAAAACAATAGAATCTCAACAAACCCACCCTTTACACCTCGACAAACTGGTATTTGCTAAGCTTCCTAAGCCAAAACCAGTTGAGCTGGTTACTCTGCTTCCAGTCACGCTGCAGAGCATGTGCGCTCGCGCACACTGATCGACGCAGGCGGGCAGGTGGAAAGGTTCGAGAGCCCGGGCTACAGTGCCCGAGCTCCGAACCTGCGGCGTTCCACGGCACCCGCCTGCTGAACTTTTCTCCCTGGCATCACAATAAAAGCGTTTGAAAGGGATGCTTAAAGAAGAATGCATGTCAGATAAAGAGTACCCCAAAATTGACATGTATAATAAAGCTTTTAGCACAAGGAAAAATGAGAAAATGCATGTCACGATTTCGTTTTTGAAACTGTGACATGCATTTATTACTCCATCGAACGGCCCTTCTCTGTAAAATACATGGCAGGTCGTT
>ONFJ01000102.1 GCA_900317085.1 uncultured Eubacteriales bacterium | reverse complement strand
GATCATCTTGCCGCAGCCCGCGTGCATCTCACGCATGTACTGGTGGATGACCGCGATGTGGGGCGGGACATAGATGCCGCCGTATTTCTTCGCCGCGGACAGGCCGAACATGTGGTCGTCCTCGTTGATGGTGCCGCCGACCGCGCACAGGGTGTTGTGGCAGTTGGTCAGGACGTAGGGCAGCGGGAACTTCTCCATGCCGGACGCCTTGGCGGTCTGGACGATGCCGACGAACGTGATGTCATGGGAGGCCATCGCATCGAACTTGATGCGCAGCTGGTCCATGGTGTCCGCCTGGTTGTGTTCTTTCAGGATGCCATAGGCGATGGTACCGGTCTTCGCTTCCTCTTTATTGGGCGATTTGCCGGTCAGAGCTTCGACTTTCGCGGCTTCCGCTTCCGGCACGACCTCCGTGCCGTTCACGAGATAGACGCCGCCGTCGTACAGTTTGATCATTTGCTCGAACTCCTTTTTAATAAAAAAATATAACTTGTAAACGCTATATAGTTTGCCATAAACCGGCACTTTATTCAAGTAGCAGGCCAAAAGAGCGGCACAAAAAGCACCTGCCGGAGCAGGTGCTTTCTCTGTCCTATTCAGACCATATGCTTTTTGAAGAAACCGGTCATACCGTCGATGGCGGCCTGTCCCTCGGGGAGGTCCGCGCCGGTGACCATGTAAACATGCATGAGTTTCGGGTTCTTCGAGTCGTTGAGTTCGACAGGGACGCCTGCTTTCTTCAGCGTCTTGTGTGTCCGCACGCCGGCGCTGTGCACGATGTCGGCAATGCTCGTGACGATGTACGTCGGCGGGTAAGTCTCCCCGCAGACTTCAATGGTCTTGTCGAAGTTCAGGTACGGGTACCAGGGTTCTTTCTCAAAGTCCTTGTTGAAGCTGTTGAAATAGAACTTCCAGACAGCGCCCGCGCTCGGGTCGAGATAAGTTGCAGGAGATGTCAGGCCCACCGCGGAGACTTTCAGTCCCGGGTCCTCGACATCGAACGCGTTTTGCATGACTTTGCTCGTGCAGATGCCCGCGCAGACGCTCGAGAGGTTGCCGCCGGCGGAGTCGCCCGTCAGGAAGACGTTCGATGCATCGCCACCGTACTCCTCCATGTGTTCTGAGATGTACTTCAGTGCCGCCATGCAGTCCCGGACCTGGTCGCTCCAGGTCGCTTTCGGAGCCAGACGGTAGCTCATGTTGAAGACGATGAACCCTTTGCGGGCCAGGTGCAGGCAGAAGAACCGGTTGAGGTCCTTGGTGCCGTAGTACCAGCCACCGCCGTGGATGTCGATGATGACCGGGTGCTTCTTCCCGTCCTTGTCGAATTCCTGCGGGACATAGACGTCGAGCAGGTGGTACTGGTCTCCGTCGGCGATGTACGGGATGTCCTTGTATTCGACGGAGTCAGTCGGATACTCCTTCTTCGAATAGTTCGCGTTGTCGCCGATCTCGATGCCTTTCCAGACGGCTTTCAGCGCCAGCTGTGCCGGTGTGATCATGGGGCCTCCTCACTTTCTGTAACATGTTTCATTTCCTTTGTGTCAATTATACTCCTGTCTCTTGAAACAGAACAGGGTTTTTCTTTATTATGGAACTGAAGGATGTTCGGACAAATCGACTTCCGTACAAAAAGTGAAACTATGAAATGTGAAAGAAGGGAAAACCATGGCACTACTCATCATCCTGTTAGTCCTCGGCGCACTGGACCTCTGCTGGTTCCTCTACGAGCGCGTGAAGGAGAAGTCTACCAAAGCCGCTATGATCAAATCGTCCGTCTCGGTCCTGTTCATGTCGGTCGCCGCCGTCGCCTGGTCCCTCTTCCCCGCGGGAGCCGCCCACGCGAAGTTCGCGCCGTTCCTTGTCATCGGCCTGCTCTGCGGCCTGCTCGGCGACATCTGGCTGGACCTCAAATGGGTCTACCCGAAGGAGAACGACATCTACACCTTCGCCGGCTTCTATGCCTTCGCCGCCGGGCACATCCTCTTCATCCTCGCCCTCATCTGGCAGTATGGCGATGCCTCCCGCTGGGCTTATGTCGTCATCCCGCTGCTCCTGGGCATCGTCCTCGGCGTGGGGAACCTGGCAATGGAGAAGCCCATGAAGCTCAACTACGGCAAGTTCAAGGGCGTCACCGGGTTCTACGGCTCCATCCTCATCGGCGTCACGCTGCTCTGCGGCAGCCTCGCCCTCATGAACCACTTCGACGTCATGACGCTGAACATCATGTTCGTCGGCCTCGTCTTCTTCCTCACCTCGGACCTCATCCTGTCCGGCACGTACTTCGGAGAAGGCAAAGACCGTCCCGTGGACGTCATCACGAACCACGCGGCATATTACATCGCCCAGTTCATCATCGCGACGAGCATCGCGTTCATCGCTTAATCAATCAAACAGAAAAAGCCCTCCATCGGGATGATGGAGGGCTCATTTTTCGCTGTTATTTCACTAGGTCGTACTTCTTCAGGAAGGCGTCGATGTCTTTCTTGTACTGGATGGGGTGCATAAAGAAGGACGCGGAGTGCGGCGCCAGCGTGTATTTATGGATCTCCTTCTTGCCGCGCTTGGCCTCATAGATGCGGTCCGCGTTGTCCACGACGATGTATGCGTCGGGGAGGCTGTGGAGGATCATCATCGGCACGTCCGGATCGAGTTTCGCCACGGAGTCGATAGGCCGGACGTCGTCATACGTGATGCCGTCGATGGTCGCATACTTGATGACTTTCGGATAGAAGGCGTCCCAGTCGACGAACTTCAGAAGACGGCTCTGGATCTCGTGGACGGTGTCCGTCATGCTCGCGTAGCCGCAGTCTTCGATGATGAAGCCGAGGTTCGGGTCTTCGGAGCAGTACTGCATGATGGTGGCGGAGCCCATGGACTGGCCATAGAGACCGAGGACGACGTCCCGGCCGTACTGGCCGCGGATCCACTTGCAGACTTCGGCCACGTCCTTTGCTTCGTTGTAGCCCATCGTGTTGATGCCCTTGCCTTCGGACAGACCGGCGGTGCGGAGGTCGACCGTCACGCAGTCATAGCCGTTCGGCAGGAAGAAGGGCAGCGTCATCCACATGGCCGCCTGCTGGACCTGGAAGCCGTGGACGAGAAGGCACACATGATTCTTGCCGTCCCATTCGCAGCCCTGGCGGGAGCGGAACCGGGTGATGGCCAGTTCGAGGCCGTCGAAGGACGAGATGGTGTACGTGTCCACCTCATAGCGGTTCTGGATGTACAGAGCCGGAGGGGTCGCCTTGAGGGCCGCCACCAGCGGGCGGGGGATGTTCTGGACATTCTTCGTGGTGAATGCCGCAACGCCGCGCGCCACGACATCCGCGATGAGTTTGTCTTTTGCGCTCATTTCCATTTCTCCTTTTCAGTGAGTTTTCAAATCTTACGCTTTTTATTCTATCTTATACGCGATGAGGTTATCAAGGTGTCGAGCTGATTTCCCGGGGAAGGGGAAGCCAAAGAGCGTGGGAGAAAGCCACCTTCCCCTGTCCCCGGACCCCTACCCCTTCCGGCTTTCTCGCTGGCCAGAGAAATCAAAGGCATTTTGGGAAAACGGCATTTGCCCTTGACCTTTTTCGGCCCTGGAAGCGTGAGATACCTCGAACTGTCAAAGGCATTTCGTGAAAGCGGCCAATTGAAACGCCGCAAAAAAGTCAAAGGCATTTTATGAAAAGCCCAATTGCCCTTGATTCTGAAGTAGGCCAGGAGAAAAGTTCAGCTGGGGCGAGGAGGCGCCGCAGGTTCTGGACCAAGGGGCATAGGCCCCGACTCCATGAACCTCCGACGAAGCCTCAGCGTCGATCACATCGATAATTATCGACGGGAGCTTTGTCCCAATTTCAGTTTTCGTTAGCCCAATCCCCTTCATCATATAAAAATAAGTGAAGGTGGGAAACCTTCACTTAGATATTAAGAGTTTCAGTTTGCAAAGCAGATAACAGAAAAAAGCCCCCCGACGAAAGTCGGGGACTTTTGATGATCAGTAGCCGAAGATGGCGGTGGCTTTGTCCATGTTCTTGCGGATGCCGACACCGAAGGGACAGCGGGTCTCGCAGACGCCGCAGCGGATGCATTCGGAGGCGTGGTGGTCGAGGACCGCATAGTGTTCGCGGACGGTCTCCGGCAGTTCCTTCTGGGCGAGGGCCAGGTTCAGGAACTTCGTGACGTTCGCGATGTCGATGTGCACGACGCAGGGTCCGCAGTGGCTGCAGTACATGCAGTGGCCTTCCCAGGAGATCTTCGGGAAGTTCGCGAAAGCCTCCGCGTAGTCCTTCTCCTCTTCCGTGGCAGACTCATAGGCGATGCACGCCTCGAGCTGTTCGACGGTGTGGGCACCTGCCAGGACCGTGGCCACGGCGGGACGGGTCAGACAGTAGCTGATGCACTGGTTGACCGTCAGGGCCGCGCCGGCCGGGGACAGGTCTGCGTCCAGTAAATCGCCACCACCGAAGGCCTTCATGACGGTGATGCCGACCCCGAGCGTCTGGCAGGTCTCATAGAGTTTCTGCCGCTCCGGGTCCATGTTGGTGTTGTGCTTCGTGTAGTTCTCCAGATTCCAGAACTGTTCGACGTCTTCGTCCGCCGGAAGCAGGTCATAGCAGGGGTTGATGGAGAACATGAGGACTTCGATGTCCCCGGTCTCCACGGCGGCCTGGGCCACCTGCGGGTTGTGGCTGGAGAGACCGATGTGTTTGATGCGGCCCTCCGCCTTCAGCGCTTTTGCGTAGTCCAGAATGCCGTTGTCCAGGATGGTCTGCCAGTCGGAGAGGGCATCGCAGTAGTGGATCATGCCGATGTCCAGATAGTCGACGGCCAGATTCTTCAGCTGGTTTTCGAACGCGGTCTTCACCTCTTCGAGGTCGCGGGTCCGCTTGTATTCACCATCCAGCCACGCAGAGCACAGGTGGCCCTGGATGACGAACTTGTCCCGTCTCCTTTGCAGCGCCTTCCCAATGGCTTTGTGCAGGTCCGGGTTCGGAGAGTACAGGTCGAAGTAGTTGATGCCGGCCTGCTCTGCAAGGTCGAAGAACTTCCCGGCCATGCCGCAGTTTTCTTCGGTCATGCCTTCACAGCCCATGCCGATCTCGCCGACCATGAGGCCGGTGTTTCCAAGTGCACGATAATCCATAATATACCTCTTATTGTTCATAGTTCACTTTGATTATAACGAACGCAGAGACATATTACGAATCGTTATATTTCATTTCAAGTTATTCTGAATCGTTATTTCTCGTTTTGCTCGCTCCAATGCAAAGGAAACACATATGAATGATTTGCAAATGTTTCCGGCAAAGGGTATCTTTCGAGGGCGCGTACATGGTAGGATGAGCATGTAAGCGACCGGCCCGGCACCATGGCCGGCGGCCGGCACAAAAGAGAGAAACCACTATAAAGGAGGCGCTCACCCATGGGCTGCGAAGTGAAAAAAGACATTCTGAAAGCAAACGGCTTTGAGTACACCTACCGTGCCGCCGGACTCGACAATGACGGACCGCTCGTCATCCTGCTCCACGGCTTCCCGGAAAGCTCGTTCATCTGGATCCCGCTGCTGGAGAAACTGGCAGCCAAAGGCTACAAAGCTTTTGCCCCGAACCAGAGAGGCTATTCGGACGGTGCCCGTCCTGAAGGCATCGAGCCTTACTCCGTCGGACACCTGGCAGACGACGTCATCGGTTTCGCCGATGCGCTTGGCTGCGACGGCAAGTTCTACCTCGTCGGTCATGACTGGGGCGGCTCCGTCGGCTGGGCTGTCGTCAACAACTATCCGGACAGAGTCCAGGCTTATGTCGGCATGTCCACGCCCTACACTCCGGCCTTCATGTATGCCATGATGAACGACCCGGACCAGCAGGCAAAGAGCTTCTACATCCGCGACTTCCAGACTCCCGTGGTCCCGGAAGAGACGATGGCGAAAGACGACTATGCATGGCTCCGCAACTACTGGGCAGGCTTCGATGAGGCTACCATTGAGGATTACCTCACCATCTTCTCCCAGCCGGAAGCCCGCACCGCGACCGTCAACTGGTACCGTGCCATGTTCGCCGTCAAGAACGACTTCGAGTACACTCCCGTCGAACTCCCGATCACCTACATCTGGGGCAACGAGGACATCGCCCTCGGCCGCACCGGTGCCGAGATGACCGCTCAGTTCATGAAGGGCTACTACAACTTCGTCGAGATGAAAGCCGGCCACTGGCTCATGCAGTTCAACGAGCCGGAATGCTCCGACATCATCATGGAACACATCGAAAAGTTCCCGATGGCATAAACCCATAACAGAAAACTCCGCCTCGCATGAGGCGGAGTTCTTTTTTGTGTAGGCGATTTACCCCTTGTGCTTTTCAAAAAAGTCCAGGATGGTCTGGTTCGCGGCAACGCTCTCTTCCCACTCTGGGTGGAGAACGTTGAAGACGTGGTTCAGCTTGTGATCCTTGCCTTCGAACACGTGGTATTCGTGGGCGGCACCGACCTTGTCGAGGTGCTCATGGATGCCCTTCGTCGAGTAGTGGATCGGGACGTCGGTCTTCGTCGTCACGATGCAGACTTCCGGGTAGGTGGCATCGGCAAAACCTTCATAGGAATAGGCAAGTTTCATCTCATCGTCATAGAGACGGCCGGAGAGGTTTTTGAAAACTTTGCTGACGAAGTCGTTCGCCACATAGGAGCCCACCGGGCAGGTGGCTGCCGTCGCTTTGACTTTCGTCTTTGGAGTCTTCACGCCGATCTTCTCCTGGAATTCCGGGCTGTTCTGGAGGCCGGTGTACAGCAGCACCATATGGCCGCCGGAGGAGTCTCCGGTCATGAAGACGTTGTTCAGGTCGAAGCCGTATTCCTTCGCGTTCTGCTCGACCCAGAGGACGATGTCGCGGATGTCCCGCATCTCCTCATCCATCTCGGCTTCCGGCTGCAGTCGGTAGTTGGCGTTGACGACCTTGTAGCCTTTGGCCGCGAGCCACTGGGCATGGGGCCGGTTGCATTCCTTGTTGTTCGTGACATACCCGCCGCCGTGGAGTTCGATGATGACGGGAAGCTTCTCGGGTTTCCGCAGTTTCGAACCCTCGAGAGGTGTGGGAGACTCGATGTCGAGCAGATGTTCCCGCTTTCTGCCCATCGCCGCTTTCCGGCCGTTGTACTTTCTCGGTTTCTTCTGGCCCTTCACGTAGGGAATGTCGGCAACTTCATACACGCCCGGCACAGACTCCTTCTTGTCGAAGGCATCCTTGTTGAGGTAGTACTGCCCGAGCCGCATGGGCTGCACATTGATCAGCGTTCCGGTAACGAACAGTTTCTTGGCAATTGCATTCATGGTTCTCTCCCCTTTCGGTTTCATTATACACAAAATCGTGCTATAATGCCCATCACATTTGATATTTCGAAAGGAGATGCGGCCATGGAACAGAAGTCCCCTTCCCTGCTCGGCACGGTGCTCGTGCTGCTGGCGGGCATGTCATGGGGCACCAGCGGCGTATTCGTGCGGTATTTCACCGCCCTCGGCATGTCGGCGATGCAGCTCACCCTCTTCAAGTGTGCCATCCCCGGTGTAGTGCTGCTCCTCTACTGCCTCCTCTTCCGTCGCGATGTACTGAGAGTGAAGCTGAAAGACCTGTGGATCTTCATCTGCCTCGCCTGCCTCATGGCATTCGCCGGCTGTTTCTTCGTCTCCGGATTCATCGGGAACGCGGTCCCGCTCCCCTTCCGGGCCATCGTCACCGGACTCCTGTCGGCGCTCGGCTACGCGCTCTACAGCATCTTCAGCCAGTTCGCGCTGAACCGGGGCTACGACCCGCTGACGCTCCCCACCTACGCATTCATCTTCGCGGGCCTCAGTGCGCTGCCCTTCGCCCACCCGGCGGAGATCATCGCGGCAGGCAGTGCATCGCCCCTGAAGTTTGCCGGCATGCTGTGCCTCATGGCCTTCATGGTCTCGCTGCTGCCGTACCTCCTCTACACGAACGGCCTCATGCGGTCCACCCCCGGTCGGGCCTCCATCATGGCCTCCATCGAGCCCGTCACCGCCACGGTCCTCGGCGCCCTGTTCTTTCACGAACTGCCGGACACCTTCGGCTACCTCGGCATTGCGCTCGTCATCGGCGCCATCGTCTTACTGAACCTGAACATCAGCAAAACGGCTTCCTAGAATTGAGGAAGCCGCTTTTTGTTATGTTTTTATTTTACATCCAGTTCGCTGACTTCTTTCGGGTATTCACGAAGTTCGTCCGGTTCATGGAG
>ONFJ01000103.1 GCA_900317085.1 uncultured Eubacteriales bacterium | reverse complement strand
CGCCAAAAAACCGCGTAGATTAGCCGTTTTTTGTTATTTTTTATCCGCAAAACAAAATCCCAACGTGGAAAACACGCTGGGGTTTTGTCTACAGTCTGAGACCTCTCCCATGGAGAGGTCTTCTTTTTTTGCACGTCTGGCTGTCCCACAAAAAAAGTTGTGTGACAGTTTCGCCCGAAAACATTGCGCGCGATTTATATCTTGACTATACTACTAAAGAATTAAAGTCTAAGTGTGCCATTTTACACACTGTTGGAGGTATATTATGTCAGCAACATTAACCGTCAAAGGCCTCAAAGCGGGCGTCGGCGAAAAAGAAATCCTGCACGGCATCGACCTTGTCATCAACCCGGGCGAGACCCATGTCTTCATGGGCCCGAACGGTGCCGGTAAATCCACCCTCGGCAATGCCATCATGGGCCACCCGGCCTATGAAGTGACCGAAGGCTCCATCCAGTACGGCGACCTCGACCTGCTCGAGGAGACCGCGGACAAGCGCGCCAAGGCGGGCCTGTTCATGACGTTCCAGAACCCCATCGAAGTCCCCGGCATCACCGTCGCCAACTTCATGCGCAACGCCATCGAGATGAGAACGGGCGAGCGCGTCAAACTGTGGAACTTCCGCAAAAAGGTCAAGGAGATCGCGAACATCCTGACCATTCCGGAAGACTATGCAGACCGTGACCTCAACGTCGGCTTCTCCGGCGGTGAAAAGAAAAAGGCTGAGATCCTTCAGCTCCTCATCCTTGACCCGGACCTCGCCATCCTCGACGAGACCGACTCCGGTCTGGACGTCGACGCCGTCCGCGTCGTCTCCAAGGGCATCCAGGAGTTCCAGAAGAAGGAGGGCAAGTCTCTCTTCATCATCACCCATAACGCGGCCATCCTCGAGGCACTCGATGTCACTCATACCCACATCCTCGTCGACGGAAAGATCGTCAAGAGCGGCGGCAAGGAACTCATCGATGAGATCTTCACCGAAGGCTTTGAGAAGTACATCGAAGCCGAGAAGGCAGAATAAGCAGAGAGGTAGCATGTAATGGCAAAAGAGAAAACGTTCGTAGAGGACGTACAGCGCGATCTCTATGACTTCCGAGATGAGGAGATCGATTTTTACAGAGTCGATACCGGTCTGACGAAAGATATCGTTCTGCAGATCTCCGAAGAAAAGAACGACCCGGAATGGATGCGGGACTTCCGTCTGAAGTGCCTCGACATCTTCAACCATTCCAAGATGCCGCCGTGGGGCCCTTCCATCGACGGCCTGAACCTCGACAACATCGTCACTTACGTCAAGCCCAAGACCGGCATGGCCGGCAAGTGGGAAGACGTTCCTGAAGACATCAAGAATACGTTTGAACGCCTCGGTATCCCCGAAGCGGAGCGGAAGTCCCTCGCCGGTGTCGGCGCCCAGTATGACTCCGAGCTCGTTTACCACAACATCCGTGCGGAAGTTGCGGCCCAGGGCGTCATCTACACCGACATCGAGAGTGCTCTGCACGGTCCCTATGGCGATATGATCAAGGACCACTTCATGAAACTGGTCCTGCCGGGTGAGCATCCCTTTGCCGCCCTGCACGGCGCCGTCTGGTCCGGCGGTTCCTTCGTCTACGTCCCGCCGGGAGTCGACGTCGAGATCCCGCTGCAGTCCTACTTCCGTCTGAACGCGCCGGGCGCCGGTCAGTTCGAACACACCCTCATCATCGTCGACGACAGAGCGAAGCTCCACTTCATCGAAGGCTGCTCCGCTCCGAAGTACAGCGTCGCGAACCTCCACGCGGGCTGCGTCGAGATCTTCGTCGGTGACGATGCCAAGATGCGTTACTCGACCATCGAGAACTGGTCGAAGAACATGTACAACCTCAACACCAAGCGTGTCACCGTCGGTAAGAACAGCGCGATGGAGTGGGTCTCCGGTTCCTTCGGTTCCCACATGTCCTACCTGTACCCGATGACCATCCTGAGGGGCGACAACTCCAAGATGGACTACACCGGCATCACCTTTGCCGGCGCCGGTCAGGAACTCGACACCGGTATGAAGGTCAACCACATCGGCAAGCACACGACCTCTTCGGTCAACACCCGTTCCATCTGCAAGGACGGCGGCATCTCCAACACGAGAACTTCCGTTGTCATCGCGCCGAATGCGGACGAGTCCAAGTCCATCGTCGGCTGTACGTCTCTGATGCTCGACAGCAAATCGCGGTCCGATACCATTCCGGCCATCGATGTCCGCAACCAGAACTCTGACGTCGGCCACGAAGCGAAGATCGGCAAGATCTCCGACGAAGCGGTCTTCTATCTCATGTCCCGTGGCATTTCCGAAGAGGATGCCCGCGCCATGATCGTCTCCGGTTTCGCGGAGAGCGTCTCGAAGGAGCTGCCCCTGGAGTATGCCGTCGAAATGAACAACCTCATCCGACTGGAAATGGTCGGAGCCATCGGTTAAGTGCGGGAAAGGAGAGTATTACAATGGCTGAAGTAAAAAGCATTACCCTGAACCGCATGAAGATGATCACCTGGCGCTGGCTCAAGATGAACGAGCGGACGGTGGAATTCGCGGTGGAAGGTTCCGCAGGTGCCCCTGAGGTCCTGCAGCCGGTGGGCGTCGACACGCTTGCCGATACATCCGTCGTCGCAGACGTCAAGGGCGGTGCCGGTCCCGAAGTGGACGCGCTGCTGGAAAATGCCGCGGTCAAAGGCTTCTCCGTCGCGGAAGGCGTGGAAGTCGAAGAACCCGTTCGCATCCAGTATGAACTGGCAGACGGTGCCAGCACTTTCGATAAATACGCGGTCGTCGTCGGCGACAACGCGAAAGTCACCCTCATCATGGACGTCCGGTCCGCGGACGACGCGACCGGTTATGCCGCATTCCAGACCCTCGTCAAAGTGGGGAAGGGCGCAGAGGTCGCACTCGTCCAGATCCACCGCGCCGCGACCGGTTATCACATCATCGATGACTTCGGTGCCGACGTCGACGAGACCGGTTCCTTCAAGGCGATCCAGATCGCCTTCACCGGCAAAGAGAACGACCTCGGCGGACATGTCGAACTGAACGGCGACAGAGCGAAATGCTTCATCCGCAGCGGTTACCTCACCGCCGATGACCACGTCATGGACATCAACTACTACGTCAACCACTTCGGCTGTGAGTGCGAGACGGACATCTATACCTCCGGCGTTCTTCGTGACAAATGTCTCAAGGTCTTCCGGACCACCATCGACTTCCAGCCCGGCGCTGTGAAGTCCCAGGGCGAAGAGAACGAGAACGTGCTTCTCATGAACAACGGCGTCACCAACAAGACCGTCCCCACCATCCTCTGCGGTGAGGAAGACGTCTCCGGTGAACACGGTTGTACCGTCGGCCGCCTCGCGGACGACCTCATCTTCTACCTCGAGTCCCGCGGCATCCCGAACGAAGAGATCTATGAGATGATGGCCAAGGCCAGACTGGAAGCCACCATCCGGCAGATCCCCGACGAGAAGACCGTCGAGGAACTGGTAGAGTTCAACAACAATCTGTAAATCGCCCGAACGGTAGAAAGAAGAAGCATATTATGATCGATGTAAACAAAGTGCGGGCCGACTTCCCGTTCTTCGCCGCCACCGACCTCGCGTACCTCGACAACTCCGCGACCTCGCAGAACCCGAAGTGCGTCATGGACGCGGAATGGCAGTTCTATGTGGACTCCAACGCGAACCCGTTCCGCGGCATCTACGAACTGTCCGAGCGCGCGACGAGTGCCTACGAACACGGCCGGGAGACCGTGAAGGACTTCATCCACGCGAAGAGCACGAAGGAGATCGTCTTTACCCGCAACGCTTCCGAGAGCCTGAACCTCATCGCCTACAGCTTCGCACCGATGGTGCTGGAAGAGGGCGATGAGATCCTGGTTTCCATCCTGGTCTCGGTCGAGATGGTGCAGAAGGCACTGACTCCGAAAACCAAGATCTTCGCCATCACCCAGGTCTCGAACATCATGGGCCGGGAGAACGACATCAAAACGTTCGCAAAACTGTGCCATGACAACGGGACGTACATCGTCTGTGACGGCGCCCAGAGCGTGCCCCACATGCCGGTAGATGTCCAGGACCTCGACGTCGACTTCCTCGCGTTCTCCGGCCACAAGATGCTGGCGCCCATGGGCATCGGCGTCCTGTACGGCAAGGAGGAGCACTTCGCTGCCATGCCTCCGTTCCTGACGGGCGGTGAGATGATCTCGACGGTCAGCTATGACGGCATGACGCTGTCCGAACTGCCTCACAAGTTCGAGGCCGGTACGGTCAACGCCTCCGGCTCGGTAGCGCTGGAAGCCGCCATCAGGTACATCCAGTCCATCGGCTTTGAGGACATCCAGGCGAGAGAGACGATGCTCTGCAAGCGCATGCTCGACGGCATCAGGGACATCCCGCATGTCACGGTCCTCGGCTCGGACAAACCGGAAGAGCACCACGGCATCATCACCTTCAAGATCGACGGGGTGCACCCCCACGACATCTCCGCCATCTTCGCGGACAACAACGTCGCGGTCCGTGCCGGTCACCACTGCGCACAGCCGCTGCATATCTGCATCGGCATCCCGTCCACGACGAGAGCCAGCGTGATGTTCTACAACACCGAGGAGGAAGTCGACCGTTTCCTCGACATCCTGTCTCAGATCAGGGGGGCCATGGGCTATGGCGATTAACGCATTCTACAACGAGATCCTGACGGATCATAACCTGCATCCGATGCACAAATACAACCTCAAGGACCCGAACCTCATCCTCGAAGGGCTGAACCCCAGCTGCGGCGACGACATCGTCCTGCAGCTCAAGATGAATGAGGACGGCATCATCGAAGACGGTTCCTACAACGGGGACGGCTGTGCCGTTTCCATGGCCTCCGCCGACATGATGCTGGACCTGGTCATCGGAAAGCACAAGGACGAGGCGAAGAGACTCGCCGACATCTTCGTGCGGATGATCAAGAAAGAGGCCTCTGAGGAGGAGATCGAAGAGCTGGAGGAAGCCGGTTCTCTTCGGGACATCTCCCATATGCCGTCCCGTGTCAA
>ONFJ01000104.1 GCA_900317085.1 uncultured Eubacteriales bacterium | reverse complement strand
GCCATCGAGCGCCAGATCCGTCTCACCGAGCAGGACCTCGACCCGGAGGCCTCCCAGTACGCGAAGCAGACCCTGTCCCAGGAGCTCCTCATCCTCACCGGCCTCTACCAGAAGATGGAAAAAGAGGCGGAGTACCTCGAGACCCTCGAGCGCACGGTGGACATGAAACTGGCCATCGCGCAGGAGTTCGACCACCCCTACGACTGGGCGGACGCCGCCATGGGCGAAGAGACCCTGGCCGGAGTCATCGCCGGGAAGGAACCCGTCCGGGCGGAGCACCTCTTCCGGGACGCGGTCGCCATTCTGGAAAAGCAGGTCGAGGCGGAGCCGGACATCGGCGATGTACTCATCCAGGTCTACAAGGACTTCAGCGTCTTCCTGCAGCAGCATGACCAGATGACGGAAGCCCTCCAGTACTTCGGGAAGGCGGACCAGCTCGCCGCGCAGCGCCTCGGTTCGAGAGACGCGAACGTGGCAGACGTCATCGAGCAGGCGTACGACGCGGAGGGCATACCTCTGCAGGATGCCGACAACCTCCGGGCACAGATGTTCCCGGACGATGATGAACAGTAAAATTCATACGTTTCAGGACCTTTCGGGAGCCCCCGGAGGGTCCTGTTTCATTTGTGAGAGTGAGCCGTGAATCGCCCCTTGTTACAGGGTCCTGTTTGTGTTAAAGTATTAGCCGTAAAGCCCAAACCACTTTGTTCCTTAGGAGGTACACTACAATGGGAATGTTCGATAAACTGCTCGAGAGCCTTGCGGCCTCCCGCAAAACCATCGTGTTCACCGAAGGCACCGACGCCCGCATCCTGGACGCCACCGCCCGCATCCTGAAAGAAGACCTCATGGGTGTCATCCTGTGCGGTAACGTCGACGACGTCAAAGCAGCGGCTGCGGCCGGCGGCTATGACATCGAAGGCGCTGAGATCCTCGACCCGCTGACCTACGAAGGTATGGAAGAGCTCGTCGCGATGATGGTCGAACTCCGCAAGGGCAAGATGACCGAAGACGAAGTCCGTGAGCTTCTGAAGAAGTCCAACTACTTCGGCACCATGCTCGTCAAAGCCGGCAAGGCTGACGCTCTGCTCGGCGGCGCCACCTACTCCACCGCGGACACCGTCCGTCCGGCGCTCCAGATCATCAAGACCAAGCCCGGTTCCAACCTCGTCTCCTCTTCCTTCATCCTGTTCCGGGAGAAGGACGGTGAGGAAGAGCGCATCGCCATGGGCGACTGTGCCATCAACCTCGCATACAACGACCGTCTCGACAAGGACGGCAACGTCGTTCTGAGCGGCGCCCGCCAGCTTGCGGAAGTCGCTGTTGAGACAGCCAAGACCGCATCCTTCTTCGGCATCGACCCGAAGGTCGCAGTCCTCAGCTTCTCCACCTACGGTTCCGGCAAGGGCGGCACCGTCCAGCTGTCCCACGACGCGGTCATCGAGGCCCGCAACATCGACCCCGACCTCGTCATCGACGGTGAGTTCCAGTTCGACGCCGCTGTCTCCGCGGACGTCGCGAAGACCAAGTGCCCCGACTCCAAGGTCGCCGGCCAGGCCAACACCTTCATCTTCCCGCTCATCGAGGCCGGCAACATCGGCTACAAGATCGCACAGCGTCTCGGCGGCTACGAAGCCTACGGACCCATCCTTCAGGGTCTGAACGCTCCCATCAACGACCTCTCCCGCGGCTGCAACGCCGACGAGGTCTACAAGATGGCCATCATCACCGCCGGCATGGCATAAGCCACCCGGCACAACAGTACAAGTACAAAAGACCGTGTCACGAAACAACCGTGACACGGTCTTTTATTCCATATACTCTCTTGCAGACAGTAAGGATTGACCCTCGGCACCACTGACCCTCGGCACCACTGCTTTGGACTTCTCAGTAACATCCGCGTTCCAGCAGAGCTGTCCGCGTATTGCGCCCTCCGTTGCACTCCGGGCTTGCTGCAGAAGCCTTTCCAGGCTTTCCGGTCTCTCAAACACCGACGTTCCCGGGTGCCACAGTTCTTCGAGCAAGTAAAGGGGCTTCGCCCGCTTCGCGGCTGGCATCATAGAACCCCGATACTTCTTTTTCCCTTCCAACAGCTTCCCTTTACTCAATGCCCAAGGCCCCGCCAGCCCTTGACTTCCCCTCCGCCTACTCTGTACGCCTTCGGTGCCGTGGCATCGGGCAGACAACAGGCAGAAAGGGGCGCTGTGCGCCTTTCCGCCTGCCTCCATTAAGCGAAGCCAGTGCGATTGCGTTGCTTTACATGTCAGATAACGGTTTTTGAGTTCCTCCCATGTATTTTGAGACTGGGTCGATTTCCGTTTTCAGGAATATGCATGGCACGATTGTCTTTTTGAGAATCTGACATGTATCTCCCGAATCGAAAGCCTTCAGCAGTTCTTCTTTTCGATTTCATTTACATGGCAGAGAATGTAAAAGGAAATCCTGACATGTATTTCCCAAAAAGTGCTTCACTAACAGAGCTCATTTTACATGGCAGCAAATGAAAAAGGGGATCCTGACATGTATTTCAAGAAAGATGTCTTCCCAACAGGGAAAGCAATACATGGCACGGTCCCCTATTATTAGAATCTGACATGCTTTCGACAAGGAGAAACATTCAGCAGGCGGGGCAGTGGAACGCCGTGGGGTCGGAGTCCGGGCCCCGCAGCCCGGGCTCTCGAGCCCTTCCGCCATCCCGCCTGCGTCAGCGGTGTGCGCGGGCGCACAAAAAGCCTTCTGCAAGACTACAGAAGGCTTAAGGTTATCTTTTGGAGCACAGACGACTGTCTGTTAATCTTTGATTCTCAGCCTGACTCGCTCAGACGAAACGGCAGACGTGGTCGACCGCGATGTCGGAGAAGCCGTAGGCTTCTGCCTTGGTCAGCCGTCCGTTGGCTACTTCGAGAATGGTGTCGAGGAGTTCGCCGCCCATTTCCTTGTAGGTCTTCTCGCCGCGGATGATGGCGGAGAGGTCGACGTCCATGTTGTCCTCCATTTTGCCGTAGGTCACTTCGTTGGCCGTGACTTTGAGGACCGGGACGATCGCGTTGCCGGTGGGTGTGCCGCGTCCGGTCGTGAAGACGACCACCTGGCAGCCGCCGGCGACCATGCTGGTGACGGAAGAGATATCGTAGCCTGCGGTGTCCATGACGACGGAGCCGTGCTTCGTGGGACGCTTCGCCTGCTCGAGGACTTCGACGACGGGACGGGTGCCGCCCTTCCGGATGCAGCCGAGGCTCTTCTCGTCGAGGGTGGAGAGACCGCCCGCTTTGTTGCCCGGTGTGGGCTGACCGGCACGGCAGTCCTGTCCGGCCGCTTTCAGGTGCTCTTCGTACTCCCGGCAGACTTCGATGATCTCGTTGTGGATCTTCGGAGTGGCTGCGCGGCTGGCGACGACATGCTCTCCGCCGATCCACTCGATGGACTCGCTCATCATGGTGGTGGCGCCGAGGTCCACGAGCCGGTCGCTCAGTTCGCCGACCGCAGGGTTCGATGCCAGGCCGGAGGTGGCGTCGGAACCGCCGCACTCGATACCCATGAAGAGTTCGGAGATATCGAAGAGTTCCTTTTGCTGGAGGCCTGCCTCTGCAGCCATGTCTCTGGCGGCTCTGGTGGCCTTCTCGATGGTCTTGAGAGTGCCGCCCTCCTCCTGGATGCCGAAGGAGACGACGGGCTTGGAGGTCATCTTCTGGATCTTTTCACGGAGTTCCCGGTGACCGACGGTCTCACAGCCGAGGCCGATGATGACGACGCCGTATACGTTCGGGTTGCAGGCAAAGCCGGTGAGGACCTTCTGGCTCATCGCCGTGTTGTCCGCGACATCGGAGCACCCGGTGTTGAAGACGATGTTCACCGCGCCCCGGACATGGCTTGCGACGATGCGGCTCGACTCGGAACCACAGGCACAACTCGGCAGGATGAGGACGTGGTTGCGGATGCCCGGGCGGCCTTCGGCGCGGCGGTAGCCCCAGAACTT
>ONFJ01000115.1 GCA_900317085.1 uncultured Eubacteriales bacterium | reverse complement strand
TGATTATTAAGATTCTACATGTAAAACCGCCCTCAAATCGTCATAGGCATTTTCGAAGAACAAGAGATGCCTTTGATTTTTGCCGGGAAAGGCAGGAGAGAAGTTCAGCTGGGGCGAGGAGGCGACGCAGGTTCTGGACCAAGGGGCATAGGCCCTGACTCCATGAACCTCCGACGAAGCCCCAGCGTCGATCACATCGATAAGTTTCGGTTTGTAAAGGTGTTTGATCATTTATTTGACGCAAAATAATAAACGTCTCCCGGCTTATTATCGGGAGACGTTTTATTTCGCTTGTTTCGATTTACTTACTCTTCCAGCATTGCAAGGAATTCTTCCTCGGTCAGGACCGGGACGCCGAGGGACTGGGCTTTCGTGAGCTTGGAGCCTGCCGCTTCACCGGCGACAAGGTACGAGGTCTTCTTCGAGACCGAGCCGGTGGCCTTGCCGCCGTTGTTCTCGATGAGCTCTTTGATCTCGTTTCGGGTGAGGGTCGTGAGCGTGCCGGTGACGACGATGGTCTTCCCTTCGAGGATGTTGGACTGCTGCGTGTCCTCCTGTTCCATCGTGAGGCCGGCGGCGCGGAAACGCTGAAGCATATCCTTGCCGAAGTCGCTGTCGAAGTATTCGCGAAGAGCGACAGCCGTCGTTTCGCCGATGTCCGGGACCGCGGTCAGGGTCTCGAGGTCGGCCTCTGCAAGAGCATCCAGCGAGTGGAACTGCCGCATCAGGTTTCGGGCCGTCGTGTTGCCGACGTTGCGGATGCCGAAGCCGGCGAGGAGCCGCCAGGGCTCGTTCTGTTTGGACGCTTCGATGCTGGCGAGCAAGTTGTCAGTCCCCTTCTCTCTGCCGACGGTGCCCTTTTCGATCAGTTCATCGCGGTGTTCCGCCAGTTTGTAGATATCCGCGTAGTTTGAGAGGTACCCTTCGGCGATGAGCGCCTCGACCTGTTTCGGGCCGAGGCCGGCGATGTCCATGCAGGGCCGGGACGCGAAGTACGAGATGGTCCGGGACAGCTGTGCCGGGCAGCCGGGGTTCACACAGCGGATGTCGGCGGTCCCCTCTTCTTTGACGAGCGGTTCGCCGCAGACCGGGCAGTGGTCCGGAGCTTCGTAAATGGATTCCGGTTCTTTGACACAGTCCACCAGTTTCGGGATGATGTCGCCGGACTTCAGGATGTTGTAGACACCGCCGATGCCGACTTTCTTTTCCCGGATGTAGTCCTGGTTGTGCAGGGTGACGTTCGAGACGTTGGTGCCGCAGAGCCGCGCCGGTTTTCCGGTCTCGGCGTCCACGACCCGGCCGATGAAGGCGATTTTTCCGGTCCGTCCGACCGTGGGCGTGATGTCCTCCATGACCACCGGTCTCTGTTCCGGCGGATATTTATAGGCGATGTGCCCGCTCGAGTACTTGGACCCGGCCGGGAACTCGTTACGCAAAGCCGTTTCGTCGATCTTGACGACCGCGCCGTCGAGGTCGTAGTGGAGGTCGCCCCGCATCTCGCCGATGGCTTCGATGGCTTCGATGACTTCATCTGCCGTTTTGCAGTGGCGATGTACCACGACAGGCACGCCGGCGGCCGCGAGGGCGTCCATGCCGGCGCAGTGGCTTTCCGTGAGCTCCGCGGGACCTTCCTGGACATTGAAGATGAACATGCGGAGACCGCGTTCTTTCGTGACGGAAGTGTCAAGCTGGCGAAGGGTGCCGGCGGCGAGGTTTCGCGGATTCGCGGCGGCCTTCTTCCCCAGTTCTTCCTGGAGTTCGTTGTAGCGTTCGAAGTCTTCATGGGCCATGTAGACTTCGCCGCGCAGCGTCAGGCTGTCATAGGGCAGGTCGAGCGTCAGCGGGATGTCCGGGATGACGCGCGCGTTGGCCGTGACATCTTCGCCGATGAAGCCGTCGCCGCGGGTCTCCGCAAGGACGAGGCGCATGGGGCCGTCGCCGTCTCTCCGGTACGTGATGGACATGGAGAGGCCGTCCACCTTGACTTCCACAGAGAACGTGGCGTCCGGATGGACCGCGTGGACCTTGTCGACAAAGGCGCGGACCGAGTCGAACTCGAAAACGTCTTCGATGGACAGCATCGGGACAGTATGCGTCACCTTGACGCCGGCCTCCCGCTTGACGGTCCCGCCCACTTTCTGGGACGGCGAGTCCGGGTCGACCCACTCCGGGTGCTCCTTCTCGGCGGCTTTCAGTTGCTGCATGAGCTGATCGTACTCGAAGTCCGAGATCTCCGGCGCATCCTGGTTATAGTACCGGTCCATATGATATTCGATGGTATTGCGAAGTGCCTGATATTCCAGCTGAGTCAAAACAGTATCTCCTTCAAAGAAAAGCGTTCAGTCAAAAAGCATTTCCGTTATTTTACCACACTTTTCTCCAATCATAAAACATACTAAAAGTCAAGAATTGACTTATGGATATCGACCCTCTACAATGGAGGCAGAAAACGAGAAGGAGCTAACAAAGTTATGGATAAAGAACAGGAATACAACCCCGATCTCATCACCGTCCAGGACGACGAAGGCAACGAGCACATCTTTGAGGAGCTCGACCGCATCGAGACCGACCAGGGCCGTTACGTCGCCATGCTGCCGACCTTCGACAGCGAAGAGGAGATGCTCGAATCCGACTCCGAGCTCATCATCCTGAAAGTGTTCGAAGAGGGCGATGAGACCTATCTCGCCGCCATCGAAGACGATGACGAATTCGACGAAGTCGCCGACATCTTCGAAGAACGCCTTCAGGACATCTTTGAGATCGACGTCGTCGAAGCCGACGTCATCCCGGAAGACGAGCAGTAAGAAGCGCGCGGCGTACATCGCCCAAAAAGAAACCGAATAAAGCCTACTGGGTTCGACACTCTCGAAACATTTTTGACCCAACACGTTTAGAAAGGGAGTCCGGGCAGCCGGCGGAATGCAGACCTCCCCTGCGGGGACGCTGGGAGCATGGAAACCGGCTTATGGACACCCACCTGTCTCAGAGGCAGGTCATCATCGTTTCGACACCGGCCCGGTGGGTTTTTTTTCGTCTTTTTGCCGTTTGACAAATCCGTCAT
>ONFJ01000106.1 GCA_900317085.1 uncultured Eubacteriales bacterium | reverse complement strand
CGGCGTCGGCGAAGTCTGGACGAACCTCCTCAACAACATGGTCACGAACCCTGTGTCCGCCCTCGCGAACGCGAACTACATCGGCATCCTGTTCTGGGCCGTTTTGTTCGGCCTTGCCCTGAAGGCGATCGGTTCTGAGAAGACCAACACCATCATCCAGGAGATCGCCGACATGATCAACAAGGTCGTCACCTGGATCATCCTCCTCGCGCCGTTCGGCGTCATGGGCCTCGTCTTCAACGCGGTCTCCGAGAACGGCCTTGCCATCTTCACCGTCTACGGGAAACTCGTTGCGGCACTCGTCGGTTCCATGCTGTTCGTCACGCTGGTCACCGACCCGTTCATCGCCTCCCTGTTCCTGAGACGGAACCCGTACCCGCTGACCTGGACCGCCCTGAAGGAGTCCGGCCTTACCGCGTTCTTCACCCGCAGCTCCGCCGCGAACATCCCGGTCAACATGGCCACTTGCGAGAAGCTCGGCCTTGAGAAGGACTTCTACTCGGTGTCCATTCCCCTCGGTGCCACCATCAACATGGACGGTGCCGCAGCCGTTATTACCATCATGTCCCTGTCCGTCGCGCGGACCATGGGCGTGGAGGTCTCTATCCCCACCGCCATCGCGCTGAGCTTCCTGTCCACCCTCGCCGCCTGCGGCGCTTCCGGTGTGGCCGGCGGTTCCCTGCTGCTCATCCCCATGGCGTGTTCGTTCTTCGGCATCTCCAACGACGTGGCGATGCAGGCCGTCGAAGTCGGTTTCATCATCGGCGTCATCCAGGACTCCGTCGAGACCGCTCTGAACTCCTCCGGCGATGTCGTGTTCTCCGCCACTGCCGAGTACTATGCCCGCCGCAAGAGAGGCGAAGACATGCGCTTCCTCGGCGACTACGCCAAGAAGAAAAAAGACGCTCCGGCAGAAGGCTGAGGCTGAGCTTGAACCCGACTGGTGCAGACAAATCAACCAACAAAAAAAGAGAGACTCGTTTTCGAGTCTCTCTTTTCTTTTTTCTTACTGGACGTCTTCCGCGTCCGGAAGAGAGCGGCAGATATCGATGATACGGTCGTAGATGCCATTCAGTCTCTCTTTCGGCACGAGCCAGCCGACCCAGAGAGCATGGTCTCCGCGTTCCGGTGGCATGTTGTACCAAATGCCCGGTTTGAAATCGGTGTTATAGTCTGCTTCCTCATAGGTCGCGTTCAGCGGTGCGGACGCGCCGACGAGATTGACGAGGCCGTCGCATCTTCGCCAGTTCGGATCAGTTTTGACTCCGTATTTCTCCAGACGTTTCAGCATCGCGCGACTGGTGAGCTGTCCAACGAGCCAGCAGGGCAGGATCATGTCGTTCCTGTCTGGGACCGGGTTGCCGTTTTTGCCCGGCTTCGTTCCGTCCGCGCGATGAGCGAAGAAATACACGTTCTCCGGATACTGCAGGGTCGGGTTGACCGCTTCCTGGATCACCTCGATCTGCATCTCGTGGGCGATGCTGTCCAGAGTCTTGTTCCGGTCATAGGTGCGGAACACATCGAGGTATTTGAGCGGGTTTTGGATGTGCGCAACGTGAACTTCCTCGGCAAAGGGCATGTTGCCCCACTGGGATGTGCCATAATCGATGAACTTGGTGAAGTACGTGTCGCCGACAAGAGTGAAGAAGCCCATAAGGGCGTAGTTGGCAACGCTCATCCCCTTGTTGCCGAAGAAGGATGCGAGCGTTGTGCCGTTGTTGACGCCGGAGAGGGTCGTGACGGTGTGCAGCAGATCGCCGTGTCCGCCGGCAAACAGCGGAGACAGTTCTTCCGCGGGCGTGCCGTTGCGCTCTTCTTCCGAGCCGAAGGCGAACAGCGAGGCCGCGGTCTTGACGGTTGGGCCGCCGAAGGAATGGCCGATCAGGTTCATTTTCTTATGGGCCTCCGTCTGCCCAAGGTCCTTCAAAACACCGGGGTACTCCTTGCCGTAACGGGCATGTCCGTACTTTTCCGAGTGGACTTTTCCGTAGTCGACCCGGCCTCCGAAGAGGTACGCCCATAGGATACACACGCGGTCCCAGGCACTGTTGATCGGGCCCAATGAAGGGTGATAGGTCTCGATTCCCTCCTCCTTCAGATGTTTGAAGAAGGTGTGGTTGAACAGTCCCCAGTTCGGGAAGACAACGTCCATAAAGTCCTGTTCGCCATAGCCCATCAGGCCATGGACAAATACGCACGGGTAATTGTTTTTGTAGTCCATTTGCAATTCCTCCTATTCTTTGACTCGTTCTGTGGAACGGATCTTCGTTGTAAAAGAATCAGGTGTTGCTGATGAGGAACACAGCGGCGATCAGCACGACTGCGGTCAAGAGTCCCGCCAGTTTCAGCATGGCATAGCCGGCACGCTTGTCGTTCGGGTTTTCCTTGCGGACGCCCCGGATGCCGATGATGAACATGGCGATGGGCACCGCGATCAGCATGCCGACTGTGAACCAGAAGATGAGCGGCGAATTGCTCATGCTTGCAAACGATGAATACATATCATTTCCTCCTGTGGTTTGCCGGTCTTCCCGGCAGGTGCTGGGACTCAGTCACTGACCTTTTCAAACCGGTATTTCTGTTTGATGTCCGGGTACTTCTCGCGGTCCACCTCAGACATGAACATGTCGTAGGGGCGCGCGTAGACCTGGTAGTCGTCGTAGAGCGCCTGGTAGATCATGAGCGGTTCGCGGGTCTCGGAGTGGATCGCCACACCGACGATCTGATAGAGATACTGGGTGGTATTCGGGTCCACCAGCTCCCGTTTGAAGTGCTGCACCCGGTCTCCCGGATGGAAGGTTCTGTCAATGTTGCCCATAGAAATGAGCGCCTCCTTTTCTTCACGAGTCAGGTCGTGTTTGATGTGCCACTCCCGGCTCATGGCCTCTTCCTTCGTGGCAAACTCCTCCCAGTGCACGGCTTCCACCGGCAGTCGCGTACGCGTGTACTTCGCGCCACGCCCGGCGTTATGGGCTTTTACCCGACGCGCAACGTCTGTCGCATAGCCGGTGTACAGAGTCCCGTCCGCACAGCGAAGGATGTAAGTGAAATGTGGCATGTGTCTCTCGGCGTGTTGTTTATTCTGCTTCGAAGCTCAGTTCCGGGTATTTGCTCTGCAGGTCGGAGACCGACTTGCCGATGCCGCTGCCGCCGGAGGTCTTGAAGAGGATGAGCTTCTTGCCCTTCAGACCGTCGAGGTTCTCTTCGATAAACGTGTTGATAATGTTTGGTGCCGTGTACCACCAGATGGGATAGCCGATGTAAACCGTGTCATAAGCGGACAGGTCGATGGGACCGTCAGCCATGGCGGGACGGCAGGTCGGGTCGTTGCACTCAACGCTGCTCCGGCTCTGCTTGTTCTGCCAGTTCAGGTCCGCAGACGTATACGGCACGGCCGGTTTGATTTCAAAAGTATCCGCGCCGACTTTCTGCGCGATCTTCTGCCCCTTGTTCGCCGTCACACCCGACGCCGAGAAATAGGTGACCAGTGCTTTACTCATGATGGTTTCCTCCTTCAGTGTCTTTGCTATCTTTTATTATACACTACGAAACCTGACCGCGTCCAACGAACCTTGTCTCCCCCTACAAACTGATATCTACCGATGGAATCGACGCTGGGGCTTCGTCGTAGGTTCATGGAGTCGGGGCCTATGCCCCTTGGTCCAGAACCTGCGTCGCCTCCTCGCCCCAGCTGAACTTTTCTCCTGCCTTTCCCGGCAAAAATCAAA
>ONFJ01000107.1 GCA_900317085.1 uncultured Eubacteriales bacterium | reverse complement strand
CCATACTCCAGGTCCCCAATGACCGGTTCGTGGAGATCATGAAAGAGGATTTTCCGTTCTGCCAGGCAGTCATGAAAGAGCAGGAGAAAAAATACCAACGGTTGATCCACCAGCTGAAAAACAGTGTGGGGAACATCAATATGGACCGCAAGATCGCTGCGAAGCTGTGGAAACTGGGCAGAGACTTTGGGATCCCCAGAGGAGAGGAAACGGAGATCGATATCGATCTGAGTGTGACCCTGCTGGCCGATATGCTGGGAACTTCCCGGGAGAACACCTCCAGACTGCTGACGAATATGACGGAACAGGGCCTGATCCGTCATGAGAAGAAAAGGATCATCATTCGCGATATGGCAAGCCTGTCTCATTTCTATCAAACAGGTCTGTAAGTATATTAAGAGAAGATTCCGTGATGAATGTCACGGAATCTTTTTTTGATGTTTGTTAAACTTTAGTCGACAGGTTCAGAAACGTTACAGAACGTGTTTAACCAGAAAAGGGAGGTATTGTATGGGATACACGCTGACCCGGTCAGAATTTGACCAGGTGCTTGAGGGACTTAGTGAAAAATATCGGCTCTACGCACCTGTCCTGAAGAAGGGGCAAGGGCGATTCACCGATACCGATGTGGTCATTTATGATTTTGTTTACAGCAGTTCAGAGATCGAATTTGAGAAAAAATCTGACTATTCGTTCAAGGAGATCCTGACGCCGCTCTCGCAAACTTTGTTTTTCTTTACGGAAAATGTGATCAAAGAGGCAGACATCGACGACAGTGAGGCGATCGTCTTTTTGAGAAGCTGCGATATGCATGCCTTGAAGAGACTGGACCAGATCTACCTTCATAACGGTTCGCATGTGGACAGCTTTTATAAAAAGATCCGGGACAAACTGCATTTTGTTCTGATCGGCTGCACATCGAGTTTCCAGGATTGTTTTTGTGTGAGCATGGGGACCAACCGGACGGAGGATGGTTACCTGTTCTCCGTGAACTTTGTGGATGGCCGTTATGATGTGGACCTGAAGGATGCCTCTCTGGAGGAACTCTTTGCAGATTCCGGCGCTGCTGCCGGCGACGTGACCGCAGCTTATGTGACCGAAAACGAAGTGGAAGTACATGTTCCGGAGGAGATCCCCAACTCTGTCATAGGGTCTGACCTTTGGAAAGAATATGATAAACGCTGTGTGGCATGTGGCCGCTGTAACCTTGTCTGCCCGACCTGTTCCTGCTTCACCATGCAGGATGCCTACTATACGGACAACGGAAAAGTGGGCGAACGCCGGAGAGTTGGCGCTTCCTGCATGATCGACGGATACTCCACGGTCGCCGGCGGAGGAGAATATCGAAAGAAACACGGAGAACGGATGCGGTTTAAAACGCTGCATAAGATCTCCGATTTCAGAAAACGCTATGGCTATGATATGTGCGTCGGATGCGGCCGTTGCGATGATGTCTGTCCGGAATACATCTCGTTTTCCAACATCATCAACAAAGTGGATGCCGCAGTAAAGGAGGGGGAACAATGAGTATGACAAACCGGAATCCTTATATTTCATTCCCTTCAGAGATCCTTGATGTGATCAAACATACCGAGAAGGAGTACACCTTCCGTATGGCGTTTCAGGGAGACGTGAAACCCGGACAGTTCTTTGAGGTGTCCATACCGAAATTCGGGGAAGCCCCTATTTCCGTCAGCGGGATCGAAGAGGGCGTCAGTGTTGACCTCACCATTCGCCGCGTAGGCCGCGTGACCAACATGGTGTTCGAACACATGAAGGGCGAGAGCCTGCTGATGCGCGGGCCTTATGGAAACGGCTTTGACCTGGACCTTTACCGGGACGGGGAAGTGATCGTTGTGGCTGGCGGTACGGGCGTATCCCCGGTCCGCGGCGTGGTCGAGGCCTTGTCCCTGACCGAGGATGCGGCGGACAAACATGTGATCGTCGGGTTCCGCAGCCCGGACGACATGCTGTTCCGAAAAGACCTCGCGAACTGGGAAGAGAGACTGGACCTCTGGCTTACGGTGGATGGAGCCCCGGAAGGCTATGAAGGGAAAGTCGGCCTGGTCACAAAATATATTCCGGAGATCGAATTGAAAGATGTTTCTTCTGCCAGAGCCATTGTCGTCGGTCCGCCTGCCATGATGCGGTTCTCGGTCATGGGTCTGCTGGAGAAAGGGTTCCAAGAAGAAAACATCTGGGTATCTCAGGAGCGGAAAATGTGCTGCGGGCTTGGCATCTGCGGACATTGCCGTGTGGGTGACAAATACATCTGCCTGGACGGACCGGTATTCAACTATACCGAGTCCAAAGATATGATCGACTAGGAGGGAAGAGCCATGATCAGAGATTACGATATGAAAGATTATAAGAGGAATGCTTTTCGCCAGTCGAAACACAGAGGAGAGATCGCTTCCCGCGTGAGAGTGCCGGGCGGAAAGATCGATGCCCAGTCCCTCATGCGGGTGGTGGAGATCGCTGAGAAATACGGGGACGGTACCGTCAACCTGACCAACCGCCAGGGCTTTGAAATTCCTCACATCCGAATCGAAGACAGAGATAAAGTCAATGAAGAACTGCAGCTGATCATCGAGAATACCGGGGTCAACCAGGGCGAGCCCGGAGAAGGCTACCCGGCATCCGGCACCCGTAACGTGGTTGCCTGTCCCGGACAGGACCTGTGCCCCTTTGGCTGCTATGACACCAAGGAACTGGCGAAGAAGATCGACAAGTTGATCTTCCCCAACAACCATCATGTAAAGATCGCCTGCACCGGCTGCTCCAATGACTGTGCCCATGTGCGACTGAATGACTTCGGCATCATTGGCCAGACAGAACCCCAGTATGACCCGGACCGCTGTATCGGGTGCGAGCAATGCGTGAAGTACTGCTCCAGGCGAAGTGTCGGCGCCCTTTCTGTGGTCAATGGAAAGATCGTCCGTGACACCAATAAGTGCATCGGCTGTGGCGTCTGTGTCAACTATTGTCCGACCCGGGCCTGGACCAGAAGTGAAGAGCATTATTTCCGTCTGGAACTGATGGGACGGACCGGTAAGAAGAATCCCCGTCTGGGCGAGGACTTCCTGAAATGGGCCGATGAGGAGAGCATCTGTAAGATCATCAAGAACACCTATGATTATCTCGATGCTTATCTGGATATGGCCGCGGTCGAGTCCAAAGAGCATATCGGCTATATCATCGACCGTACCGGCGTAGAGGAATTCCTCAAGTATGCCATGAAAGACGTGGAGCTGGGGCCGAAATGTGAGATGGCCGGCAGGATCTACTGGGGCGGTAAACGCTACGACCAGACCAATGAACTTCGCAAATCCATGTTCCGCTTCTCCGACAGGGAAGAATAAAGATCAAAAGGCTGACTCGAATGAGTCAGCCTTTGTTTTGTTTCTTGGTGTTGTTGGAGGATATGGCAGTGGTGTAAAATAAGGGTAGAGTAAATCGCCCGGAGGAGGGGTAAGTATATGAAGTTTGGGAAGACAGAAGTAGAGATGCGGCTGGGAGACATTACGAAGGTGACCGATGTGGAGGCCATCGTGAATGCCGCGAACAAGAGCCTCCACCGCGCGGCGGGCCGTGAACTGCTCGACGAGTGCCGGACGCTGCACGGGTGCGAGACCGGTGAAGCGAAGATCACCGGCGCGTATGCGCTGCCGTGTGAGCACATCATCCATACGGTCGGGCCGGTATGGACCGGCGGCGGGCGAGGGGAAGCAAAGCTCCTCGCGAACTGTTACCGTAATTCGCTGGTGCGGGCCGAAGAGCGGGGCATCCGCTCGGTCGCGTTCCCGTCCATTTCGACCGGCGTCTATTCGTACCCGCTGGTGGAGGCCGCGGACATCGCGGTCGAGGCCGTTCTCGAGTACCTGAAAGAGTTCCCGGACGCCTTCGACCTCGTGTGCTGGGTGCTCTTCGACCCCATCACGAAGTCCGCTTATGACACGGCGCTCGAAAAGCATGCGTAAATCGCCAAAGGGAAGG
>ONFJ01000120.1 GCA_900317085.1 uncultured Eubacteriales bacterium | reverse complement strand
GAGACCGTCACCCGCTTTGGACCGGCGGACATCTCCACAGACTATGTGGTGTTTGCCAGTGCCGGCGGAGTGAACGCATTCTTTGAAAACAACGGCCGGTTGAACGGCGCGGTGCCCGTCTGCATCGGGAACCCCACCGCCGCAGCGCTGGCAACGTATGATACGAAGGGGTACATCGCCCCCACCGCCACCATCGACGGCATTTTAGAAGAAGTCCGGCGGCTCGAAGAGACCCGCAGAGGACAGACAGGAGAGAACTCATGAAACGATTCAGAAGACTGCGCACGACCGAGCAGATGCGTTCCTTCGTGCGGGAAACGACGGTGAGCGTCGAAGACCTCATCTATCCGCTCTTTGTGGCGGAGGGAACGGACAAGAAGGATCCGGTGCCCTCCATGCCCGGCATTTACCAGTTCTCCCTCGACCGCCTCGAAGAGGAAGTGTCGAAGGTGGTGGACGCCGGCATTCCCGCGGTCCTGCTCTTCGGCATCCCGGAGCACAAGGACGAAGTGGGCAGTGAAGCCTACAACGAGAACGGCATCACCCAGAGAGCCATCCGCCAGATCAAAACCGCTCACCCGGAGCTGCTGGTCATTGCGGACGTCTGCCTCTGTGAATATACGAGCCACGGCCACTGCGGGCTCATCTGCGACGGCCACATCCTGAACGACGAGACCCTGCCGCTCCTCGCGAAGGCTGCGGTCACGCTGGCTACCGCCGGCGCCGACATCATCGCGCCCAGCGACATGATGGACGGCCGAGTCGCGGCGATCCGCGCCGCGCTCGATGAGGCGGGCTTCGAGCTCGTCCCCATCCTGAGCTACGCCGCAAAGTTCGCCTCCGCCTACTACGGTCCCTTCCGCGACGCCGCCGGTTCGGCGCCCCAGTTCGGCGACCGCAAGTCCTACCAGATGGACCCCGCGAACGGCAAGGAAGCCATGCGGGAGATCGAAGCGGACCTCGAAGAAGGCGCCGACATGATCATCGTGAAGCCCGCCCTCGCCTACGGCGACATCGCCGCGCGAGCCAGAGAGCGGTTCGACGTGCCGTTCATCGCCTACAATGTCTCCGGCGAGTACTCCATGGTGAAGGCCGCCGCGGAAAACGGATGGATCGACGAGCGGCGCATCGTCCTCGAGAACCTCACGTCCATGAAACGGGCCGGGGCCGACCGCATCATCACATACCACGCGCTGGACGTCGCCCGCTGGCTCAGCGAGTAAGCCCGGAGCGACCACGGAGGATGAACATGTCTGAACAGAAGAAAAACCCCCTCTTCGAGGAGGCTCAACAGTATATTCCCGGCGGGGTCAACTCGCCGGTCCGCGCTTTTCGCGCCGTCGGCATGGACCCGTTGTTCATCGCCCGGGGCGAAGGCAGCAAGATCTATGACACCGACGGCAACGGGTACATCGACTACGTCATGTCCTGGGGGCCGAACCTGCTCGGCCACGGCGACGCGCGCATCCTGTCCGCCGTCCGGGACGCGGTCGGGAACGGTCTGACCTTCGGCGCACCGACGACCCGGGAGACCGAACTCGCAAAACTCATCTGCGAGTGCCACCCCGCCATCGAAAAGGTGCGTCTCGTATCCAGCGGGACCGAGGCCTGCATGTCTGCGATCCGACTCGCCCGCGGCGCCACCGGGAAAGACAAAGTCATCAAGTTCCGGGGCAACTACCACGGTCACAGCGACGGTCTGCTGGTGAAAGCCGGCAGCGGTCTCCTGACGGAAAGCGTGCCGGACAGCGCCGGCGTCCCGAAGGGCTATGCAGAGAACACGCTCCTCGCCGACTACAATTCGGAAGCGTCAGTCGAGGCTCTGTTCCGCGCGAACGACGACATTGCCGCCATCATCGTGGAACCGGTCGCCGCCAACATGGGCGTCGTCCCGCCGAAGGACGGCTTCCTCCCGTTCCTGCGGGACATCTGCACGACACACGGTACCCTGCTCATCTTCGACGAGGTCATCACCGGCTTCCGGCTCGCCCTCGGCGGCGCGTCAGAATACTACGGTGTTACGCCGGACCTCGTCACCCTCGGCAAGGTCGTCGGCGGAGGCATGCCCCTCGCCGCCTACGGCGGACGTGCGGAGCTCATGGACTTCATCGCCCCCACCGGTCCCGTCTACCAGGCGGGCACACTGTCCGGCAACCCGATTGCCACCGCGGCGGGCCTTGCACAGCTGACCGTCCTGAAGGAGCACCCGGAACTCTACGGAGCACTCGAGCAGAAAGCGCGGGTCCTCGAAGAGGCTTACAAGGACCTCGCAAATGCCACCGGTCTCCCGCTGCAGGTCAACCGCGCCGGCTCTCTCCTGTCGGTCTTCTTTACGGACCGGCCCGTCGAGAACTATGAAGACGCCCAGACCTGCGACACCGACCGCTTCGCCCGCTACTTCCGACATATGCTGAAGGAGGGCATCTACCTGGCCCCGAGCCAGTTCGAAGCCATCTTCGTCTCGGCGGTCCACTCGGACGAGGAGCTGCAGAAGACGGCGGACGCCATCCGGTCGTTCCGGGACGACGACTGAACTGCATCATCAAAAACTGCATCATCAAAAAAAGAAGGGGCCATGTCACTAAGCTAAATTAGTGACATGGCTCCCTTTTTCTGAAATAACGTCGGCCGCCCCTATGAAAGAGACGGCCAACGGCTTATAATTT
>ONFJ01000109.1 GCA_900317085.1 uncultured Eubacteriales bacterium | reverse complement strand
GTGTTGATGAAGTCGACGATCCGATTGCGTCTTTGTTCCATTGTATCCATCGTTTTTATCCTCTCTGTCACCGGAAAACGCGTTCTCTCGACAGAGAGGAGTTTTCCGTTATTAATCGATGACGAAGTGCTCGAGGACGTAGCGCTCTGCTTCGAGGTTCCAGAGGCCGTTGTGAGTGTCGACCAGGTCGGCGAGTACCGCATAGCGGTCATCGTTCAGTTCCTCGGCACGTGCTCTGAGCTCGGTAAGAGCAGTCAGAGGCATGTTCGTATGGGTGTAGATGAGCTTCTTGCCGCCAGGGATGTTCGGTAGGTCCATCGTGGTCTCCGGGACACAGTCGAGGCCGCCGATGTGCGTGACCATGACGCCGGGGTAGATGCGGCCTTCCTCCGTCAGCTTGAGGGACTCGAGCATGTCGTTGGTGTTGCCGCCGGTGGTGCCCATGATGTGGGTCGAATTGTAGTGGATGTCGTACATGTTCGTGAGGCCCTTGAGCTTGGTGTCAGTGGGGCCTGCAAAGAAGTTGAGACAGCCGTCTCTGCCAAGGATGTCGACCGCCTGCTCATAGACAGCAGGAATGGGAGCATAGCAGAGAACGTCGTCAAAACCGGTGCCGCCGGAGATCTCGCGGAGTTCCGCAGCCGGGTCGGCCATGTCCTTCGTGTTGATGAAGCGGACATCGATTCCCTTTTTAGCATACTCTTCCGGGGGGAACAGTTCCGCGGCGCGGTCGAGTCTGCTCTGATCGATGTCGGTAACGACGAGCATGCCGGGCGTCACATCGCGATTCAGGATGTAGGTGACAGCGCCGAGACCCATGGGGCCGCCGCCGGCAACGATGGCGAGTTTACCACCCTTTTTGATGCCCATCAGATGGTTGTAGTCCCCCATCTTGGTGTGGTACATCGCGTTGACGGCTCCGATCGAGCAGGACAGCGGCTCCGCCAGAGCGGCGTCATAGTAGGCTTCGCCTTTGTACTCGAGGAAGCAGTTGCACTCGAAGACTTCCATCGGCATGATGCAGTAGGTAGTGTCTCCGCCACAGAACTCATAGGAATATCCGGGGCTGTCCATGCTGCCCTTGTAGTTGAGGGCCGGCTGATGAGTGAACTTCATGCCGGGTTTGTACTTATCTTTATATTTGGCACCGACTTCGACGATGTCCCCTGCCAGTTCGTGGCCGAGGATGGCCGGGTGCTCCGCGACGTCGGCATGGACGCGCTTGTGTTCGACACCGAGCTTGGCCATCTTATAGGTGGACATGCAGATGCTGTCGCAGACGATCTTGACTAAGATCTCATCGTCTTTGATGGGCGGAAGTTCGAATTCGTCGATGCGGACGTCGTTGGCGGCATGTAACCGGGCTGCTCTTGCTTTCATAATACGCTCTCCTTTTTCATTTTAAAAGCATTTCGAGGCGATTCGTGTGGATTTCAGGTCGATATATCTTTTGTTTCAAAAGAGTGTACCGCTTGTTTCGCTTTCATTTTAACAGCTAAGTCGGCACAATGCAACTGTTATTTTGACAATTTTCAAACCTTTTTCTTGGTGATTTTGACGGAAATTCGACTATTTCGTTTTCTTTGTTGTTGAAACAACAATTCGAAGCCACAAAAAAGCACCATCCGAAGATGATGCTTTTCGCTCAGGGTCTCCCCTGTTCTTATTCGACTGTAACTGACTTTGCAAGGTTCCTCGGTTTGTCGACATCGACGCCACGGGCCAGAGAGACATAGTAGCCCATCAGCTGCAGCGGGATGACCGCAAGAGACGTCGTGAAGTGTTCATCGGTCTTCGGGATGAAGACGCAGAAGTTCGCGATGTCCTCCATATTATAGTTGCCGGCGGTGGTGAGCCCCATGAGGTAAGCACCCCGGCTGCCGGTCTCGACCATGTTGGAGACGGTCTTCTCGATGACTTCACTCTGGGTGCAGACACCTATGACGAGGGTCCCGTCTTCGATGAGCGAGATGGTGCCGTGCTTCAGCTCCCCTGCTGCGTACGCTTCGGAGTGGACATAGGAGGTCTCCTTCATTTTGAGAGAGCCTTCCATACAGGTCGCGAAGTCGAGGCCGCGGCCGATGAAGAAGATGTCGTTGGCATTCGCGAACTTGGAGGCAAACCACTGCAGACGCTCTTTGTCGTCGAGGATCCGCTGGATCTTATCGGGAAGGGTCTTCAGCTCCTTGACGAGAGCGGCAGCCTGTTTCTTGGCCAGGTTCCCTCTCACCCGTGCAAACTCGATGGCGAGCAGGTCGTTGGCAACAAGCTGTGTGGAGTAAGCCTTGGTGGTTGCGACGGCGATCTCGGGACCGGCCAGTGTATAGAACACATAGTCTGCTTCCCGGGCGATCGAGCTGCCGATGACGTTGACGATGGCAAGCGTCTTGATGCCCTCCGCCTTGCATTTACGAAGCGCTTCCAGGCTGTCCGCCGTCTCACCGGACTGGCTGATGACGATAGCCAGCGTGTTCGGGACGATCGGGCTGCGACGGTACCGGAACTCAGACGCAACTTCCACGCGGACCGGGATGCCGGTGAGGTCTTCGAACACATACTGGGCAACCATGCCGACGTGATAGGCAGAGCCACAGCCGATGATGAGGATGTTGTCGACGGCCTTGATGTCTTCGGCGGTGAGGCCGGTCGAGGACAGGTCGATCTTATCTTTGTCGTCAGTGACGGAACGGATGGTGTCTTCCACAGCTTTCGGCTGCTCGTGGATCTCCTTCATCATGAAGTGCTCAAAGCCGCCGCGTTCCGCCGCTTCCGCATCCCAGGTGACTTCGGTCAGGGTCTTGACCAGCGGCTCACAGTCGATGTTGAAGAACTCGATGCTGCCCTCTTTGAGGCGGGCCATCTCCATATTATCGATGTAATAGACTTTTCTCGTATGGTTCAGGATGGCCGGGACGTCGGAGGCGATGAACGCTTCCTTCCCTTTTTTGCCGATGATCATCGGGCTGCCGTTACGGGCGCAAAAGATCTCACCGGGGTAGTCCGCGAACATGAGGCAAAGCGCATAGGAACCGCGCACACGGAGAATGGCACGGGAGATGGCGCGCAGCGGGCCTTCCCCATACTTTTTATAGTAGTAGTCAACGAGTTTGATGATGCACTCGGTATCGGTCTGGGAGTAGAACTTATAGCCGTTTCTCTTGAGCTTGTCCCGGATCTCCTCATAGTTTTCGATGATACCGTTGTGGACACCGATGACCGCGTCGTCATCCGAGTGGTGCGGATGCGCGTTGGTCTCCGAGGGAGCACCGTGGGTCGCCCAGCGGGTATGACCGATGCCGCAGGTACCGACGACCGATTCGACGGGACCGATCTTTTCTTTGAGGTCGGCGATCCGCCCCTTTTCCTTGACGGTGACGGGTGCCGCATCTCCATCGCGCACGGCGATGCCGGCTGAGTCATAGCCGCGGTATTCAAGTTTGGTCAGGCCTTCCAGCAGGCCTGTTCCTTACCAACATATCCTACGATTCCACACATAGTGAACCTCCTGTAAATAAAGAAAAAGCACCGCTATTTAAGCGACGCCCTTGCCGTTTAAAACGATTGCAAACAGTATTCCTGATTCGCGTATACTATAGCAGAAAAGATAGCCCGGTTCAAGATTCTACTTCCCATGCATCAAAATTTTTGAAAAAAGTTGTAAAATGGTGTTGACAGCCGGATTTTTCCGTGGTATGGTATATCCGTACTAAGGTTGTTAGTACACACAAGTTTTTTGGATACTCATTACACAGGAGGGAACCCACAATGAAAAAATCAATCAGATCCATCGTCGCAGTCCTCATCGCGCTCACCATGATGCTCGCGTTCGCCGCCTGCAACTCCAAGAACGCTGCGGACACCGCCAAAACCACGAAGGCCACCGAGTCCGACCAGTTCGAGACCGCGACTGACAACGACGCCATGGAATATGTCAGCCCCGACGGCTGGAGAGTCACGTATGACGCAAAGACCATGGAAAGCATGGAGATCGACGACCACGCTGCTCAGTTCACCTACATCGGTGAGTCCGCCGGCACCAACTCCGTCGAGATCCGCTACCTCAAAGACAAGCAGCCCGAAGAAGTCCTCTATGACCTGACTTCCACCTGGACCAACGACCAGGACGACATCGAGCGTTCCGAAGGCATCTTCCCCGGAACCACCGACAAGTGGGGCTTCTGGAGAGAACTCCCGGCTGATGAAGACGGTTCCCGCCTTGGCCAGACTGCTATCGCCGGCGAATACAACGGCGGTGTCCTCCTCTTCACCATCACCTCTCACATGAGCGGCAAAGATGAGATCGACATCCCCGTCAGCGACGCCATCTCCGAACTCATCAACGGCATCCAGTACAAAGACGGTTTCAAAGACCAGAAGATGTTCGACTACTATGCCGGCACCTACAAAGCTGCCAAAGATAACAAAGCTTACAAGTCCATCGTCCTCAACAAGGACCACTCCGGTGTCCTGACCGACGCGAAAGGCAAGAAGACCAACATCATGTGGGGTTCCATCGAACTGACCGACACTGACAACAACAAAGACATCGAATACACCATCGAAGGCGACGACCTGATGATGAAAGTCGGCAACAACTGGTTCGAATTCTCGAAATAAGACATCTTCCAACTCCGCAAGCTGGAATAACAAAAAGAGCACCGTTGCAAGGCGGTGCTCTTTTAATATCATCTTGTATTTTCTCCTTTAAACTGTTAAACTATTTTTTACGATTTTGAGAAATTGAGAAACAAGGAGAATGTC
>ONFJ01000110.1 GCA_900317085.1 uncultured Eubacteriales bacterium | reverse complement strand
TCCCGGCCCACGGCTATCAGGGCCACGTCATCCCCGTCATCATCGCGGTCTGGATCATGTCACAGATCGAGAAATGGCTGCACAAACACGTACCTGAGACCTTCGACCTCTTCGTGGTCCCGCTGACCACGGTCCTCTGCACGGCGTTCCTGACCATGACCGTCATCGGCCCGGTCTTCGCCCTCGTTGAAACCTGGATCCTCGCTTTTGCGAAGTGGCTCATCACCGTCGGCTACGGCGTCGGCGCATTCCTCATGGGTGCCATCTACCCCGTCACCGTCGTCTTTGGTCTCCACCATATGTACAACATCATCGAAGCCGGTATGCTTGGTGAGACAGGCCTCAACATCTGGATGCCCGTCGCCTCCGCTGCCAACTTCGCGCAGTTCGGCGCCTGTCTTGCAGTCGCGGTCAAGACCAAGAAGCAGAAGACCCGTGCGGTCGCTTTCCCGGCATCCCTTTCCGCGTCTCTCGGCATCACCGAGCCGGCCATCTTCGGTATCAACTTCCGCTTCATGAAACCCTTCGTCTGCGGTATGATCGGCGGCGCCGTCGGTGCGTTCTTCGCATCCATCTACGGCACCCTCACCGGCAATACCCTCGGCGCCACCGCTTACGGTGTCACCGGTATCCCGGGCTTCCTGACCATCAACCATCCGCTGGTTTACACCATTGAACTGCTCATCGCCGCCGGCGTTGCCTTCGCCCTGACCACCGTTGTCTGGAAAGAAGACGCCGTCTCCAAGAAAGAGCAGAAAGCGCTCGACGAGATGGCCGCTCAGGCTCCTCAGACCGAGCTTCCCGTCATCACCTGTGAAGCGGGCGACATCAACGCTCCCGTCAAGGGCAACGCGGTCCCCTACACCGAGATCCCCGATCCGACCTTCGCGTCCGGCATCCTCGGCACCGGCGTCGGCATCAACCCCGTCGGCGAGACCGTCTTCGCTCCGTATGACGGCACCATCTCTTCCGTTGCAGACTCCAAGCACGCCATCGGCATCACCGGTGCCGGCGACATGGAACTGCTCATCCACGTCGGCGTCGACACCGTCGAAATGAACGGCGACGGCTTCGACTGTCTCGTCAAGACCGGCGACGAAGTCAAGGCCGGCCAGCCCCTCATGAAGTTCGACCGCGCGAAGATCGCAGCCGCCGGCCATCCGGATATGGTCGTCGTTCTCCTCACCAACGCGGACGACTATGACGCGGTCGAGATCCATCCGGAAGCCGAGCAGGAAGGCGACGCCGTCGCTGCTCCCGCGGAAGCTCCCGCCATGGCGTAAAAACGTGTATAATAGAAATGCGATAAATTGATTCTTTAGGAGGAATTCAACATGAAACAGTTCACCTATGCTATTACCGATCCCATCGGCATCCACGCTCGTCCGGCCGGCATGCTGGCTCAGCTTGCCAAATCCTTCGCTGACTCCACCGTCACCCTGACCAAGGGCGACCAGACCGTCAAAGCCACCCAGCTCATGAAGCTCATGAACCTCGGCGTCAAAGCCGGTGACGAAGTCACCATCGGCGTCGAAGGCGGCGACGAAGACGCGGCTCTTGCTGCTCTTGAAGCATTCATGAAAGAGAATCTGTAAATCGCCCCAGAAAAGGAGACAACCCTATGATTTTATTACAGGGAAAAGGCGTTTCTAAAGGCATTGCGGAGGGCCCGCTCTACTTCCTGCAGAAACCCGACACCACCATCGTAAAAGAAACCGGCAAGGACGTTGAAGCCGAGAAGGCGCGCATCGCCGAAGCGAAAGAGAAATCCGCCGCTCAGCTGATGGAACTTGCGGAGAAGTGCCGTGCGGAAGCCGGCGACGACGCCGCGTTCGTCTTCGAGACCCACGCCATGTTCCTCGACGATGACGACTATGTCGTAGGCATCAACGACTGCCTCGAGTCCGAGCAGTGCAACGCCGAATACGCGGTCCGCACCGCCGGCGACACCTTCGCCGCCATGTTCGCCGCCATGGACGACGCTTACATGAGCGCCCGTGCCGCGGACATCAAAGACATCACCCAGAGACTGCTCAACAACCTGATGGGCGTTGTCGAAGGCGGCATCGACTCCGACGTTCCCGTCATCCTCTGCGCGGACGACCTCGCCCCCTCCGAGACCCTCCAGCTCGACAAGTCGAAGATCCTCGGCTTCGCGCTCCAGGGCGGCTCCGGCACCTCCCACACCGCCATCCTCGCCCGCACCATGGGCATCCCCGCCATCTGCGGCCTGGGCGATGCACTGACCGACGAGTACAACGGCCGTGCAGGCTGGATCGACGCCGAGACCGGACAGATCGTCCTCGACCCCGACGAGATCACCCTGAAAGGCCTCGAGATGAAGGCCAAGAAGCAGGCGGAACTCAAAGAGCTCATGCAGACCATGATCGGCCAGGAAGACGTCACCCTCGACGGCAAGAAGATCAAGCTGTACTGCAACATCGGTTCTCCGGAAGACGTCTCCGCCGTCAAGACCAACGACGGCCGTGGCATCGGCCTCTTCCGTTCCGAGTTCCTGTACCTCGCCGCTGACGATTATCCGACCGAAGACGCACAGTTCGAAGCCTACAAGGCCGTGGCCGAGGCCATGGACGGCGCCCGCGTCATCATCCGGACCCTCGACATCGGCGCCGACAAGCAGGTCGACTACTTCAACATGCAGAAGGAAGAGAACCCGGCCCTCGGTGTTCGCGCCATCCGTATCTGCCTCAACCGTCCGGAAGTCTTCCGGACCCAGCTTCGCGCTCTGTACCGTGCATCCGCTTACGGTAAGGTCGCCATCATGTTCCCGATGATCACCTCCGTCTGGGAAGTCAAAGAATGTAAGAGAGCCTGCGCCGCCGTCATGAAAGAACTCGACGAGGAAGGCATCCCCTACAATGCGGACACCGAGCTCGGCATCATGATCGAGACCCCGGCCTCTGTCTTCATGGCGAGAGACCTCGCGAAGGAAGTCGACTTCTTCTCCGTCGGCACCAACGACCTCACCCAGTACACCCTGGCCTGCGACCGTCAGGCCAACGACCTCGGCAAGTTCTTCGACCCGCACCATCCGGCCGTCCTGCGCGCACTGAAGCAGGCTGCCGACGCGGCCCACGCCGAGGGCATCTGGATCGGCATCTGCGGCGAACTCGGCGCAGACACCGAACTCCTCCCGACCTTCCTTGCCATCGGCATCGACGAACTGTCGGTCTCCCCGGCTTCCGTCCTGCCGCTGCGCGCCGAGATCCGCAAGTCCATCGCGGGCTCCTGCACCCTCGACGCCCTGGAAGGCGAATTCGCAAACTGAGCGAGCGCATAAACACCGGGCAAATCCACCAACACAAAAAGCTCCGCAGAAGCGGAGCTTTTTCTTTTGTTGAGCTCATAAATCTGAATTTGTCGAGGCACCTCCAACGCCTGGCGCTTCGCATTTGTCAAGCTTGCATTACCTGGGCGATTTACCCCTCAATCCCAGCACCACTACCAAAGAAATCGGAGGC
>ONFJ01000111.1 GCA_900317085.1 uncultured Eubacteriales bacterium | reverse complement strand
GTCCGCGAAGGTCTTGTGGCAGTCATCTCCGTCAAGCTGACCGACGCCCAGTTCGAGGGCCAGACCAAGGGCAAGCTCGGAAACACCGACATTACGCCGCTGGTCTCGAAGGGCACTTATGAAAAACTCATGGAGTACTTCGAGGAGCACCCGCAGGTCGCCAAGGCGATCTACAACAAGGCGCTCGAAGCGGCCCGTGCCAGAGAAGCGGCGCGCAAAGCCCGCGACCTCGCCCGCCGGAAGACAGCGCTGGAAGGCAACTCCCTGCCCGGCAAGCTGTTCGACTGCCTCGACAAGGGCAACGAACTGACCGAACTGTACATCGTCGAGGGTGATTCCGCCGGCGGCTCTGCCAAGGAAGGCAGAGAGAGACAGTACCAGGCCATTCTTCCCCTCTGGGGCAAGATGCTGAACGTCGAGAAGGCGCGCATCGACAAGGTCATCGGCAACGACAAGCTGACGCCTATCGTCACGTCCCTCGGCACCGGCATCGGCGACGAGTTCGACATCACGAAGCTGCGGTATGACAAGATCATCCTGATGGCCGATGCCGACGTCGACGGCGCCCACATCCGTACGCTGCTGCTCACATTCTTCTTCCGTTATATGAGACCGCTCATCGAGACGGGACATGTGTACATCGCCCAGCCGCCTCTTTACAAGATCTCCAAGGGCAAGAAATTCGCCTACGCCTACTCCGATGAGGAGCGCGACCAGGAGATCGAGAACTTCGGCGGCAACTGCGACATCCAGCGGTACAAAGGTCTTGGTGAGATGGACCCGGAACAGCTCTGGGAGACCACCATGGACCCGAAGACCCGCATCATGCTGAGAGTCAACCTGGAAGACGCCATGGAGGCGGACGAGACCTTCTCCATCCTCATGGGCGACCAGGTCGAGCCGCGGCGTGAGTTCATCCAGAAGAACGCAAAATACGTTCAGAACTTAGACGTTTGAGAAAGGGGGGCGATTCACCATGGCCAAAGCATCATCCGAAATGCAAAAGCAGCGGGAGCAGGCGTTCCGCGAGAACCTCGCGACGCAGAAGATCGTTCCCGTCGACCTGAAAAATGAAATGCGGAAATCGTTCCTCGACTACTCCATGTCGGTCATCGTGGAACGTGCGCTGCCAGACGTCCGTGACGGACTGAAACCGGTCCATCGCCGCATTCTCTATACCATGCACGAAAACGGGCTGACGCCCGACAAGGCTTACCGCAAGTGCGCCGACACCGTCGGTTCCGTTCTGGGTCGGTACCACCCCCACGGCGACGCGTCCGTCTATGACGCTATGGTCCGTCTTGCACAGGACTTCGCCATGCGGTACACACTGGTGGACGGCCACGGTAACTTCGGTTCCATCGACGGCGACCCGCCCGCTGCCTACCGTTACACCGAGTCCCGCATGAGCAAGATCTCCCAGAGAATGCTCACGGACATTGACAAAAACACGGTCGACTTCATGCCGAACTATGACGACCGTCTGAAAGAGCCCACCGTCCTGCCCTCCCGGTATCCGAACCTGCTGGTCAACGGGTCCATGGGCATCGCCGTCGGTATGGCGACGAACATCCCGCCCCACAACATGCGGGAAGTGGTCGACGGTATGTGCGCGGTCATCGACAACCCGGACATCGAGCTGCCGGAACTCATGGAGCACATCCCGGGCCCCGACTTCCCGACGGGCGCCATGATCATGGGCCGCTCCGGCATCCGCGCGGCATACGCCACCGGCCGCGGCAAGCTCACGGTCCGCGCCAAAACGGAGATCGTCGAAAAGAAAAACGGCCGCTTTGAGATCAAAGTGACCGAGATCCCTTATAACGTCAACAAAGCGCGCCTCGTCGAGTCCATCGCGGACCTCGTCAAGGAAAAACGCGTCGAAGGCATTGCCGACATCAACGACTACTCGTCCATGCACGGCATGTACATTTCCGTCGACCTGAAGCGCGACGCCAACCCGCAGGTCGTTCTGAACCAGCTGTTCCAGTATACGCAGCTGCAGACGACATTCGGTGTCATCAACCTTGCCATCGTCGACGGTGAGCCGAAGACCCTGACGCTCAAGGAGATGCTCCAGGAGTACATCAAGTTCCAGGAGTCCGTCATTCGGCGCCGCACCGAGTTCGACCTCAAGAAAGCCCGCGACCGCGCGCACATCTTAGAGGGTCTGGCCCGGGCCATCGATATCGTCGATGAGATCATCGCCACCATCCGCGCCTGCCGCGGCGGCCAGGCCGAAGCCAAACAGGCCATCATGGACAAGTTCGGCTTCGACGACCCGCAGGCATCCGCCATCGTGGCGTACCGCCTCGGTCAGCTTGCAGGCCTCGAGATCCTGAAGATCCAGAACGAACTGGAAGAACTGCACGCGAAGATCGCCGACTTCGAGGACATCCTTGCCCACGAAGAGCGCATCCTGCAGATCATCAAGGACGAGACCCGCGCCATCGCAGACAAGTTCGGCGACGATCGCCGCACGGAGATCCTCAACGTCTCCGGTGAGGTGGACATCGAGGACCTCATCCCGGTCGAAGACAACATCATCACCCTGACCCACATGGGTTACATCAAGAGAATGCTCGCATCCGAGTATCGTGTCCAGCGACGCGGCGGCCGCGGCATCTCCGGCATGAGCCAGAAGGACGAGGACTTCACCGAGACCATTTTCGCGTGTTCGTCCCATGACTACATCGCCTTCTTCACGAATTTCGGACGGACCTTCCGCCTGAAAGCCTATGAGATCCAGGAGAGCTCCCGGACCTCCCGCGGTATGGCGATCGTCAACCTCCTGCAGCTGCAGCCCGACGAGAAGGTCACCGGTATGATCCGTCTCGAGACCAACGAAGACGGCACCGTCAACGAGGACGGTTTCCTCTGCATGGTCACGAAAAACGGCGTCATCAAGCGGTCTGCGCTGGCTGACTACCGTAACGTCCGGAAGTCCGGCCTCATCGCTATCAACCTCGACGAGGGCGATGAACTGGCCTGGGTCCGCCTCACCTCCGGCGACGACGACCTGCTGGTCGCCACCCGCGAAGGTATGGCCATCCGCTTCCACGAGACCGATGCCCGCCAGCTCGGACGTACGTCCCGCGGTGTCCGGTCCATCAAGTTCAAGAAGGACGACGACCGCGTGGTCGGCTTCGACGTTATCACCGATGAGTCCGAAGTACTGGTCGTAACCGAAACAGGTTACGGACGCCGGAACCTCGGCGCCGACTACCGCATCCAGAACCGTGGCGGTTCCGGTCTTCTGAACTACCGTGTCGAGAAGTACGGCCGTGTCGCCGCCATCCGCGTGGTCAACGAGGACGACGACCTCATCATGATTTCTGCCAACGGCGTCATCATCCGGACGCCGGTCAGCGAAGTCAAGCTCGTCGCCCGTCCCGCGAAGGGTGTCAAGGTCATGCGCATCCTCGACGACGACCGCCTCATCACGCTGTCCACCACAGCGAAGGAAGAGGA
>ONFJ01000112.1 GCA_900317085.1 uncultured Eubacteriales bacterium | reverse complement strand
TGCCAAGACCTTCGACCTCTACACCAAGAATGGTGACGTCGAGACCTACAGCCTCAACATGAAGAAGTACGATCCGAACTTCAAGGCTCCGGAATTCAATGCTGACCTCACTGCTGAAGGCGGCAAGATGCTCAACTATGTCGACTCCAACAACGGTGCTCACCATGTCCTGAACCCCGCTGAGACCAGAGTCGCCAAAGAGTCCAAAGCAAAGCTGACCGGCCCCATCGCCGTTCTCGTTGCTGAAGCTCTCGCAGGTGTCGCACTCATTTTCGGCTCCCGCAAAAAGAAGAACGACTAAGTTCTGAGTCAAACTGACTGAAAAGTGCATCGCGTTCGCGATGCACTTTTTTTCAACCGTTTTCGAAAGGAGCATCCCTATGTCATCCCTGAAACTGGACCGGCATCTCGAGACGAAAGCCAAAGACGAACTGCAGGAGGACCTGGTCGCGGAGCAGAAGCGGCAGAAACTCTGGCTCATCCTGACCATCGTCTCCGCGGTGCTGCTCGTCGTCGGCATCCTCCTGATGGTGTTCACGAGTCTCAACAATCCGCTCATCGGCATCATCACCTTCGCGCTGTTCATCGGCTGCTTCATGCTTTATATGTACAGTCGTCAAAACATCGCGGTCCTGAAAGACCTTTTGAAAGATTGATGTGAATCGCCCATTTTTTGGGCGATTCTCTTGCTTTTAGGGCGTTTCTGTGAGAGAATTGTTGTACAAAGAAACACAAGAGTTGTCCGGTGCTAACCGGCACTCGTGCCATAAGGAGGATATTATGACAGTTTCCGCTAGAGATATGATGATCGCTGCCCGCAAAGGCGGATACGGCATCGGCGCTTTCAACATCAACAACCTGGAATGGACCCAGTCCGTCCTGAAGGGTGCTCAGGAGGCCAATGCCCCCATTATCGTCCAGACTTCCATGGGCGCAGCCAAGTACATGGGCGGCTACAAGCTCGTCGTCGACATGGTCAACGACCTCATCGACTCCATGGGCATCACGGTCCCCATCGCCCTTCACCTCGACCACGGTAACTATGAAGCTGCCAAGACTTGCATCGATGCAGGGTTCTCCTCCATCATGTTCGACGGTTCCTCGCTTCCCTTCGAAGAGAACCTCGAAAAGACCAGAGAGCTTGCTCAGATCTGCAAGGACAGAGGCATCTCCCTCGAAGCTGAAGTCGGCGCCATCGGCGGCGAAGAAGACGGCGTCGTCGGCATGGGCGAATGCGCAGACCCCGACGAGTGCAAAGCCATCGCAGACTGCGGTGTCGACATGCTCGCCTGCGGCATCGGCAACATCCACGGTGTCTATCCGGAAGGCTGGCCGGGACTCCGCTTCGACGTCCTCGACGCCATCATCGACAAAGTCGGTGAGGACCTTCCCCTCGTTCTCCACGGTGGCTCGGGCATCCCGGATGCCATGGTCCAGGAAGCGGTCCGCAAGGGCGTTTCCAAGATCAACGTCAACACCGAACTCCAGCTCGTATTCGCGGCCAAAACCAGAGAGTACATCGAAGCCGGCAAGGACAAGGAAGGCAAGGGCTTCGACCCGCGCAAACTCCTCGCTCCCGGTACCGCTGCCTGCGTCGACATGGTCAAGTACAAGATCGACGTCTTCGGTTCTACCAACAAAGCATAAGTCATTGAAACCAGCGCTGCCGGACGACCTTCGTCCGGCAGTTTTTTTGAAGGAAGACCACTATGAAACTCGAAGAGATCAGCTCGCTCGTCAGCGAGATCCCGGAGCACTACACCCGCCCCGACTGCCCGGAACTGGGCGATGTGGAGGAACTCCTCTACGGCTCCACCTACTATGCCGGAGACGGCAGTCCGCTCCTGAAACCCTGCTACGTCTATACTCCGTACGGGTATGACCCGGAGGACGAAGAGACCCGCTACGACGTGTTCTACTTCATGCACGGGTTCCTCTGTAATGCCAACTCCATGTTCGAGGGCGATGAAGGTGCCATCGGCAACATCTTCGACTGGCTTATTTATGAAAAAAAGACGAAACCGTTCATCGCCGTAGCCCTTACCTGGGACTATGAGAACGCCATCCGGGACTTCGACACGTCCTATAAGCAGATCCTGCAGTTCCACCTCGAATTCCGCCAGGACATCCTGCCGGCGGTCGAGGGGAAATACCACACCTATACGAAGGCGACTGACTCGAAGAGTCTGCGGGAGTCCCGGGACCACCGGGCCTTCGGCGGCTACTCGATGGGCGCCGTCACCACCTGGCAGGTCTACATGCTCTGCGGAGACCTCTGCCGGTACTTTGCGCCCCTTGCCTGTGACAGCTGGCCCACCGCCCAGTTCGACGGCGCGAAGAAACCGACCGAGACCGCCGAGACCCTGGCCTCTGCGTCCAAGGTGTTCCGCCTCTCGCCGGAGGACTATGTCATCTGGTGCGGTGTCGGCGACCGGGACCAGACCATGATGCAGATGATCCCGCAACTCGTCGAGATGTGGAAATTCACGCCGGAGGACCGGGAACCGCCCTTCAACAGAGACAACCTGTCCCTGCATCTGCTGCCCGGTTACCAGCACGGTGTGCCCGCCTGTGAACAGCTCCTCGGCATCGTACTGCCGGAGTTCTTCCCCGGAAACGCGGATTGAGCCCGCGGAACACTCATTGCGACCGGCGCTTTTTCATGGTAATATAACAAAGGAATAAACACTTTTGTTTCTGAATTGCAACCGAAATGCAACTCTTTCTTTGGGTTCATTTTAGGTAGGCTCCCTATAGTAAGGTTGCAATTCCAACATAGGAGGAATCAAAATGGCAAAACAGAAACTCACGAAAGAACAGAAAAAAGGTAAGACGCTGGCGTCCATGAGCTTCACCGCCGGTCTTGCGGCATTCATCGCGGCCTACAGCGGCTCCGTCCTCAAAAAGAGCTTCCTGTCGAAGGCCTTCACATTCCTTGCAGGCGCCATGGTCTTCCTGACCGCGCTCTTCACCCAGGACAAGGGTGTCGAAGCGGACGCCACCGATGTCGACGACTAAACGACATTTTATAATCGAATCGAAACAACAAGGGGCTGTGTCAAAACGGTAAAATAACCGTTCTGGCACAGCCCTTCTTCTTTTTATTCATCTTTTTGCGGAAAACTTAATTCACGGCGCGCTTTTTA
>ONFJ01000127.1 GCA_900317085.1 uncultured Eubacteriales bacterium | reverse complement strand
TGATTATTAAGATTCTACATGTAAAACCGCCCTCAAATCGTCATAGGCATTTTCGAAGAACAAGAGATGCCTTTGATTTTTGCCGGGAAAGGCAGGAGAATAGTTCAGCTGGGGCGAGGAGGCGACGCAGGTTCTGGACCAGGGGGCATAGGCCCCGACTCCATGAACCTCCGACGAAGCCCCAGCGTCGATCACATCGATAAGTTTCTGTTTATAGATGCTTTAACCTGATGATTTAACATAAAAGCCCACACCGGGAGGTGTGGGCTTAGGGTGTATTTGATTCTTTCTTTAAAATCAGACGTTGGAAGTGGTGTCTTTGGTGATGACGTCGTGGGCGCCGCCTTCGACGATGGAGGTGGAGGAGACGACGGTCAGCTTGGCTTTCTCGCGGAGTTCGGGAATGCTCAGCGCACCGCAGTTACACATGGTGGACCGGACCTTGGCCAGCGTGGTGTACACGCCGTCTTTCAGGGAGCCGGCATAGGGGACGTAGGAGTCGACGCCTTCTTCGAAGGAGAGCTTCTTGTCGCCGCCCATGTCGTACCGCTGCCAGTTGCGGGCACGGTTGGAGCCTTCGCCCCAGTACTCTTTGACGTAACGGCCGTTGATGCGGATCTTGTTGGTGGGGGACTCGTCGAAGCGGGAGAAGTACCGGCCGAGCATCAGGAAGTCGGCGCCCATGGCGAGGGCAAGGGTGACATGGTAGTCATGAACGATGCCGCCGTCGGAGCAGACCGGGACATAGATGCCGGTTTCCTCATAGTACTTGTCTCTGGCTCTGCAGACGTCGATGAGCGCAGTGGCCTGGCCGCGGCCGATGCCCTTGGTCTCACGGGTGATGCAGATGGAACCGCCGCCGATACCGACTTTGATGAAGTCCGCGCCGCAGTCTGCGAGGAAGCGGAAGCCTTCTTCGTCGACCACGTTGCCGGCGCCGCATTTGACGGTGTCACCGTAACGGTCCTTGATCCACTTCAGAGTGCGTCTCTGCCATTCGGAATAACCTTCGGAGGAGTCGATGCAGAGGACGTCCGCACCGGCCTCAACGAGGGCGGGGACACGCTCTTCGTAGTCTCTCGAGTTGATGCCGGCGCCGACGACATAGGACTTGTGCTCGTCGAGGAGCTCCAGCTTGTTTTCGTGATGGGTGTCATAGTCCTTCCGGAAGACGAGGTAGGCGAGGTGGTCGTTCTCGTCGACGAGGGGAAGGTTGTTGAGCTTGTGCACCCAGATGATGTCGTTGGCATCTTTGAGGGAGGTGGTGTCAGGGGCAGTGATGAGTTTCTCGCGGGGTGTCATGAACTCCTTGACTTTGGTGGCGGGGTCCATACGGGAAACACGGTAGTCTTTGGAACCGACGATGCCGAGAAGCTTGCCGTTCGCGGTGCCGTCATCGGTGATGGCGACGGTGGAATGGCCGGTGCGCTCTTTCAGCGTGAGGACGTCGGCGAGGGTGTCGTCCGGAGTCAGGTTGCTCGTGGAGACGATGAAGCCCTTCTTGTAGTTCTTGACACGGGCGACCATGGCAGCCTCAGACTCGATGGACTGGGAGCCGTAGATGAAGGACACGCCGCCTTCTTTGGCGAGCGCGATGGCCATGGTGTCGTTGGAGACCGCCTGCATGATGGCGGAGACCATGGGAATGTTCATGGTGATGGCCGGCTCTTCACCTTTTTTGAACCGGACCAGGGGCGTACGAAGGTCTACATTGGCGGGAATGCAGTCACCGGAAGAGAAGCCGGGGACGAGAAGATACTCACCAAAAGTTCTGGACGGTTGATCGAAATAATAAGCCATAAAATACCCCTTTTTTCGCGATGCAATGTGGTGTGCAAAAATATATTTTAATAATTATAAAATATGAGTGAGAAAAGTCAATGAAAAACAGAAATAATTAAAAAGAAAGGACCTCGGGGAGAGGTCCTTTCAGACCGTAGACAAATCGGATTTTGGGAAACGCCAAAATCCGATTTTGTCTTTGTTTGGAAGATATATATCAAAAACATAGTGGCTAGCCCTCTCA
>ONFJ01000113.1 GCA_900317085.1 uncultured Eubacteriales bacterium | reverse complement strand
CGCCGCCATCATGATGTCCTCGTCTTTCCAGGCCCTCGGCAACGGCGTCTACAGCATGATCGTCTCCATCCTTCGTCAGATGGTCGCTCTGCTGCCCGCCGCCTACCTGCTGTCCCTCACGGGCAACCTCAACATGGTCTGGTGGGCGTTCCCCATCGCCGAAGTCGTCTCGTTCACCACCTGCTGCTTCTTCATGCGGAAGATCGTTCGGGACAAACTGAACTTCGAAGACGCTCCGGCCGCAGAGACTCCCGAAGTCGAAGCACCGGCTGTCGCGGAATAAACAAACAAAAAGACCTCCCTCGGAGGTCTTTTTTGATGCCGCTTTGGCGATTTACTTGTGGTTGTGATGATGCAGGTCCACGCCGGCCTGTTCATCGAGTTTTTCCATGGCTTCTTCGTACTGGTTTTTCGGAATCTCCCCGGTCGGTGGCGCCAGAAGGACATGGCGGGGTAGCAGAAGGCCGCGAGCAAAATGCCGTAGTAGAAGTCCATGTGGAAGCAGAGGATGGCGAGCCCGACGAAGCACAGGGTCTCGAAGGTCAGGGACGCGACACTCATCATGCGGCTCAGGACCATGACCAGCAGCGCCGGGATGCCGGCGATGAGGAACAGTCTCCAGTCGACCATCAGCAGGATACCGATGGAGGCGGCGACGCCCTTTCCTCCGCGGAAATGCATGTAGAAGGGGTAGTTGTGGCCGAGGATGACGCAGAGACCGCAGCAGAGCTGCAGGAGGATGGCGGCGCCTTCGCTGCCGACCACGTCGGGGCCGAGGAACAGCTTGACGAGCAGGACCGCCACAAGGCCTTTCAGAGCGTCGATCAAAAGGCATACCATGCCGAACTTGAAGCCGAAAACGCGAATGGCGTTGGTGGCGCCGGAGTTGCCGCTGCCGTAGTCCCGGATGTCGACGTGTTTGATCGCCTTTCCGAGCAGATAAGAGGGCTGCAGGCAGCCGATCACGTAGGAGCCCACCAGGGCGAGGATGATATAGAGGATTTTAGTTGTTGACATAAGTGCCTCCGTGTTAAAATGGTTTGCAAGTTTTTTCAGTACGCTTCCTGATTCTCCCAGGACTCCTGCAGGATGGCATTGACCGTGAACCGTTCCGTTTTGGTGCGCGATGTACAGGTCGAGAGCGTCAGGACCTGCTCCATGCCGGTGATGGCGACCGTCCCGGGCTTCACTTCACTCTTCGTGACGAGTTTCGCGAGCCAGTTTTGGAAGTCGGAGTTCTTGGCGAAGGTCAGGATGTACACGTCATCGGACGTCTGCGCGGTGAAGCAGGAGACGATCTTGTACTGGTACGTCCGGTCTCCCATGATGAGATAGATGTACGGGTGGGACTCGAAGTAAGCCTGCTCCTTGTACTTCTTGAGACCGCCGAACATGGCACCGTTTTTGGTGTTGTGACCGTAGATGAGCGTGTGCATGTCCGTGAGGTCCGGGTTGCTCAGTTCCGAGAAGAAGATGCTGCCGAACACACTGTACTCTTTCGTATAGGTGTGGCGCAGGTACGTGTCATCGCTCTTCGACCAGAGCAGCGGGTAAGAGACTTCGGTGTCGGGGATGTAGATCCACCCCTTGACATCCGGGTTCACCGCCTGGATCTTCGAGAGGTCGACGCGGAACCCCAGCCGGGACTTTTCGGCCTCGGGCGATGTATCGTCGGCCACCAGGTACGTGTCCTGGGAATCCTCATAGAATGAGTCGCCTTCGTGGTATTCGAAGAGGATCTTCCCGGCCTGGAACAGGGCGAACAGGAAGATGCACAGGAAGATGACCTCGAGGGCCGTCAGAACGATGTTCCGACGCTGTTTCTTTCTGGTACTCATGGCAGAATCTCCTTTTTGACGTACTGACATTATAACACTAAACCCTTAAATCGAAAGATGTTTTTCAAAAAAATACAACCATGATCATCAACATCAGCAACCTTTCCAAATCCTTCGGCGACCGGCTCCTCTTCGAAAAGGCGAACCTGGGCGTCGAAAAAGGAGATATCATCGGCCTCATCGGCGCCAACGGCACCGGCAAGACGACGCTGTTCCACCTCATCACCGGGGAGGAGGAGCCGGACGACGGTGCGGTCATCCGCTCGCCCTTCACGACGCTCGGGTACCTCGAACAGCACGTCTGTGCCGACTCCGACCGCACCACCTACGAGGAGACCCTTCTCATCTTCTCCCATCTTGTCGAGATGGAGCAGGAGCTCGAGGAGCTCCGCACAGCCCTTTCCGGAGAGCATGCGGGAGACCCGGCGCTCATCGCGCGGCAGGAAGAGGTCCTCTCGGCCTATGAGGCGGGTGATGGACTGACCTACCGAAACCTCACCCGGGCCGTTCTCACCGGCCTCGGGTTCACGGACGAGGAGCAGAGCCTGCCGGTCCGGAGCCTCTCCGGCGGACAGAAGTCCAAGATCGGCCTTGCCAAACTCCTCCTGCAGAAGCCGGACCTCATGCTGCTCGACGAGCCGACGAACCACCTCGACATCTCCTCGGTGGACTGGCTCGAGAACTTCATTTTGTCGAGCAACATCACGACCATCGTCATCTCCCATGACCGGTATTTCCTCAACAAAGTCTGCAACCGCATCGCGGAGATCTCCCTGCGGAAGCTCTACGTGACCGACGGCAACTACGACCGGCACATGGCGCTGAAAGCGGAGCGGGACCTGAGCCTGCAGCGCAACTACGACAACACGATGGCGGAAGTCCACCGCATCGAAGGCATCATTCAGCAGCAGAAGCGCTGGAACCGGGAGCGGAACATCCGCACGGCGGAGAGCAAACAGAAGCAGATCGACCGCCTCACGAAGGACCTTGAAAAGCCGGAGTACGAACGGTATGACTTCTCCTTCTTCTTCGACCCGGACAGCGTCAGCGGGGAAGAGGTCCTCGATGTGGACCAGCTGTCGATGGAGTTCCCCGGCAAGGTCCTGTACAAGGACGTCAGCCTGAACATCCGGCGCGGGGAGCGGGTCTTCCTCATCGGCGAGAACGGCATCGGCAAGACGACGCTCGTCAGGCAGATCCTGAAACGGGTCCGGGGCGTCCGGTTCGGTGTCGGGGTGACGGTCGGGTACTTCGACCAGCACCAGATGAACCTCTCCATGACCAAGACGGTCCTCGACGAGGTCCACGACATGTACCCGCGGATGACCGAGACGGAAGTGCGTTCCGCCCTTGCCATCTTCGGATTCAAAGGCGACAAGGTCTTCGAGACCATCGAGACGCTCAGCGGCGGCGAGCGGGCCAAGGTGGCCCTCTGCCGGCTTATGCTGAGACATTGCAACTTCCTCATCCTGGACGAGCCCACGAACCACCTGGACCTCTACTCCATGGCGGCCCTCGAAGAGGCGCTCTCCGGCTACGAGGGCACGCTCCTCATCATCTCCCACGACCGTTACTTCATCAACGCGCTGGCGGACAAGGTCGTCGAGCTGCGCCCGGACGGGGCAGAGACGTATGCCGGCAACTTCGACGCTTACAAGGCGGAGAAGGAACGCCGGGGCACTTCGGACGGTACATCGCCCGAGAAAGCGGAAAAGCAGATGGGT
>ONFJ01000117.1 GCA_900317085.1 uncultured Eubacteriales bacterium | reverse complement strand
AGAAGCCGAAGAAAGCAACCCCGAAGAGGCGGAACCCGCCGTAGAGGTTGCTTCCGAAGAACTTGAGCCGGAACCCGAACCCGAAGCTCCTGCCGCAGAGCCCAAACCCACCACCTCCGCGGATGAGGATGACGAAGACCTCTCCTACGAAGAGCCGCCGGCACCGGAGAACGCCGATGTCCGGGTCCTCAAGTCCTATGAGGACGGCCCGCTGAAGGACGCGATCTGGAACTCCATCATCCGTGAGGCTACGGCTGTCGACAAGCCTCTCATCGGCTGCATGTCCGACGCGAAGGCCATCAAACGCGGCCGCACGCTCCTCATCTCCACGACGAATTTCCTCTTCAAGGCGGTCATCGGACAGGACGTCCATAAGAACGCCATCATGGAAGCCACGCGCAAGGTCCTGGGCGAACCCCTGACTCCGCGCCTCGTCGATGAGAACGACATCCTGTCCTTCGACGAACCGGAGAAGGACGCCCCGGAGGCGGACAGCACATCGCCCGATGCTTTCCCGGCGGACCTCATGAACCCCACCGAGGAGCACAAACCGGAACGCAAACTTGTCGAGGACGAGGACGCCGAAGGCCTCTATGAGGTCCGGCTCTCCGAGGAGAAGTTGGCGCAGGCGAGACCCGTCGAAGACGACACTGACGTCAAAGTGGCGGAGCCCCACGCGGAAAGACCGAACGGTCCTCTGACCGAAGAGCAGGGTTTCTCGGCGAACGCTCCGACCTTCAATACACTGGGCTCCGGCCTGGAACTTCCGGACGATCCGGATGCCGACCGGCCCCACACGACCACCTTCACTCTGCCCGACATCGACGACGTCCGCTACCAGCCGGATGACGACGATGAGGACTACGACGACGTCCCGCCGCTGCCGGATGACAACGACATCCCGGCGCCGGACAAGGACCTGTACCCCGAACTCGATGAAGCCGTCAGCTTCCGGTTCGCGGACCAGGAACTGCTGGGCGACGCCTTCGGTCCGGCCGAAACTCCCGCGCAGGAGCCGGCGGACACTCCGGCAGAGCCCCTCGACCCGGCCGACGAGACCCGGGAAGAAGACCCCCTTGACGACTTCCTCGGAAACCTCGACAAGCTGGGCGTCAACTACGAGCTCGAAGACTGAGTGAACCCATAAAAACGAATCCATCAAAAGGAGTCAGAGATATGAAAGCAAACGTACCGAGAAGCGGCATGGGCGGCAACCAGGCCAACATGATGAAGCAGATCCAGAAGATGCAGGAAGAGATGGAACAGAAGCAGGCCGAAGTGCAGGCAACTGAGTTCACCGCTTCCGCAGGCGGCGGAGTCGTGGAAGTCTCTGTCAACGGCGCCCATGAAGTCAAGGGCATCAAGATCGACCCCGAGGTCATGGACCCCGAAGAAGTCGAGATGCTGGAAGACCTGCTCCTCGCGTCCCTCAACGAGGCGAACCGCAAGGCGGCAGAAGCCATGGAAGCTGCCATGGACGGCGCGACCGGCGGCATGAACATCCCCGGCCTGAACGGCCTCTTTTAAGGACCTCTCATGAGCTACAATGTCGGCGCACTGGACACCCTGGTGGAACAGTTCGAGCGCATTCCCGGCATCGGCCACAAGAGCGCCCAGCGTATGGCGTTCTATGTGCTGAACATGCCGGAGGAGGACGCGAAGAAGTTCGCGGACTCCATCCTCGGCGCCCGGCAGAAGATCCACCACTGTAAAAAGTGCTGCAACCTGACCGAAGACGAATACTGCTCGATCTGCAGCAACGAGGCCCGCGACCAGACGGTAGTCTGTGTGGTCGAGGACCCGCGGGACGTCGACGCCTTCGAGCGCACCCACGAGTTCAAGGGCACGTACCATGTGCTGCACGGCGCCATCTCTCCCATGAGCGGCATCGGCCCCGACCAGCTGACCATCAAGGAACTGCTGAACCGGCTCGACGGCGTCCAGGAGGTCATCATGGCGACGAACCCGACGGTAGAGGGCGAAGCTACGGCGATGTACCTCTCCCGCCTCCTAAAGCCCATGGGCATCCGCACGACCCGTCTCGCCTACGGCGTGCCGGTGGGGGCCACCCTGGAGTACGCGGACGAGACGACTCTGGCCCGCGCCATGGAAGGCCGTCGGGACATTTAACGGAAATAAGCCACGAACGGAGGTGAGAAGAGTTCATGGCAGACAAGAAAAAAGACAATGGCCTTGAGACCGTTGCCCGGAACAAAAAGGCATATCACGATTACTTTGTTCTCGAAAGTTTCGAAGCCGGCATCGAACTCTTCGGCACCGAAGTGAAGTCGGTGCGCCAGGGCAAGGTCAACCTGAAGGACGCCTGGTGCAGTATCGAAAAGGGCGAGATCTACGTGAACGGGATGCATATATCGCCCTATGAATTCGGTAACATCTTCAACCGGGACCCCATGCGCAAACGGCGACTCCTCATGCACAAGCGGGAGATCAACCGCCTGTACGGGCAGCTCAAGCAGCAGGGGCTCACCCTCATCCCGCTGTCGGCGTACTTCAACCGCGGCCGCCTGAAGATCCAGGTGGGGCTGTGCAAAGGTAAGAAGAACTACGACAAGCGCGAGTCCATCGCCCGCAAAGACGCGGAACGCGAAGCGGCACGGGAACTTCGTTCGAGAAATCAGTATTGACATGTTCGCGAGGCCCCTAAAGGGGCGCTCGCTCACATGGGGATGAAAGGATTTCGACGGGGGTCTGGAAGTAAGATAAGCGAGCCGAGCTGAGGAATCTCGTAAAAGCCTCAAATTGTCTAAAATAAACGACAACTCTAATTACGAACTTCAGGCTGCTTAAGTAGCCTGCATCGGAACCGGGAGTACCGCGGCCCGGGGACGGTGTCATTTTAGCGGTGAACGTGAATGGCGATCCGTTCCAGTCGCCATCATGACTTCGGAACTACCGACGGTGTAAGCCTGTCAGCCGGCTCACACCCGGGGGAATCTCAATAGACTGAATACGCTCGTAGAAAGTTTTATGGAGGGCAGCTCGGAC
>ONFJ01000116.1 GCA_900317085.1 uncultured Eubacteriales bacterium | reverse complement strand
AGTTCGAGGGCTTCCAGCTTCGTGACCGGGACGTCATCGCCATGACCGAGTCCATCGTGGCTCGCGCACAGGGCAACTACTGCACCGTTGACGACATCGCGGACGACGTCCGGGAGAAACTCGGCGGAGAGACCATCGGCGTCATCTTCCCGATCCTGTCCCGGAACCGTTTCGCGATCTGCCTTCGCGGCATCGCACGGGGCTGTAAAAAGATCGTCCTGATGCTGTCCTACCCGTCAGACGAAGTCGGCAACAGCCTGCTGCCCCTCGACAAGCTCGACGCGTCGGACGTCAACCCCTACTCGGATGTCCTCTCGCTGGAACAGTACCGGACAAACTTCGGTGTGAACCGACATGAGTTCACCGGCGTCGACTATGTCGAATACTATACGGACCTCATCCATGAAGAGGGCGCGGAGGTCGAGATCATCTTCGCGAACCACGCCAAAGCCATCCTCGACTACACCGACCATGTCCTGAACTGCGACATCCACACGAGAGCCCGCACCAAGAAGATCCTCCTCGAGGCAGGTGCCAAAGCGGTCTGCAGTCTCAACGACATCATGAACGCGTCCCGCGACGGCTCCGGCTACAACGAGGCGTACGGCCTGCTCGGTTCCAACAAGTCTACCGAGGAGCGGGTGAAACTGTTCCCGGAAGACAGCAAGGGCCTCGTCCTCGCCGTTCAGGAGAAGATCCTGAAGGCCACCGGCAAGCACGTCGAAGTCATGGTCTATGGCGACGGCGCGTTCAAGGACCCCCAGGGCAAGATCTGGGAACTCGCGGACCCGGTCGTGTCGCCCGCTTACACGGACGGCCTCATCGGTACACCGAACGAACTCAAACTGAAGTACCTTGCCGACAACGACTTCAAAGATCTGTCCGGCGAGGCGCTGAAGAATGCGATCTCCGAATCCATCCGCTCCAAGAAGGATGACCTCGTCGGCCATATGGCGTCCCAGGGCACCACACCCCGTCAGCTGACCGACCTCATCGGCTCCCTGTGCGACCTGACCTCCGGCTCCGGCGACAAGGGCACCCCGGTCGTCCTGGTCCAGGGCTATTTCGACAACTACACGAACTGAGGAAACACACATGGATCTCATCCCAAGCTTTACCGTTGACCATACGAAGATCGTCCCCGGCATCTACGAGAGCCGGGTGGACGTTCTCGGCGAAGAGCTCGCCACCACTTTCGATGTCCGCATGCGGTTCCCGAACCGGGAACCCGCCATCGACCCTGCGGCGATGCACACCATCGAGCACCTGGTCGCCACGTACCTTCGCAACGACCCGTACTGGAAGGACCAGCTCATCTACTGGGGCCCGATGGGCTGCATGACCGGATGCTACATCATCGTGAAAGGCCGTCCCTCGCCGGCGGAGATGTATCCCATCCTGCTGGACGCGTTCCGGTATGTCCGGGACTATGAGGGCAAAGTCCCCGGCGCCACGCCGGAGAACTGCGGCAACTACATGATGCACGACCTCCCCATGGCAAAGTGGGAGGCGGCCCGGTATGTCGAGTATCTCGAAACCGCCGACCAGGACGTCATCTTCACATACCCCACGACGGAGCGGCTGGTGACCGACGAAGGTCAGCAGTTCTACGACTCGTAAGGGCGGCCCCATGAAACGGGTATACCTCGCCGGTCCCTTTTTCAACGAGACCGAAGTGAAGAACATCGAAAGGGCCGAACAGATCCTGGAAGCCAGAGGCTTCGAGCTCTTCAGCCCCATGCGCCACGAGGTCCGCACGGACCCCGGATCGGTGCAGTGGGCCCGGGACATCTTTGAGATGGACCGGAGCGAGATCGACAAGGCCGACGTGGTCGTCATGCTCTACTACGGCGTGTACAGCGACAGCGGCACCGCCTGGGAGTGCGGCTATGCCTACGCGAAAGGCGTCCCGGTCGTGGTCGTCCACGTGGACGAGACCGCCGACTCGAACCTCATGGTCCACATGGGCTGCGTCACCAACATCTCATTGGGCGACCTCGCGACCTATGACTTCGACGCGCTCCCGCGCTACGAATACACCGGCGATATGCTGTAAAAGGAAAGAACGTATGGATTACAAAGAAAAGGCTTCGCCGTTTGGCGAAGCCTTGCTTTTTTGGGCGATGTACGAAAACCGCTTTCTTATTCTGCGACCTCGACGAGTTCGATGTCGAAGTTCAGTTCCTTGCCGGCCATCTCATGGTTGGCGTCGAAGGTGAAGGTGTCCTCGGTCTTTTTGACGATGGTCGCCGGGAAGGGCTGACCGTTCGGTGCCTGCAGGTAGATGCGCATGCCGACTTCGAGTTCCTCGCCGCGGCGGACGACGCTGATGGGCGCGTCGAAGATGGCGTTCGGGTTCGAGGGACCGTAGGCTTCTTCCGGCATCAGGTGGACGTGGACCTTTTCGCCGACTTCCATGTTGACGACGGCCTTGTCGAAGCCCGGGATCATCATGCCCATGGCGCAGACGAACTCGAGAGGCTCGCCGCGGTCATAGGAGGAGTCGAAGACCGTGCCGTCGTTGAAGGTGCCGGTGTAGTGGGTCTTCACGACCTTGCCGGCGTTCTTGCCCTCGTAAAGGGGCTGCCGCTGATGGTGACCGCAGCCACACTCGTGGTCGTCTTCATGGCCGCCGCAGCCACATTCGTGGCCTTCTTCGTGGTGGCCGCACTCATGGCCTTCGCCGTGGTGGTCACAGTTGGCGCCGGTGCTCTCGAGCTCGCCGCGCAGGTATTGCTCAACGACCTCGTCGGTGTTGCCGGACTGACCTGCACACAGGTCGATGCCGGCGGAAGTCAGAGCGTTGACTGCACCGCCGCCGATACCGCCACGACTTTGCCGTCTTCGACTTCGTAGACTTTGAAGTATTCACTGTGACCGAAGTGCTGGAACACTTCGCCGTTGTTGTAGGTGACTGCGATTCTCATAATGATCGTTCTCCTGTTTTATTATGATTCTTTTGTGTCTTTGAGATATGCCTCTACGACTTCTTCGACGGACCCGGTCAGTCCCGACTCCATGCGAATGCCGGTCGAGCACAGCGCATTACGGGCGTTTTCGCCGATGCCGCCGCAAAGGAGCGTGTCCACTTCCGCGGCGCGGAGGAACCCGACCAGCGCGATGCGGCTGACGCCGCCGGTCTCGACGACACGGGTGTGGCGGACAGTCCCGTCTGCCACGTCGCAGAACGCGAACTGTTCGGCCCGGCCGAAGTGCTGGCCCACCTGTCCGTCGTCATAGGGGACCGCGACGCGGGCCGTGCCCGGCTCTTTCTCCGGGACTTCCGCGGCCGCCGGAACGTCATCGATCCGGTAGGCGCCGCCGGAAATGCGGAGCTGCTTACCGCTGATGAGGGCGTCAGCCAGTTTGGACCGC
>ONFJ01000122.1 GCA_900317085.1 uncultured Eubacteriales bacterium | reverse complement strand
CTCCGTAAAGATACAGGCCAAGGCGCTCTGGCTGCTTGGCGAGATGGGCCTCAGCTACCCTCAGCTCGTGCAGGACGTTGTTCCAACCATCGCTTCCTTCCTTGACAGCCCGGAGCCGCTTTTGCGGGAGCGGGCGTTGAACGCTCTCGGTAGAATCGGGCGGGGCGACTATTCATTGATCGAACCATACTGGACAGGCATGTTCCGCTTCGCATCTGATGAGGAGTCCAAAGTCCGGCTGGCTTTTATCTGGGCGTCAGAAAACATCGCTACGAACACGCCTGACATTTATGGGGATCATATGTCGGTATTTGAGAAACTTCTGCATGATACGGATGAAAAGGTCAGGATGGAAGCACCGGAGATCTTCCGGGTGCTCGGCAAGCGCAGGCCGGAGTTCGTCAGGCCTTATTTGGAGCATCTAAGGCAGATATCCGAAACCGACGAGAACCGTGTCGTAAGAATTCATTGTTTGGGTGCTGTTAAAACTGTAAATTCATGAAAAAACTGAGGGCAACAGCGAGTTGCTTGTTCGAACTGCCTATACGATTCATAATGAATGTGAACTAAGGATATGGAGGTACAGTTCAATGACCGTACAAGATACAATAAAAAGCCTGCGCGAGAAGCACGGATTATCACAGGATCAACTTGCAGAACGGGTAATGGTAACAAGACAGGCTGTAAGTCGCTGGGAGACAGGAGAAACGCAGCCAAACACGGATACGCTCCAATTGTTGTCAAAAGAGTTTGATGTGTCAATCAACACACTGCTTGGCAAGCCGAGACAGCTTATTTGCCAGTGCTGTGGTATGCCTTTGAGTGAAGATTCTTTACTTGATTATCTGGTGGGGCACATGCCAAATCCGGACAATACTCCTGATGATGAAAGGCGTGCTCAGTTTGATGGATATCTTTCACAGCTGAAACACTGGAAATAAGACAGACCAAGGCTCCTCACTTCCGGCAAATGCGTCGGCAGCGGGGAGCCTTTTTTTGCTTTGGAAAGAGCGAATTTACAGAAAGAATTACGTTACAATGATGATGAAAGAAGCGGTGGAAGACGGCGTCCCTCTGATCGGTTATACCACCTGGGGCCCGATCGACCTGGTCTCGGCCGGTACCGGAGAGTACGCGAAACGGTATGGGCTCTGGTTTTATCTTGGATGGATCAGAAGCCGAAGTTGAGAAGGCCAAGGGCATTCAGAATCGACATGAAGATAGCGCCGAAAATATCGAAAATAGCGTCGAACATTCCTGTTTCCCTCCTTTCTTAAGTATTACACTTGTCAATGCCAATATAACACAAGCGGCGGGCTCTGACAACACAGTCGGTCCTGTGTTATACTGTAAAAAAGTTGTAATGGACAGGAGCGAAGAACCAGATGGCATCCAAATCGATCGAAATCACGCTGGCGCCGGAGAACCTGGAGCCGGCGAGAACCTTCCTCGAACAGAGGCTGGACCGGAACAATGTCAGCGGGGAAGTCCGCGCGGAGACCCTGATGGTGTTCGAAGCGCTGTATCGCACCCTGCTTCGGCAGGGGTATGACGAAAGCACCCCGGTGACCGTCAAGACCAGCAACGACTTTGGCGAACTCGACATCACCCTCGGTTTTGACGGGAAACCCTTTGTCGCAGTCAGCGACGGCCCCGGCGAACACACCCCGGACGAGCAGGTCCTTCTGGAGTACGAGGAAAAATACGACCACAGCTATCAGCAGGGGTATAACCTGTTCCATGTCACCGTGAAACGAAGCTTCAGGACCATGCTGCTCCTGAGCTTCGCCTCTCTCTTCCTGGCCATTCTGGTCTACATCCCGGTCAACGCGTTCGTGCCCGTGGAGACACAGTTCCAGGTGGGAGAACAGTTCATTTTCCCGCTGGTGAAACTCTTCGCCAACGCCATGCTGATGATCGGTGCTCCGGTGACCTTCTTCTCCCTGCTGAAGAACTTCACGGACATCTACATCATCTCCGCGCGAAACTCCGCCGGCAGACGGCTGCAGGTGAAAACGATCATCACGTCGGTCATCATCGTCCTTTTGGCGATGGAGGCGGCATTCCTCATCGCGGACATCCTGAACGCCCAGTTCCCGGGCGTAGCCGGTTTCGGCGGGCTGGAGGCGACCCCGTCCTGGAAGGAACTGATCGAGTCGATGGTGCCCTCCAGCATCTTCACACCCTTTGAGACGATCATGCCGTTCCCGCTGATCGTCGTGGCGCTGATCGTCACCTACGCGTTCTGCTCCATCGGGAAATACTTCGACAAGATGAAAGAGGCGATCGACGCTCTCTACACGTTGTTCTCGAGGATGCTCCACGTCGTCATGTTCCTGTTCCCGGTCTTCTGCTTCCTGGCGCTCCTCTACCCGCTGCTCGGGGAAGGGTACCCTCTGCTCCTGCGGATCCTGTACGTCATCGGGCTGTCCGCGGCGAGCCTGATCATCCCCTTCGCGTTCTATCTCATCCGGCTCAAGGTCGGCGGCGTCAGACTGAAGCCGTTCTTCAAACACCTTCCGGGCCTGTTGAAAGAGAACTATAAGATCGGCTCGGTCATCGACGCGGTCCCCTTCAACATCCGGTACTGTGTCAAGCACTACGGGATGGACCGGAAACGCATCTCGGACAAGTTAAGGGTCCTGGCACAGATCAACCTCGACGGCAACTGTTACCTCATCATGCTGATGGGCATGATCTTCCTCTTCATGATGGTGACCGAACCTTCCTGGTACCACATCATCGTCATCGGCATCATGGTCGTGTTCCTGTCCTTCGGCGCACCGAACCAGCCCGGGTCGATCCTCATCGGCACGCTGATCATCGCTCTGTTCCTGAAGGCCGACATGCTCATCCCGACCGCCGTCTACCTCGAAGTCTTCTTCGGGGCCATCCAGAACCTGATCAACGTCTTCGGAGACCTCGTTACGGTCGCCATCGAAGAAAAACAAGTTTGGAAAGATATAAAAGGAGAGTAACATCATGAAAGAATATGAAAGAAGAGTCGGTACCGTGGCGCGCGGTATCCGTATGCCGATCATCCGGGAAGGGGACGACCTCGCCGAGATCGTCACGACCGGTATTTTGGAGGCCGCCGAGTTCGAGGGCTTCCAGCTTCGTGACCGGGACGTCATCGCCATGACCGAGTCCATCGTGGCTCGCGCACAGGGCAACTACTGCACCGTTGACGACATCG
>ONFJ01000118.1 GCA_900317085.1 uncultured Eubacteriales bacterium | reverse complement strand
CTGATGAACGCGCTCCTCGAACTGGAAGAGGCCTACAACTACTATAAAAACGACCCGGAGTTCAACCGGGAACTTCAGAAACTGTTCGACGAGTACGCCAACCGTCCGTCGAACCTGTACTACGCCGAAAAGATGACGAAGGACCTCGGCGGCGCAAAAGTGTACCTCAAACGGGAAGACCTGAACCACACCGGCGCCCACAAGGTGAACAACGTGCTCGGTCAGGCGCTCCTTGCGAAGAAGATGGGGAAGACACGCCTCATCGCGGAGACCGGCGCGGGCCAGCACGGCGTGGCGACCGCCACGGCTGCGGCTCTCATGGACATGGAGTGCGTCGTTTTCATGGGCGAGGAGGATACGAAACGGCAGGCACTGAACGTTTACCGCATGAAGCTCCTCGGTGCCGAAGTCGTGCCCGTCACGACCGGGACAGCGACGCTGAAAGACGCGGTCTCGGAGGCGATGCGCGAGTGGACCAAACGCATCGACGACACCCACTACTGCCTCGGCTCTGTCATGGGACCGCACCCGTTCCCGACCATTGTCCGGGACTTCCAGGCGGTCATCTCGCAGGAGGCCAGGGAACAGATCCTTCAAAAGGAAGGCAAACTCCCGGACGCGGTCCTCGCCTGTGTCGGCGGCGGCTCCAACGCCATCGGCTCGTTCTACCACTTCATCCCGGACGAAGGCGTCAGGCTCATCGGCTGCGAAGCGGCCGGCCGCGGCGTCAACACGAAAGAGACGGCGGCCACCATCGCCACCGGACGCCTCGGCATCTTCCACGGCATGAAGTCCTACTTCTGCCAGGACGAGTACGGGCAGATCGCCCCGGTCTACTCCATTTCCGCGGGTCTTGACTACCCCGGCGTCGGACCGGAACACGCGAACCTCTACGACACCGGCCGGGCCGAGTACGTGCCCGTCACCGACGAAGAAGCCGTCGAAGCGTTCGAATACCTGTCCCGCACCGAAGGCATCATCCCGGCCATCGAGTCGGCCCATGCTGTTGCCCACGCCATGAAACTGGCACCGACCATGGACAAAGACCAGGTCATCATCATCACGGTCTCCGGCCGTGGCGATAAAGACGTCGCCGCCATCGCGCGCTACCGAGGGGAGGATCTCCATGACTGATATTCGCATTGCAGACGCGTTCCGCAACGGAAAGGCGTTCATCCCCTTCGTTACCTGCGGAGACCCGGACCTCGAGACGACGGCCGCCATCGTCCGCGCCATGGCAGCGAACGGGGCCGACCTCATCGAACTGGGCATCCCGTTCTCGGACCCCACCGCGGAAGGCCCCGTCATCCAGGGCGCCAACATCCGGGCGCTCGCCGGAGGCGTGACCACCGACAAGGTCTTCGACCTCGTGCGTGAGGTACGCCGGGACGTCACCGTTCCCATGGTGTTCATGACCTACGCGAATGTGGTATACTCCTACGGAGCCGAGAAGTTCATTGCTACCTGCAAAGACGTTGGCATCCAGGGGCTCATCCTTCCGGACATCCCCTTTGAGGAAAAAGAAGAATTCCTGGACCTCTGCCACACGTACGGTGTCGACCTCGTGTCGCTGGTCGCCCCGACCTCCGCGGACCGCATCGCCATGATCGCCAGAGAGGCCGAAGGCTTCCTCTACATCGTCTCGTCCCTCGGCGTCACCGGCACCCGGACGGAGATCTCCACGGATCTCGACAGCATCGTGAAAGTCGTCCGGGAAAACACCGATACGCCCTGCGCCATCGGCTTCGGCATCTCGACGCCGGAACAGTGCGCGAAGATGGGCGCTATCGCGGACGGTGCCATCGTCGGCTCCGCCATCGTGAAACTGGTGGCTCAGTACGGAAAGGACGCGGCGGGCCCCGTCGGGGAGTACGTCCGCTCCATGAAAGAAGCATTACAATGACCTATTTTCTGATCGTCATCCGGCAGATCGCCCAGTTCATTCTGTTTGCCGGCATCGGCGTCATCGCGGCAAAGACGAAGATCATCACCAGAGAAAACATCGGGATGCTCTCGAAGCTTGTGGTGCGCATCGCCCTGCCGCTCTACATCTTTACCAACACCATCAACGGCGCCACCCGGGGCGACCTGCTCGACAGCTGGGTCGTCATCCTGCTGACTGTGGTGCTCTACGCGGTGGCCTATGTGACCGCTGCCGGCCTTGCGAAAGCGTTTCGGCTCGAGGGCAACCGAAAGCAGGTGTTCAAAGCCTGCACCATGTTTGGGAACATCGGCTTCATGGGCATCCCCATCGTGGCGTCCCTGTTCCCGGAGACCGCCATGCTGTACGTGGCGCTGTTCACCATCCCGGACCAGCTCATCCTCTGGACGGTCGGCGTCGTCCTGACGTCTCCCGTCGAAGGGAAGCACGCGGTGGCGCTGAACGCGAAGACCGTCGGTAAGAAGATGCTGAACCCCATGAACTTCGCCATCCTTCTGGCGGTCCTTCTGGTGCTCCTGAACGCCCACCTGCCGGAGACCCTGGGCACGTCGTTCACGAGAGTCGGCCAGATGGCGACACCCCTGGCCATGATCTACCTCGGCGCCATGTTCTGCTTCATCGACATCCCGCAGTACCTGCGTCGGCCGGAATTCTACGTGGAAGCCGTCGTCAAGATGGTGGCGGTCCCGGTGCTCTTCTACCTGCTGCTCCATGCTCTGCCGGGCATCCGGGAAGACATCGCGGTCACGCTCAGTGTGCTCCTCGCCATGCCGACCATGACGACTATTGCCATGCAGGCAGAGATCCAGCGCTCCGACGCGGACTACAGCTCCGGCATGGTCTTCATGACGACACTCCTGTCCATCGTGACCATCCCCGCGGTCTGCCTCCTCATCGGCCACCTGTAAAAACCATATACATACAATCGGCTTCTCTCCGGGAAGCCGATTTTTATTGACTCACAAATCCGAATTTGTTGAGCTGATTTCCCGGGGAAGGGGAAGCCAAAGAGTGTGAGAGAAAGCCACCTTCCCCTGTCCCCGGACCCCTACCCCTTCC
>ONFJ01000119.1 GCA_900317085.1 uncultured Eubacteriales bacterium | reverse complement strand
GACCGCTCCGACTACGAGCTGGCCGGTCCGGACGGGTCCACCAAACTTGCCAACAAAGAATTCCAGATCATGGAAATGCTCATGACGAACCCCGGACAGGTCATCTCGACCGAACGCTTCCTCGAGAAGATCTGGGGCTATGACACCGACGCGGAAGTCAACGTCGTCTGGGTCTACATTTCCACGCTTCGGAAGAAACTTGCGAGCCTCGGCACCTCGGTCCAGATCAAAGCGGCCAGAGGCGTCGGCTACTCCCTGGAGGACAAAGCATGATCGAACGGATCCGCAAACGGTTCATCCATGTGACGATCCTCTCCGTTCTCGTGGCACTGCTGCTCATCATGGGCACGTTCAACTTCGTGGCCTTCCGCAGCGTGCAGACCAACGCCGACCTCATGCTCGACCTGATGGCAAACAACGGAGGAGATTTCCCGGACCGCATCCCGGACGAATACAAGGGCATCATCGAAGGCTTCGGCAACGCCGCCTACATGGACGACGACTTCGAAGGCGAAGCGCCGGAGGATGGGAACCGCTATTTCAATAACGGCGTCATCCAGGGCGAGCGTCACCGGACGTTTTCCGCCGTGACGGACGAGACCCCTTATGAGGCCCGTTACTTCAGCGTCGTCCTCGACGACCAGGCGACTGCGTTGTTGGTCAACACGGGGCGCATCGCCTCCGTCAATGCGGAAGATGCCACCCGGTATGCCCGCAGCCTGCAGCACATCGGGGCCACCGAGACCGGCTTCCTCGGCGTCTACCGCTACCGGGTCCAGCCGGTGGAGAACGGGACCATGTACCTGTTCCTTGACTGCTCCTCGGAACTCTACAACTCCATCTATATGCTCATTCTGAGCCTGATGATCGCTGGTGCCGCGCTGCTCCTCATCTCCATGATGGTCATCCTCTTCTCGAAACGGGCCATCCGTCCCATCGAGGAGAGCTATGACAAGCAGCGGAAGTTCATCACGAACGCCGGCCACGAACTCAAGACCCCCCTTGCCATCATCGACTCCTGCACGGAGGTCCTCGAGATGACGGAAGGGGAGAACAAGTGGACGGAAGGCATCCATGAACAGGTCGGGCGACTCACCACGATGACCGCGGAACTCATTTCCATGGCCAAGATGGCGGAGAGCGACCTCGAGCTCAACAAACGGGAACTGAACCTGTCCGACCTGTGCCGGGAGACCCTCGAACCCTTCGGTCTCATGGCGGAGGAACAGGGCCTCGGCTATGTCCTCGACATCACTCCGGACATCCCGTTCTTCGGGAACGAACAGACGCTCAAGCAACTCTGCTCCATCCTCGCGGACAATGCCGTCAAGTACGCGGTGCCCGGCACCACCATCTACATGACCCTCAAAAAGCGCGGCCGGCGGGTCCACCTCTCGAGCGACAACGCAGCGGAAGGCGTCAAAAAGGGCAACCGCAACGAACTCTTCGAACGGTTCTACCGGGGCGACACGTCCCACAGCCAGGAGAAGAAAGGCTACGGCATCGGCCTCTCCATGGCAGAGACCATCACGGAACTCCACAACGGTCGCATCTCCGCGAACAGTGAGGACGGCGAACGGCTCAAGATCACCGTGTCCTTCCCCGAACGGGGCGGCAGCGCGAGAGCCATCCGCAAGGTCACGCGGCAGCAGGAGAAGTACCACAAAAAGAATGCCGGCGAGCAGGAGAATCGCATCGCCAAAGCATAAACGACTACATAAGAACCGACCCCCGGAAGCATTCCAGACTGGAGCGTTTCCGGGTTTTTTTATACTCTGTAGATGACTTTTAAGTTAATTTTAACTAATTTCTAAGGTTCGATTTAGGCGTTTCGCCTAAACTGGTGGCTGTAAGGAAACAACAGGAGGACACTTCAATGGGAGTTACCAATGTGTTCGCCCGAAAGGAACTGAAATACCGGCTGACGGCTTCGCAGGACCGCTTCCTGCGGGAGGCGCTCGCACCTTACGTCAGACCGGACCAGTACGGCGAGAGCACCATCTGCAACATTTACTACGACACCCCGGACTTCCGGCTCATCCGGAAGTCGATCGAGAAACCCGTTTACAAGGAAAAGCTCCGGCTGCGGAGCTACGGCCCGGCGGGACCCGACGACAACACGTTTTTAGAACTCAAGAAGAAGTACAAAGGCATCGTCTACAAGCGGCGCATCTGCCTGCCGGAACAGGACGCGATGAACTACCTGAGCGGTAAATCGCCCCTGCCGGAGGAGAACCAGATTTCGAAAGAACTCGACTGGTTCCTCGACTTCTACGGCAACCTGCAACCGGCGGTCTACCTCGACTACGACCGGACCGCATACTATTCGAAGGACGATCCGGACCTGCGGATCACCTTTGACCGCAACATCCACTTCCGGACCGACGACCTGTCGCTCCAGAGCCTGCCCGGCGGGCGATTCGTCATCCGCCCCGGCGAGAGCATCATGGAGATCAAAGCGGACGGCGCCATGCCCCTGTGGCTCACCGCTCTGCTGACGCAGGCCAACGCCCAGAGAACACCGTTCTCGAAATACGGGACCGCCTACCAGATGCTGCTGGAAAAGGAACCGGAACAGTCTTTTTTTACGGGAGGGATCTTAAGTGCTTGAAGAATTATTCACCAGTGTCATTGCCACGGAGGGCATCGCCGTTTCCAGTTTTCTGACCTGCCTCGCGGGTTCGCTGGTCCTCGGCGCGCTGCTCGCCTTCGT
>ONFJ01000123.1 GCA_900317085.1 uncultured Eubacteriales bacterium | reverse complement strand
TGAGAGGGCTAGCCACTATGTTTTTGATATATATCTTCCAAACAAAGACAAAATCGGATTTTGGCGTTTCCCAAAATCCGATTTGTCTACGGTCTGAAACGACTTCCTGTTTGGAAGTCGTTTTTCTTTTATTATGCAAATATTAGTCCAGTTCGTGGATGAAGAGGCCGGAGAGGAGCTTCGGCTCGAACCAGGTGGACTTTGGCGGCATGAGCGCGCCGGCGTCGGCGATGGCCATGAGCTGTTCGATGCTGGTGGGGTGCATCGCGAAAGCGATGTCCATGTCGGAGTTCGCGCGCTTCTCGAGTTCCTTGAGGCCCCGGATGCCGCCGACGAAGTCGATGCGGGAGTCTGTGCGGGGGTCGGTGATCTCGAGGACCGGGGAGATGAGGTTGTTCTGCAGGACAGAGACGTCCAGGGACGCGACCGGGTCGCGCTTGTCGAACGTGCCGTTACGGGCGATGAGCCGGTACCACTTCCGGTCATAGTACATGCCGATGTGCCAGGGGCGCTCGGGGTGGAAGGGACCGTCCATCTCCTCCATGTAGAAGTCGATGCCGATGTCGGCGAACAGTTCGGTGCCGGTCTTGCCCTCGGGAAGTTTCGCGACACGGTTGTAGTCCATGATCTCGAGGTCGGAGGAGGGGAAGGCGACGGCGAGGAAGAAGTTGAACTCCTCGTCTCCGGTGTAGTCCGGGTTCTCCTTGCGCTTGTTCTCACCAACGCGGACAGCGGATGCACAGCGGTGGTGGCCGTCAGCGATGTAGAGGGACTCGACGTCCTCAAACAGGGCGCTCAGATTTCCGGTGACCTCCGGGTTGCAGACGACCCAGCAGCGGGTGTGGACCTCGTCCTCGGTCGTGAAGTCGTAGACCGGAGCCTCGGCTTCTTTCAGCCCTTTGATGATGGCGGTGATGTCTTCCTTTTCCCGGTAGGTGAGGAAGATGGGGCCGGTGTTCGCGTTGCAGGCCGAAACGTGTTTGATGCGGTCGACCTCTTTGGCCGCCAGCGTGTTCTCATGTTTCTTGATGACGGAGTTCAGATAGTCATCGATGGAGGCGCAGCCGACGAGACCGGTCTGCGTGCGACCCTGCCAGGTCTGCTCCATAATGTAGAAGCCGGGGACCTCGTCCTGCAGGAACACACCGTCCGCCTTCATGTGGCGGAGTTTGGACGCGGCGCGCTCGTACACGGCGTCGTCATACTTGTAGGTGCTTCTCGGCAGGTCGATCTCGGCCTTGTCGACGTGCAGGAACGAATAGGGCTTGTCCTTGACATACTCACGGGCCTCTTCACCGCTGTAGACGTCATAGGGGAGCGCTGCGACTTTGTCGGCGAGCTCTGCGGTGGGGCGTACGGCCCGGAACGGACGGAAGGTGGACATGGTGTCTCCTCACAATCTTCCTAAAGAAAAGTATTTTTGATACATTGAAAAATTCCGCTAGATTATACCAAAGGACCTCTAAAACGGCAATAGGGAGCAGATAAAATGACCGTTTCCCTGAACGGGACAACAAATCAGTCAAAATCAGTCAAATAAGGGTGGAAACTTGGGCAAAGTCACAACAGAATGGGTCGTATATGGTTACTTTTGAACGAACTTTGTCGAAAACGGTCAAAACCGATTGTATCTTGTTCGGCAAAAGCTTATAATGTAGGCAGAAGAAAGAGGTGACACAGATGTCAATGCTGACCCAGCAGCGCCACGAAGCCATCCTTCGTCAGCTGCAGGAGAACGGTGCTGTCTCGGTCACCGAACTGACCGAGCAGCTGAACACGTCCGAGAGCACCATCCGTCGGGACCTTCTGGCACTGGACCGCATGGGGAAACTCCACCGGGTCCACGGCGGCGCCACCCAGACGAACCGCCAGTTCCTCCTCAGTGAGGACGACATTGAAGAGAAGATCTCGAAGAATATCGACGAGAAGCGGCTCATCGCCCAGTATGCTGCGGAGCAGGTACAGCCCGGGGACTTCGTGTTCCTCGACGCCGGAACCACCACACTGCTCATGCTCGACTACATGAAACCGGGAGACGCCACCTTCGTCACGAACGGCATCGTCCATGCAAGGGAACTGGCCCGTCGCGGGTTCCGCGCCATCATCCTCGGCGGCGAACTGAAAGCCGTCACGGAAGCGGTCGTCGGACTGGCCGCCGCCCAGAACCTGAACCAGTACAACTTTTCCAAAGCGTTCATCGGCACGAACGGCGTCTCCGCCAAGTACGGCTACACGACCCCGGACACCGATGAAGCCTTCCTGAAGTCCGCCGCCATCGACCGGAGCTTCGTCTC
>ONFJ01000124.1 GCA_900317085.1 uncultured Eubacteriales bacterium | reverse complement strand
TACCTCGACGAACTCCGTCCGTTCCTGGAGGAGTTCTACGGCGGCATTTCCGGCGGACGGGAAAAGATCTCCATCGAGTACGCCGCCGGGACCGGTTCGTCTTCGAGTGCCAGCTCTGCCAGCTCAAAGTTTCAGACTCAGGCTGCAAAACTGGCCGGGCTGGAAGCGACGGAAAGCGGAAACGCAGAACAAGAGTCATTCCAATTCTCTTCTTCTGATCCTGCTGTAATAAAGCAGGAGCTTGCGGTGCTTTTAAAGGCACATCGCCGCGAAGACGCGTTTGCCGGCTTTACGACCGTGGGTCCTCACCGCGATGACCTCGTCGTCAAGCTCGACGGCCTGTCGGTCAAGTCGTTCGGCTCCCAGGGCCAGCAGCGCTCTTGTGCGCTGAGCCTCAAAATGTCCGAAGGCTTCGTCATCCGCGCGCTGACCGGCAAGCAGCCCGTCGCGCTGCTCGACGACGTTATGTCCGAACTGGACGCCGGCCGGCAGGACTACATCCTCAACCACATCGACGGCTGGCAGGTGTTCCTCACCTGCTGCGAGCCTTCGAGCATCCTGCTCTCGAAGCAGTCCGAAAACGGCAAGCTCTTCGAAGTGGCGGCTGGTAAATTGGTTTGATTTTTGGCTTTTCATGGGTTCCGTCGCAAGAGGCCACCGAGCCACTTGCCAGCCGAACCCCCTCTGCGAGGGACCCCAAGTGTCTCTGCGGCACTCTTGTTCCTCCCCGAGAAGAAAGGTCAAAAGCCAAAAATCAGAAAGAAGTTTTCCTATGTTTCTTCATTTAGGCGCAGATACCGTCATCCAGACGGATCACATTCTGGGCATCTTTGACCTCGACACGACGACCGTGCAGAAGAGCTCCCGCGAGTATCTGAACCTCGCCGAAAAAGCCGGCCGCGTCGTCAACGTCAGCCCCTTCGAGTTGCCGAAGTCGTTTGTGGTCACAAAAGAAGAAGAAACCATCATCGTTTATTTATCGCAATTGAGTTCCAACACGCTGTTGGGACGTTTGAACAGCGGAACATTTTCCGTATAAGTCGTTAATGCAACTTTCGATTCTGGAGGTTTTACTTTGGATAAGGAAAAAATGAACGCAGAAGTTCTGGAGAACACCGCAGGCGAACTGACGGGAGAAGACGCTGAGGTCAGCGAAGACCCGTATGCCGGTATGACTCCGGAGGAGGCCGAGAAGGCTGCGGCGAAAGCAGCGGCAGACCGGGCGGCGGCCATTGAGGCGGCGGAGCTCGCAGCGGAACAGGCTGCGGACGAGGCGGTCCAGGCGAAAGAAGCTGCCATCGGCGAGTTCGATGACGTGGAAGAAATGGACACCATCGTCGAGGAAGACTATGGTGCCGAGCAGATCCAGGTCCTCGAAGGTCTCGAAGCGGTCCGGATGCGTCCCGGTATGTACATCGGTTCGACCGGTCCCCGCGGACTCCACCATCTGGTCTATGAGATCGTCGATAACTCCATCGACGAGGCGCTGGCCGGCTTCTGCACACACATTGAAGTGAACATCCTGCCCGGGGACATCATCGAAGTCCGCGACAACGGTCGAGGCATCCCCGTCGGTATCAACGAGAAACTGGGCATTTCCTCGGTCACGGTCGTTCTGACCGTCCTCCATGCCGGCGGTAAGTTCGGCGGTGGCGGATACAAGGTCTCCGGCGGTCTCCACGGCGTCGGTTCCTCCGTCGTCAACGCCCTGTCTGACTGGCTCGAAGTCGAAGTCCGTCAGGACGGGCATGTCCACTACCAGAAGTTCAACCTGGGTGTTCCGGAAGAGGACCTCAAGGTCATCGGCGACACGGAAGAGACCGGTACCACCATCCGGTTCAAGGCCTGCGGCGACATCTTCCAGGAGACGACCGTATACGACTTTGAGACCCTGCAGAAGCGTCTCAGAGAACAGGCCTTCCTGAACGCCGGTCTTAAGATCACGCTGACCGACCTTCGGGAGGTCGCAGAGAAGGACCTCGAGGAAGCGAAACAAATCTCCTCCAAAATCTCCAACAAGAAAAAAGAAGAGGAGTTCGGCGAAGCCGAGACCGAAGTGCTTGCGAACCTGCCGAACGTCCACCAGGAAATCTACTGCTACGAAGGCGGCATCTCCGAATTCGTCCAGCTCATCAATAAAGTCCGCGGGTTCCAGCCGCTGCA
>ONFJ01000128.1 GCA_900317085.1 uncultured Eubacteriales bacterium | reverse complement strand
AGAAAGCGAGTAACCACTATGTGTGATACCAATAAACGCCTTGGGTTCATCGGCATCCTCGTCGAGGACCTGACCTCCGTCGAGAAGGTCAACGAGACCCTGTCCCAGTACGGTACCCTCATCGTGGGCCGCATGGGCATCCCCTACCGGGACCGCGGCGTGTCCGTCATTTCCCTCGTGGTGGACGGCACGAACGACGAGGTCTCGGCCCTGACCGGTACCCTCGGCCGCATCCCCGGCATCTCGGTCAAGAGCATGCTGGAAAAAGCAAAGAAGTAAATCGCCAAACAGGAGCATATTATGATCAAGATCGCAGTTTACGGCAAAGGCGGCATCGGCAAGTCCACCATGACTTCCAACCTGTCCGCGGCGTTTGCCCACCTCGGCAAGAAGGTCATCCAGATCGGGTGCGACCCCAAGGCCGACTCCACCTTCAACTTACTCGGGGGCGATGTGCCGACTCCCGCTCTGAACTACATGCGCGAGCATGACGCCGAACCCGGCTACGACGAACTCGTCCGCAAGGGCTTCGGCGGCGTCCTGTGCATCGAGACCGGCGGGCCCACCCCGGGTCTCGGCTGCGCGGGCCGCGGCATCATCACGACGTTCAATATCATCAATGACCTCGAGCTCTTCGAGAAAGAGCAGCCCGACGTCGTGCTCTTCGACGTCCTCGGCGACGTCGTCTGCGGCGGCTTCGCCGTCCCCATCCGGGAGGGCTACGCCGACGAGGTCCTCATCGTCACCTCCGGCGAGAAGATGGCGCTCTACGCGGCGAACAACATCACGACCGCCGTCAAGAACTTCGAGGACCGGAGCTACGCGAAAGTCCGGGGCATCCTCCTCAACCGGCGGAACGTGCCGGACGAGGAAGCCAAAGTCCGCGCCTTCGCCGACGAACACGGGCTTCCCATCGTCGCCGACATCCCCCGGTGCGACGACATCAACTTCTACGAAGACCGCGGCATGACCGTCATCGAAGGCGACCCCACGCTGGAGATCTCGCAGAAGTTCATCGAACTCGCCAAGACATTACTGGAAGATAAGGTTTGAGAAATTTCCTGGAAAAGCTTTGCCTCGCGGCGAAGGTCGCGTTGCGGAGGCTGTACGGGGGAATCAATAACGCCTTCGGCGTACCCCGCAAAGCTCAATTCTTGCTTCGACAAACTTTTCCCACGGAAATTTCTGTAATCATAAAGGAGCTTTCTTTTGAAACCATTTTCGATTTCCGTAAAAGAGTTGGTGGCTCTTGGAGCGGATCACATCCCGGAGGAGTTCATTCCGGCGTGTCATCTGATCTACTCGTCGCCGGCGACGCTGTTCTACAACTCCCCCGGCGCGGTGGGCTTCGGTGTCAAGCGCGCGGCCCTCGTGCTGCCGGAGTCGGCGATGCTCCTCGTGGCGCCGAACGCCTGCGGGCGCAACTCCACAGTCATGAGCACCGAAGAGGGTTACGCGGACCGCATGTTCTACCTGCCCATGTCCGAGACGGACCTCGTCACCGGGCGCCACCTCTCGCGCATTCCGGAGGCCATCCATGAGATCATGGAGGTCGCGGACCCGAAGCCGAAGGCCATCGTCATCTGCATCACCTGCGTCGACGCGCTCCTCGGCACGGACCTGCCCCGCATCTGTCGGAAGGCCGAAGAGGAGAACGACGTCCTCGTCATCCCGAGCTACATGTACGCCATCGAGCGCGAGGGAAAGAAGCCCCCGATGGTCGCCATCCGCGAGACGCTGTACTCGCTCCTCGAGCGGCCCGGCATCCGGACGGTCAACCAGATCTCCGCCATGAAGACCCTCGACGACTACTACGAGATGGGCAAGGCGAACTTCAACATCGTGCTCCACCCGGAGTCCGTGTACGCCGCCGGCACGCTGCAGAAGCGGCTGAACATGCCCTTCCTCGAACTGCACCGGCTCTATGACCCGGACCGCATCCACAACCAGTACCGCCTCTTCGGGTCCGCCGTGGGCGTGACCATGGACGATGAGGCGATGTACGAGCGGTGTATCTCCAAACGAAACGCCTTCGCGGAGAAATACAAGGGCACCAGCGTCGCCATCGGCGAGATGTGCAACGCCAACCCCTACGAGCTCGCGACCTTCCTCTGCCGCATGGGCCTCACGGTCCCGAGCGTGTTCTCGAACCTGACGGAGTACGACTTCCCGTTCCTGAAGCAGCTCGCGGAGGTGAGTCCCGAGACCCGCGTGTACACCGGCATCTCGCCCTCCATGGTGCACTACGAGGAGGAGACCGTGGACCTGACCATCGGCAAGGACGCCGCGGTCTACTGCCCGAGCGCGCGCCACGTCCTCTGGAACTCCGAGAAGCAGCCCTTCGGCTACACGGCCGTGGAGGGGCTCCTCGAGGCGATGGATGCCGCCCTTTCCGAACCTGAAGACAAGGAGGCCGACGCATGAAAGGCCTTTACCGATACCTGAGCCCCTTTTCCCCGGACCAGTCCGGCGCCGTGGCCGTGCTCTACGAGCTCGGCGGCATCATCGTCATCCTGGACGCCGGCGGCTGCGCGGGAAACATCTGTGGCTTCGACGAGCCCCGCTGGGGGCATAAACAGAGCGCCGTGTACTCGGCGGGCATCCGGGACCTGGATGCCATCCTCGGGGACCTGGATGCCATCCTCGGTCGCGATGAACGGACCATCGACAAAGTCGGCGGCGCCGTGGAAGCGGTCGGGAACGCGAACTTCATCGCGCTGATCGGGACCCCGGTCCCGGCGGTCGTGGGCACGGACCTGAAAGCCCTCGCCCGCATGTGCGAGAAGAAGTTCGGCCTCCCGACCCTGCCTATCGAGACCTATGGCATGGAGTACTACGGCAAGGGCGCGGAACTCTCTTACATGACCCTCATCAAAGCGCTGGAGAAAGGCGCTCTGGACGCTTCGTACGAGAAGCTGGGACTGCACCTGCCGTCCCGGGTGGCCGCCGAGAAAGCCGCCGCGCTGAAGGGTGCCGCCCCCGTCGACCCGCGGGCCCATGTGGCCTCCGTCGGCGTCCTCGGCGCGACTCCGCTGGACCTTCTGAGCCTTGACGGCGCGGAGCTCATCCGCCAGCGGATCGAGACGAAACAGACCCAGCAGAACCTCCTGCACATGCGGCTGCGGACCGGGGAGATCACATCGCCCTTCCGCCACGTCGTGCAAAAGACCTATGAAGACAACAAGCCGGACGTGTACGTGTTCGGCATGGACTGCGGCTTCGACCAGCTCGGCCACCTGTTCACGGTGGACCGCAACGTGGTCGTGTCCCCCGCGGGACTGAAGCCCGCAAAG
>ONFJ01000130.1 GCA_900317085.1 uncultured Eubacteriales bacterium | reverse complement strand
CAGCGAACAGCTTGTACCTTTTGCGCGTTTGGACATCCCCGCAATAGCGTTCATTTTTAAGGGAGTTTGCAATGCCCCCTGGTGACCACTTCATGTTTCCGAGATACGTTTTTTTGCAAAGCCTGGTCAGGACATCAGCGATCTTCTGTGTAGAATAACCATAAAGGTACATATAGAACATCAGTTTTGGAATATTCTTAGTCTCTTCGTTGATGACCAGCCTTCCGTCCTTGCCTTTCAAAAATCCGAGCAGTTCCGGGGTCAGCGGAAGGCCGTGGTCCAGCCGCATCCTGAGGGATGTCTCCATGCTCCTGGAGCGTATCCTGGACTCCTGCTCCGCAATCTCGCAGAAAAAAGTGAGTCCCATCCGGCTGTCTTCATTCAGGGAATATACGCCTTCGCTTTCAAAATAGATCCCTACTTTCCTGGCTTTCAGCTTCTTTATGGTTGTCAGGGCCACCAGGGTATTCCTGGAGAACCTTGAGATGCTCTTGGTAATAATCAGGTCTATCTCTCTTGCAGATTTGATACAATAAAACGATGAACCCCTTTGAACCCTCCCCCAACGTGTGATTGTTTAGGAGAGTCCAAAGGGGTTCGTTGTTCAATGCTATGTCGTTAGACCGCTGTAATAATCTCTGTAAGCCAATTGCGGATGTCATTCTTTTTGTCGTTGAATACAACGACGTTCTTCAGTTTCCCGTTGTAGCGCACATTGGTCATGTCAGCATACACGACTTTGCTATTGCATATTGCATGTCTGGTTTTCCGATATCTGCGTCAGAAAGCCTCGCCGTACCCCGGTACGGCTGCGTTTTCTTCCTTGATCTCGAAAAACCATCCTGCGCAATCTGCATAGTTAATTTCGTGACAGTTCCTTAAGGCATACACAGGGCTCCTGAGCGGAGTACTTTTGGGGGTCGGAGCGAAGGAGCCCTGTGTATGCAGAGAGGCTGGCCGGGGAGTGACTTGTAACACTGATCCTTCTCTACTGGGTTCCTCTTATTCACGGTCAAACCGGATATGCTTGATGACGCGTCGTGCCTGCACGTAAAGAAAAAGAGCTGGCCGTGTAGAAGCCAGCTCTTTTTCTTATTAAGTTCTCAATATGATATGTTCAGATGAGACAGTGCCTTACCAAAGCCTGCCCAGGCCCGGCGATGACCAGAACGTTCTGGTCGCCGGCCGAGTACGCCTTCCATTCGATCTGGTCTGTCGACGGATCGCCGCAGCGCGCGAAATTGGTCCACATCTGCTGAACGGCCGTGAAAATCTCATCAGGGATGTTCGTGCCATTGAATGCGCCGGTCGTCCCCACGCCGCGAAGGTTGAACAAAAAGATGAGCTCTACGGAATGTGCTGCCCCAATATCCGGATTGCTGCCCGGGTACGACCAGTAGTAGAAGAACGTTTTGTTGAACGCGCTCTGCACGTCGAGCTGCTGAAGCAGGGCAACCCTGAATATGACCTCACTTAAGAACTCCGTCTCGATCAGTCCCGGCTCCTGAAGCCTGCAGACCCTCTGGAATTCCTCATAAGATTTCTTATCTTCTTCCTTCAGGTGCTGCCTGCCATGATGGATATGTGCTTTGCGTAGCCTTTCTTGTACAGCTCGATGGGTGCCTCGGGGAGAACCTCATTTCCGTAGTAGGGGCTGCTCATGAACTTGTTGACCGCATTGACATACGCCTCATGGAGTTCCTCTTCGGTCAGAGCCATGATGTCGTCCATGGTCTTGCAGCCGGTGTACTCGAGCAGTGCCTTCGTCCTGCTCTGCGCAGTTTCACAGCCGACCGGCATGGCCGCGTAGACCGAGCCGCTCTGGGCGATGATCTTCTGGAAATACTGGTTTGCCTCCTTCATGACCGACAGAATGGAGGCCGAACCGCCGCCGGCGCTTTGCCCGAAAACGGTCACGTTGTCAGGGTCGCCGCCAAAGGCGGCGATGTTTTCGTGCACCCATCTGAGCGCCATCGCCTGGTCGAGCAGGCCGTTGCAGGGTGCCGTCTCGAAGTCTTCGCCGCCGGGTACCGACGTAAAGTCCATGAAGCCGTACATGTTCAGGCGGTAGTTGATGTTCACCAGGATGATGTCGCTCTGCGCCTGAACGAGGTTGGCTCCGTTGTAGCCAAACTGCGAACCCGAACCGACGGCATAAGCTCCGCCGTGAATCCAGACCATCACCGGCTTCTTCTCGGTCTTGTCGTCGGCGTTAAGCCAGATGTTCAGGTAGAGGCAGTCCTCGGAGGTCTGCTTCTGTATGGTATCAGAATAGTCTTCTGCGCCGAAAGCACTCTTTCCGTAGTACTTCGCCTCAAAGACCCGGTCGCTCGCGTCCACGTACTCCGGTGCCTTGAAGCGGCGCTCTCCCACTGGCGGCTTCGCGTAGGGGATGCCCAGCCACGACGC
>ONFJ01000131.1 GCA_900317085.1 uncultured Eubacteriales bacterium | reverse complement strand
AAGAGAATACGGTGTTATCAATGGACAAATTGTTTTCAATCATTGATTCGCTGAGCGCCGGCCACCGACTGACGGAAGAGCAGTTCGAGTACCTGGTGTCTCACCGGTCCGATGAGGGTGCAAGGCTGCTGCAGGAACGTGCGGCGGCGGTCCGGGATGAGGTTTACGGCAGAAACATCTTCGTGCGGGGGTTAATCGAATTTTCCAACGTATGTAAGAACGACTGCTACTATTGTGGCATCCGTAAAAGCAATCCCAACCTTCAACGATACAGACTGAGTGAAGCCCAGATCATGTACTGCGTCCGCAGTGGCTATGACCTGGGCTTTCGTACGTTCGTTTTGCAGAGCGGCGAAGACGGGCATTTCACGGACGCCGTGCTCTGCGAAATCGTGAGACAGATCAAAACCGAATACCCCGACTGCGCCGTCACCCTGTCCCTGGGCGAGCGGTCGTACGAGAGCTACGCTGCCTTGAAGGAAGCCGGCGCGGACCGGTACCTGCTGCGGCACGAGACCGCCACGAAGGAGCACTACGAGAAACTCCACCCGGCGGACATGAGCTTTGAACACCGCATGCAGTGCCTGGGCGATTTACGGGAACTTGGCTACGCGGTAGGAGCCGGCTTCATGGTCGGCGCACCGTACCAGACACCGGCAGACCTCGCGAGGGACTTCGTCTTCCTGCAGGAGTTCCGACCGGACATGGTCGGCATCGGGCCCTTCATTCCCCACCACGACACGCCCTTCAAGGACATGCCGGCGGGGACACTCGAAGACACGCTTTACTACCTCAGCATCCTCCGGCTGATGCTGCCGGACGTGCTGCTCCCCTCGACGACCGCGCTCGGGACCATCCACCCACTCAAGATCTGCGTCAACGACGACGCCACCAAATGCAACGCCTGCATCGACCTGCGGCTCGAGAAATTCGGGTACCACACCGTGGTCGACCGCGGCGACCGCAAAGAATACAAACCAACGGAACAAAAAGGAGATGACGGCCGTGAGTGACACTGTCCGCAATACCAACACCCTGAACGATACGCCCTCCGGCGAGCGGGTCCACATCGGGTTCTTCGGTGTGCGCAATGCCGGCAAGTCCAGCGTCGTGAACGCGGTCACCAACCAGCAGCTGGCCCTCGTCTCGGAGGTCCGGGGCACCACGACAGACCCGGTCTTAAAGGCGATGGAGCTCCTTCCCATCGGACCGGTGGTCATCATCGACACACCGGGCATCGACGATGAAGGCGAACTGGGCGCCATGCGGGTCGAGCGCACCCGGCAGGCCCTGCGGCAGACGGACGTCGCCGTCCTCGTCGTCGACGGTGCGGAGCACGCAGGGCGGGCAGCGGAGACGGTTGCTCAAGTTTCCGGCGCCCGGGCCTTGCAGGAAACTCCGGACGGCAGCGCCTTCCTCCCCGCCGAGCAGGAGCTTCTGGGCCTCTTCGAAGAACGGAAGCTTCCCTATATTATTGTTTTTAATAAATGTGATCTATTAAAAGAAAAAGGCGCTTTTCAGGACAAAGCTTTCGAACGTGAACCTGGAACCGAACCAGTCTCCCTCTTTGTCTCTGCCAAGACCGGCGAAGGCATCAACGAACTTCGGGAAGCGCTCGGCAAACTTGCCGGCATCCGGCAGGAGAAGTTCATCCTGAAGGACCTCGTCTCGCCCGGGGACACTGTTGTGCTGGTCATCCCCATCGACGCGTCTGCTCCAAAGGGCAGGATCATCCTCCCCCAACAGCAGGTGCTGCGGGAACTTCTGGACCTTCACTGCAACGCACTCTGTGTGCAGGCGTCGGACCTGAAGCTGCTGCTCGACCGGCTCTGCTCGTCGAAGGTGACGACACCGAAACTGGTGGTCACGGACTCCCAGGCCTTTAAGAGCGTCATGAAGGACACGCCCTCGGGCATTCCGGTCACGTCGTTCTCCATCCTCTTCGCGCGGTACAAGGGAGACCTCGAACAACAGGTCCTCGGCGCGGCGGCCATGCGGGCGCTGCAGCCCGGCGACCGGGTGCTCATCTCGGAAGGCTGCACCCACCACCGCCAGTGCCAGGACATCGGGACCGTCAAACTCCCGGGCTGGCTCGAGCACTACACGGGCTTCCCGCCGCAGGTGGA
>ONFJ01000132.1 GCA_900317085.1 uncultured Eubacteriales bacterium | reverse complement strand
CCGAAGAGGGTCGGGACGCCGGTGGAGAGCTCGACCTGCGCGATGCCCTTGGAGACTTCGGCACAGACATAGTCGTAGTGGGAGGTGTCGCCGCGGATAACTGCGCCGAGGCACAGGACCGCGTCATACCTGCCGGACTCGGCGAGCTTCTTCGCGATGACCGGGATCTCGAACGCGCCGGGCACCCAGGCGAGGGTGATGTCGTCCTCTTTGACACCGTGGCGAAGAAGAGCATCCTCTGCGCCGCCGATGAGTTTCGAGACGATGAATTCATTGAACCGGGCCGCGACGATAGCGACCTTCACATCTTTTGCTACGACGTTTCCTTCAAAAGTTTTCATGGTTTTAGTCCTCCTTGTATTCGGTCATGTGATGCATTTTCTGCTGTTTCGTGAGCAAGTATTTGAAATCGTGGGGCTGGGGCTTGATCTGGATGGGCGCCATAGGGTTCGAGGCCGTTGATCTTGGCCGGGTTGTTCGTGAGCAGTCTCAGCCGTCTCGCGCCGATGTCCCGCAGGATCTGCGCGCCGACGCCGTACTCCCGCATGTCTGCCGGGAAGCCGAGTTTCAGGTTCGCCTCGACGGTGTCATAGCCCTGCTCCTGCAGTTCGTAGGCCTTGAGCTTGTTGAGAAGTCCGATGCCCCTCCCCTCCTGGCGGAGGTACACGATGACACCGCGGCCTTCTTCCGCGATCTGCTTCATCGCCTGATGGAGCTGGTCTCCGCAGTCACAGCGTTCGGAGCCGAAGACGTCTCCGGTGAGGCACTCGGAATGGACCCGGCACAGGACCGGTTCACCGTTCGCCACATCGCCCATGACCAGAGCCACGTGCTGTTCTCCGTTGACGGAGTTGCGGTAACCGAGGATCTGGAAGTGGCCGTAGGCCGTCGGAAGATCCGCGTCCGCTTCCCGGACGACGAGGCTCTCGTGGTTGAGCCGGTACTTGATGAGGTCCGCGATGGTGATGCGTCCTTGAGGCCGGCGATGCGCATGAGGTCGACCGTCGCTTCCGTGTGGCCGGAGCGGACCAGCACGCCGCCGTCTTTTGCCCGCAGCGGGAACATGTGTCCGGGTCTGCGGAATTCGTGGGGCTGGACGCCCTCCTCGACGGTCTTGAGGGCCGTGATGGACCGCTCGACGGCCGAGATGCCGGTGGTGGTGCTCATGTGGTCGATGGAGACCGTGAACGCCGTCTCGTGGTTGTCCGTGTTGGCGGTGACCATCTGGGTGAGCCCCAGGTCGTCACAGCGCTTGCCGCTCATGGGCATGCAGATGAGTCCCTTCGCGTGGACCGCCATGAAGTTGATGTTTTCGGTGGTCGCGAACTCGGCGGCGCAGATGAGGTCGCCCTCGTTCTCCCGGTCCGGGTCATCCACACAGAGGATGAGTTTTCCCGCCTTCAGGTCCTCGACCGCCTGTTCGATGGTCGCAAATTCTCTTGCCATTTCGTTTCCTTCTTTCCATGAGGAGTGCTCTCCGGAGTGGTTCCGCAAAACACTTAGAATCCGTATTCTCTTAAAAATGCTTCGGTAATGCCGGAAGGTTTTTCTTCCTGTGGCGATGTACCGCCTGCCGTTCCGAACGGTCCCAGCAGTTTTTCCACATACTTCCCGATGACGTCGCACTCGAGGTTCACGGTGCTCCCGACGCCTTTGGTCGAGAGGTTCGTGACGGCTCGCGTGTGGGGGATGATGGAGACTTTGAAACTCCGGTCATCCACCGCGGCCACCGTCAGGCTGATGCCGTCGATGCAGATGGACCCCTTCTCCACGATGTACCGGAGCAGTTCCGGCGCCGCCGAGATGGTGTACCAGACGGAGTTGTCGTCCTGGCGGAGTTCCGTCACGGTCCCGGTGCCGTCGATGTGGCCGGAGACCATGTGTCCGCCGAATCGGCCATCCGCCGGCATGGCCCGTTCCAGATTGACCGGGCTTCCCGGGGAGAGGTCTCCGAGGGAACTGCGCCGCAGCGTTTCGTGCATGACGTCCGCGGAAAAGTAGGTGGCGCCCAGTTCCGTGACGGTGAGACAGACACCGTTCGTCATGATGCTGTCCCCCACCTTCGTGCCCTCGAGCACCGTGCGGGC
>ONFJ01000133.1 GCA_900317085.1 uncultured Eubacteriales bacterium | reverse complement strand
AGGACCTCGAGGGCCTCCTCGTCCGTCCGGCAGATGGGCGCGCCCCGGGGGTTGCCGCTCGTCATGACGAGGCAGTCCGGGAAGGGCCGCTCGTCCGGGTCTTCCGGGTGGTGGAACAGCAGGTACTGCACCGGGTTGTAGGGCAGCATGACGCCCACGTTGGGGTTGTCGGGGGCGATCGACGGACACAGCTTCGGAGCGTTCTCCGAGGTCTCCGTCGGGTCGCCAACCGCCCGTTTTTCTAATAGTAAGATCGGTTTCTGGGGTCCGGTCAGGAGTGCCTCCTGTCCGTCCAGCACCGTGCATTCCCGTTTCACAACGTCTATGCTCTTCAGCATGACCGCAAAGGGCTTGAAGGGCCGGTCCTTGAGCTCCCGCAGTCGGGCGACCGCCGCTTCGTTCGTGGCATCGCAGCAGAGGTGGAACCCGCCGATGCCCTTGATAGCGACGATGCCGCCGTCCCGGATGACGCGCCGTGTTTGGAACAGCGCCTCATTGCGGGAGAGTGTCTCTGCGCTCCGGTCCGGGGCACAGACCGCCGGTTCGACGGTCCCGTCGTACGCGAGGTACAGCTCCGGTCCGCAGTCGTTGCAGCAGACGGGCTGCGCGTGGTACCGCCGGGTCTTCGGACTGGTGTACTCCGCCTCGCAGTCCGGGCACATCGGGAACTCCGCCATGGAGGTCCGCACCCGGTCGTAGGGCATGGAGTCGAGGATGGTCAGCCGGGGCCCGCAGGCCGTGCAGTTGATGAACGGGTGCAGGCCGGGGTCGAACAGTTCCTTCTCACACTTCGGACAGGTCGCGATGTCCGGCGACACGAAGATGTCACCCTTGACCTTCTCGCTCTGGATGATCCGGAAGGGTTTGTCGGTCAGCGCCTCGGCCCCTTCGGAAGTGTCGACGACCGTGCCGCCGGCGAACTGTTCTTCTATGGTCCGATCGAACTCCGAAGAGTCGATCTCGGTCGTTTCGATTTTCAAAATGTTGGAGCGTTCGGGTGCTTCGTCCGTCAATCGCCGCTCGAAGTCGGAGACCTGTGCCTCCGTCCCGCCGACGAACACTTCGACGTACGGCCCCTTGTTGCAGACGCTCCCGCGCACGCCGCTTTTCTCGGCGATCAGCGCGATGAACGGCCGGAATCAGTGCAAAGCGGAGAGCGCCGCAGAGACGTTTGGGGTCCCTCGCAGAGGGGGTTCGGTTGGCGAACGGCTCGGCGGCCTCTCCGCCGGCAGTCAAAGAAGCTCTGCTTCTGTCAATGCCTCATGGGCTTCGCCCGAGACGCTGTACTGCGGCAGCGGGAGGAACGTCCCGTCCCACCACTTGAGGGCCATGCGGTACATCGGGTCGCCGAGGATGACGTCGAATTGCTCCGCCTTCAGGTAGTCGAGGAACTCGTCCTCTCCGGTGAACTTCCGGTCGCCTTCTCGGGCGATGGACGCCTCCTGCTCGAAGAACGTCCCGACAGAGATGGAGAGCTCCGCTTCCGGATGCACTTCCGGCTCCGGCCGCGGGATGTCCTCCGTCCCGGGCACGCCCTTGCCGGACTCCTCCAGCATGGACGTGGGGCCCATGGAATCGAGGGCGTTCAGCGTGCGGTTGGCGTCGTTGATGCTCTCGAGGGACTCGCGAAGGGAGTTTCCGGCCACCTGCTGGTGGAGGATGAGCACCTTCGCGGAGCGGGCCGCCGGTTCGGCGTCTGCCGGCTGCGCGGCCTCGCACACCCGCCGGTGCACTTTGCGGGCTTCAGTCCCGCGGGGGACACGACCACGTTGCGGTCCACCGTGAACAGGTGGCCGAGCTGGTCGAAGCCGCAGTCCATGCCGAACACGTAGACGTCCGGCTTGTTGTCTTCATAGGTCTTCTGCACGACGTGGCGGAAGGGCGAGGTGATCTCCCCGGTCCGCAGCCGCATGTGCAGCAGGTTCTGCTGGGTCTGCTTCGTCTCGACCCGCTGGCGGATGAGTTCCGCGCCGTCGAGGCTCAGAAGGTCGAGGGGCGTAGCGCCCAGGACGCCGACGGAGGCCACATGGGCCCGCGGGTCGACGGGGGCGGCACCCTCCAGCGCGGCGGCTTTGGCGCCGGCTACCCGGGACGGCAGGTGCAGTCCCAGCTTCTCGTACGAAGCATCCAGAGCGCCTTTCTCCAGCGCTTTGATGAGGGTCATGTAAGAGAGCTCTGCGCCCTTGTCGTAGTACTCCATGCCATAGGTCTCGATAGGCAGGGTCGGGAGGCCGAACTTCTTCTCGCACATGCGGGCGAGGGCCCTGAGGTCGGTGCCCACGACCGCCGGCACGGGCGTGCCGATCAGCGCGATGAAGTTCGCGTTCCCGACCGCTTCCACGGCGCCGCCGACTTTGTCGATGGTCCGTTCATCGCGACCGAGGATGGCATCCAGGTCC